>JAFYVA010000069.1 GCA_017549325.1 Oscillospiraceae bacterium
CACTTCTCTTTTTTTAGTAGAATAGATGCGATCACACGAAGGAGGGGATGAAATGGAACTGCATGAGGCCGTTTGCGGCGGTCGATTTTCCCTGTATTATCATCCCGACCTTTTCAAGCCCGGCACCGATTCTTTCCTGCTGGGCGATTTCGCCGCCCCCCGCAAGGGCGACAAGGTCTGCGACCTCGGCGCAGGAACAGGCCTGCTGGGTCTGCTGCTCTTTGCGCGGCAGAGCGAACTGACCCTTGCCAACGTCGAGCTGCAGGAGCGCTCCATCACCCTTGCGGAAAAGAGCTTCCGCGAAAGCGGACTTCTCGACCGCTGCAGCTTCCATCACGGCGATCTGAAGGACCGCAAGATCCTCCCCCCTGCCGGCAGCATGGACTATGTGGTGAGCAACCCGCCCTACTACTCCCCCGCTGCGGGACAGACTCCCCAGAGCGATTCCCTCCGCACCGCCCGCACGGAAGACAGCTGCACCCTTGCAGATGTGGCAAACGCCGCAAAGTATCTGCTCCGCTGGGGCGGCCGCTTCGCCATGGTACACCGTGCGGAGCGTTTGACGGATGTGCTCTGCACTCTGCGGGAACACGGACTGGAACCCAAGCGCCTGCGTCTTGCCCAGCACAGGGCAGATTCCGCCCCCTCCATTTTGCTGGTGGAAGCGGTACGCGGTGGAAAAAGCGGGCTCATCACCGAACCCACCCTTGTGCTTCACGGCACAGACAATGGCGAAACGCCCGAATTACAGCGAATTTATTTCAGACAGGAGCAAGAGCTATGAGCGGCATTCTGTATTTGGTGGCAACCCCCATCGGCAACCTCGGCGATTTCAGCCCCCGCGCTGTGGACACTCTGCAGCAGGTGGACTTCATCGCCGCGGAGGATACCCGTGTTTCACTGAAGCTGCTGAACCATTTCGGCATCAAAAAGCAGCTGATCAGCTATCACGAGCATAATCAGGCAAGCGCAGGCCCCGCCATCGTGCAGCGCCTGCTTTCCGGCGAAAACTGCGCCCTTGTGACCGATGCCGGCATGCCCGCCATCAGCGACCCCGGCGAGGGACTTGTGCGGCTTTGCGCCGAGAGCGGCGTGGAGGTGCAGGCCATCCCCGGCTGCTGCGCCGCCATCGCAGCTTTGGCCGTCTCCGGTCTCCCCACAGGCCGCTTCACCTTCGAGGGTTTCCTCTCCATGAACAAAAAGAGCCGTCGGGAGCATCTGCAGTCTCTCAAAAACGAGAAACGCACCATGATCTTCCACGAAGCGCCCCATAAACTCCCCGCAACTCTCAAGGATTTTGCCGAGACCTTCGGTGCCGACCGCCCCATCACCCTCTCCCGCGAGCTGACCAAGCTGCACGAGGAGACCATGCGCTGCACCGTGGGCGAAGCCATCGCACACTACGAAGAGCACAATCCCCGCGGCGAATATGTGCTGATCGTCTGCGGCGCCCCCGATGCGGAGGAAGAGATCGGTCTGACCATGGAAGACGCCGTGGCAAGAGTGCTGACCCTGCGGGAGGGCGGCCTTCGCATGAAGGAAGCCGTGAAACAGGCAGCCGAAGAGACGGGTTTCCCCAAAAACGAACTTTACAATGCCGCCCTCGCGGCTGAAACCGAATGACAAAGTCCCACCCGCCGGGGTGGGACTTTTGTTATTGCCTGAAATTTAAGCGTGTGCCATAATTCTAATTAAAATCCTTACGGAAATCGAAAAACTCAACGATCAGACATCACCGATTGATTTCATTTCAGCTATAAGGGGCTGTGGATTGGTTTGTATCCTCCTACCACACGATGGTTATTTATAGGTTCCGACCACAGCCCCTTACAGTACCGCAGTCAGTATGCGACACACGGGAGGGCCGTTATGATTTGCGTGGGCATTGACGTTGCCAAATATAAGCACGATTGTTTCATTCTCAGTTCAGAGGGCGAAGTTCTGGCGGATGTTTTCACCATCCCCAACAACACCGAGGGGTTCCATACCCTTCTGCAGACCATCCAGCGCTGCAAGCCGCCTGCGGATTCCGTGAAGGTGGGATTGGAAGCCACCGGACATTTCAGCAACAACATCCTCGGTTTTTTGCTGGACAGCGGTCTTCCGACCTATGTGATCAATCCCCTGCATACCAATCTCTATCGAAAGAGCCTGAGTCTCCGCAAGACCAAAACAGACCGCATCGATGCCCGCACCATCGCCGCCATGCTGCTGTCCGATGTGCAGCTGAAGCCCTATGCGGAAGAAAAGTTCAAAAACGAGGGTCTCAAATCCCTCACGAGATACCGCTTCGACAAGGTCCGCGAGCGGGCAAAGCTGAAACAGTCCGTCTCCCGTCTGGTCACGATCCTTTTCCCCGAACTGGAAAAGCTGGTGCCATCGCTGCACATCGCCTCTGTTTATGCCCTTTTGGTGGAGTTTCCGGGTGCCGCCTATATCGCCGATGCCCCCTTGTCCCACCTGACCGATCTGATCCATAACTCCTCCAACGGAAAATACACGCAGGAAAAAGCATCGCTCATTCAGGATGCCGCAAAAGCCTCTGTCGGCAGATGTATGCCCGCCAAATCCTTGGAGCTGAAGCACACCATCCAACTCATTCAGGTGCTGGACTCCGAAATCACCGAGGTGGAGACGGCGATCAACGATTTTATGAAGGATCTTCACTCCCCCATGACCACCATCCCCGGCATCGGCACTCGATTAGCCGCCATGATCCTGGCAGAAGTCGGAGATTTTTCCATGTTCAGTTCCCCGGATAAGATTCTGGCCTACGCGGGCATGTCCCCCTCCACCTATCAATCCGGTCAGATGGTCTGCACCCATTCTCACATGGAGAAACGCGGTTCCCGCTATCTGCGCTATGCCATTTACAACGCCACCAAATATGTCTGCCACTGGGATCCTACCTTTGCGGCATACCTTGCCAAAAAGCGTACCGAGGGCAAACATTATAATGTAGCCATCTCTCACGCCGCCAAAAAACTGGTTCGGCTGATCTATGCGCTGGAAAAATCCGGCGAACCCTACCGCAAACCCGATTAAGCAAAAGCAGAGCTTTCTCCCCCTATTTATTTATAGGAGGATATTATAATGAGAAAGTTCCTTGCATTGGTTCTGGCTCTGGTGATGACCATGTCCCTGGTCACCGTCAGCGCTGGTGCTGCAACTGGCTTCGCTGATGATGCTGACATCACCAACGCTGAAGCAGTTGAAGTCCTGAACGCTATCGGCGTTCTGACCGGTAACAACGGCAAGTTCAACCCCGCTGGTAAGCTGACCCGCGGTGCTGGCGCTAAGATCGTTGCTTACCTGATGCTTGGTCAGTCTGCTGCTGACAAGCTGACCGCTACCTACACCGTGTTCGAAGACGTCACCGACTCCGTCGGCCTGGCTCCCTACATCGAGTGGGCAGCTGCTAACGGCATCGTTGGCGGTTACGGCAACGGCAAGTTCGGTCCCTACGACACTCTGACCGAGTATGCATTCGGTAAGATGCTGCTGACCGCTATCGGTTACGACGCTGAGCTCCAGGGCTACGTTGGCGCTGGCTGGCAGAAGAGCGTCTACCGTGACGCTATCGCTAAGAACATCTTCACCGGCGCTGAGTCCGCTGCAGCTTGCATCCGTGAGGAAGCAGCTCGCATGGCTCTGGCTACCCTGGAGACCACTTATGTCGTGTACGGTACCACCGATATCAACAACAACGGCTCCTATGTCATCAACGGCAAGGTCGTTACCCTCGGTGTTGATGGCAAGACCTCTGTCACCGGCGCTGTGAACACCACCACCAGCGTGTGGTCCACCTACGGCGGCCGCCTGACCTTCGACGGCGCTGCTGAAGACGTTTGGGGCAACCCCGGTGACCGCTGGTCCTACAAGGGCAGCGTGATCGGCTTCTACGAGGATGCTTCCGTTGCTGAGTACACCACTCAGGTTGACTACTGCGACCTGCTGGTCGACCTCGGCATCCCCGCAAACTCCCCCGCAACCGCTGAGATCCTGATCTGCTACAACGGCGATAAGGACATCGACGATCTGTACATCATGGCTGATGAAGGTGTCTATTTCGATGATAATGACACCCCCGATGATGACTCCGACGATACCGACTATGCTGACGCCGATGAGCTCGGCCACGCTGCTACTCACTACACCTGCGACGAAGCATTCGTCGGCGGCCAG
>JAFYVA010000070.1 GCA_017549325.1 Oscillospiraceae bacterium
ACGACCCCACGCTGATGCTCCATCAGGAATGGATCGCGGAGTGCGTCAAGAGGGGCGTGTTCTTTACCAATCACCATAACCACTTCATCAACGCCGCTCTCACCGACGCGGATATCGCAGAGACCGTCGATATCGCCGAGGAAGCGTTCAAGACAGTAAGAGAAAGACATTAAAAGGAAAAGAGAGCCGTCGCGGCTCTCTTTTTTATCTTGCATAATGTCTCCGATAGGTTTATACTGTCCTTGTCTGAGGCAGAGTAGGGGCCTGTGTGTCAAGTGTCGGCGGGACGGGGAGTTGTCCGCTGAAAGAAGAGCCATCACAGTACCGGCCCCGCATCCCGCTGCCGCATGGCAGGCACGGCGTGATATCCGACACCCTCCTTGTTGTGCGGCTGATCCGACTTGCTCGGACTGCCGAGAGCACAAAACAAGGAGGCCTTTTTTATGTCTTTGTATTCCTCGCCCTTTTCCCGCAGCTACTGGCGCGATGCTGCCGCTGAGCTGAAAGATTTGCGAAAGCTGCTGTTTGCGGCGCTGATGATCGCTGCCTGTCTCGTCCTCAACCGCTTCAAGATCCCGCTGGGAGAGAATTTGAGCCTCAGCATCACCTATCTGGCCCGCGCGCTGTGCTCGCTGGTGTGCGGCCCTGTGGTGGCGGTGATCTTCGCCTTTGCCGAGGATACCGTCAGCTTCTTCGTCTCCGGCGGCGGCTACGCCTATTTCCCCGGTTATGCCCTGACCACCATGCTGGGTTGCTTTTTCTACGCCCTCTTTTTCTACCGCGCACGCATTACGTGGGGGCGTATCATCGTGGTGAAGGTGTTGACCAATATTCAGAATGTGTTCCTCGGCTCACTGTGGAGCGCCATTCTCTATAGTAAGGGCTACATATATTATCTCTCCACCAGCGCGGTGAAGAATCTCCTCTACCTGCCTGTGCAGATTTTGCTGCTGTGGCTGCTGCTCCGTGCTCTGCTGCCTGTCCTTCACAAGATGGGCTGGCTGCCGCAACAGATGGGCAAGTCCATGCTGAAAAAGGAACGGAAAGAGGAAAAGCGAGGCTACGACCCCGAGCGGTAAAAGCTAAAGAAACAGGAGGGAACTATGAAAAGAATTGCCGTTGTTCTATCAGTACTTTTACTTCTGTGCCTGTGCGTTGGCTGCGGAAGTGAGGTGGAAGTACAGGACTATCAGCGTTTGGTTGAGGTGTCTTCTGCCGATGCCCGCACGGCTGTGCTTGCCGATGACACATTGGAGTTGGCTGCACAAATGCCGGATGCTGCATGGAACAGTCTGCCGAAATGGAACGGTATAACGGTTCCCAATTTGCAGGAATATGGAATGGAATATGACGGTCAGCCGCAGGTGTTCAGCAGAGAGGATATGGAGAACATTTCCAACCTCGGCTTCAACTTCGTCCGTGTTCCTCTCGACACGAGGATTTTCCTTGATTGGGATGATCCCAGCAAGGTGCATTTGGAAAAGCTGGTAAACTTGGATGAACTGATCTCCTGGGGCGCTGCGTTTGGCACACATGTATGTGTCGATGTGCATTCCAGTTTTGGTTTTACCACAGACGAAGATGCTGCCAACGATACCCTCTGGGGAAATCCGGAGGAGCAGGAAATTTTTCTGTCCTTCTGGGATATGCTGGCAGAGCGATATAAAGAAGTTCCCAGCAGTCTGCTGTCCTTCAATCTGATGAACGAACCCACCTGGGGCATTACGGAGGAGCAATATGTGGACTTTATGCGGTGCACTATGGAGCGAATTCGTACTTATACGCCGGACAGATTGATTTTCGTGGATACGTTGCACGTAGCCGGAAATCCGATATATTCCCTTGTGGAAGATCAGGTTGCCCAGTCGTTCCACTTCTATGAGCCCAATGCACTGACCCACGCAAACGATTATTTCGATTTCGGCGGCGCGTACCCGGTAATCAGAGGTAAGGGTTTTATTTCACACCATGTGGAGCCTGCTGAATTTGTGATGGAAGGAAGCTTTCCCGCCGGAACAAAAGTGGGATTCACTGTAAACGAAGTTCATAAGGGCGGAACCATCTCCCTTACAGCGGATGGAAAAGAGATTTTTTCCAATGAATATGATTATGATGCCGTGGGAGAAGATGGCTGCGTCTATCTATATGAAGAAGGAACCGAGGGAGAGTTCCGCGGATATGACAATGTATTCGAGGTAGTCTTGCCGGAGGATGCCACTGTACTGCGACTTCATGCAACTGGAGATATCTATTGGTTTAATCTTGCGAGAATGTATATCCTTACAGGCGAGAAACAGTATATGTTTGAAGAAAATACGGATTCTTTGCCGGAAGGAATCGACTTCGAACGCATTCCTACTCCTCACATTATGATCAATGAGGATGGAACCATCACCGATGAAGGAAATATTCTCTTTCGGGTTGTAGATGGTGCATATATCCATGATAAATTTGCACAGTACAAGGCCTTTTCTGAGGAAACCGGTGTGGCGGTTATGCTGCAGGAGTTTGGTGTGACTACCGTTGCAGACTATGGCCTGACTTTGGCGTACTTGAATGATCTGCTGGATGCTGCGAATGCCAATGACCTCAACTGGTGCGGCTGGGATTACTTTGGCCCGTTCAACTTCTATTCGGTGAACGAGTACAATCTGCGCGAGGGCGCAACTTATGAAGAATTTTCCAACGGCTGGATCGCCACGGAAATGTTGGAAGTATACCAAAATCATTTGACGCAATAAAGTTGTTTGCAAGGCTGCCTCTCTTGGGGCGGCCTTGCTTTTTGTTTCCAACGTTCACAATTATTTCATTGACATTCCCTGACGGTGGTGGTACACTGAGTTAGCACTCGGGAAGAAAGAGTGCTAAACGGAGAAATAATTATGGAACTGACTGCCAGAAAAAAGGAAATATTGAAGATTCTGGTGGACAGCTACATTGCCACCGCCGAACCTCTGGGGTCCAAGGCCATCGCCGAGCGCATGACGGAGAAGGTAAGCTCCGCCACCGTGCGTAACGAGCTGGCAGATCTGAGCGAACTGGGATACCTGGAGCAGCCTCACACCAGCGCCGGACGCATCCCTTCGGCAAAGGGCTACCGCCTCTATGTCAACGAGTTGATGGAGCGCAAGACGCTGGACGGCGAGGAGGCCGAGCGGATCAGCGCCACCGTGCAGCGGGAGCTGCGCAGCACCGATCAGCTGATCGCCCGCACGGGGCAGATGGTGTCATCCTTCATGGACTACCCCACCTACGCCGCCACCGATCATCGCCGGACGGCTACCGTCCGCCGCTTTGAACTGCTGGATGTGGATGGAAGCTCCGTCATCTCTGTGGTGATGCTCTCCGACAGCCGCGTAAAAAGTACGCTGCTGCCGCTGGAACTGCCGCTGGCAGAGGGCGCGCTGCAAAGCGTCACGCCGCTGCTGAACACCCACTTCACGGGTCTGAGCCGCGTGGAGATGCACACGAAGCTGATGAATCTCACCGATCAGGTTTCGCCGGAGAATTTTCTGCTCCTCAACCGCGCGGTGAATTACGCCGCCGAGCTGCTGGAGGAGACCGAGCGCAAACAGGTCTATGTGGGCGGCACCAGCCAGCTGTTGAAGATGCCGGAGTTCCGCGACATCGACAAGGCACACGATTTGATGCACTTTATGTCCGATTCCAGCGCCCAGCTTCCCATCCCTGCAGGCGACGCTTCCATGCAGATCCTCATTGGCCCGGAGAATGTCTCCGAGGCGTTGAAGGAGAGCAGCGTGGTGGTGGCCAGCTACGATATCGGTGATGGTATGCGCGGTCTTGTGGGCGTTGTGGGCCCCACGCGAATGGACTATGCCGCCGTGGCAGCGCGGCTGAGCTATTTTGCCGAGAGCTTGACCAAAATGTTCGGCAAAGCACAACAACTACCCCCCAAGGAGGACGAGAAACTGTGAGCGAACAGGAAAAGAACAACATGGAAACCCCTGAGGCAGATACCGCAGCGGAAAACACGGCAGCGGAAAACACCGCCGAAGAGATGAACTTTACCCTTACTGCCGAGCAGATGGCGCAGATGGAGCAGGTGGCCAAGACGGCGGCCGAGCTCAACGACAAGTACCTGCGTCTTGCCGCGGAATATGACAACTACCGCAAGCGCACCCAGCGTGAAAAAGAGGGCATCTACGGCGATGCCAAGATGGACACCATCAAAAAGTTTCTGTCCGTCTACGACAACCTCGAGCGCGGCGTGGCACAGTATGCTGAGGGTGATGCCCACCGCCAGGGGCTGGAGCTGATCGCCAAGCAGTTCATGGATGTGCTGGGAGGTCTGGGCGTTACGGAGATCGAGGCGCTGGGTAAGCCCTTTGACCCGGAAAAGCACAACGCCGTGATGCACGTGGAAGACGAGGCCATCGAGGAGAGCACCGTTGTGGAGGTGTTCCAGAAGGGCTTCATGCTGGGCGAGAAAGTCCTGCGTTTTTCCATGGTGAAAGTGGCAAACTAAGAGATCCTCGAGAAAAATGGCAGAGCCATTTTTACTCGAAATTTGCACTCTGCTCCGCGCACGCGCGAAGCGCGCACACTGCGCAGAGCGAGAAGTATTTTTTGCCACGCACATGTCGCGGCAAAAAATGATAAAAAGGCTTCGCCAACGAGGCAAGAACACGAGTGTAAATTTCGTATCGTTTGATACGCAGAAATAATCAGAAAAACATAATTTATATAATCAATTAGGAGGACACAATTATGTCTAAAGTTATCGGTATCGATCTGGGTACTACCAACTCCTGCGTCGCCGTTATGGAAGGCGGCGAGGCAGTCGTCATCGCCAACGCCGAGGGCAACCGTACTACCCCCTCCGTGGTGGCATTTTCCAAGACCGGCGAGCGTATGGTGGGTCAGGTGGCCAAGCGTCAGGCCATCACCAACCCCGACCGCACCATCGCCTCCATCAAGCGTGAGATGGGCTCCAACTACAAGGTCAACATTGACGAGAAGGCCTATACTCCTCAGGAGATCAGCGCCATGATCCTGCAGAAGCTGAAGGCCGATGCCGAGAGCTATCTGGGCACCACCGTCACCGAGGCTGTCATCACCGTTCCCGCCTACTTCACCGATGCCCAGCGTCAGGCCACCAAGGATGCCGGTAAGATCGCCGGTCTCGAGGTCAAGCGCATCATCAACGAGCCCACCGCAGCCGCTCTTGCCTACGGTGTGGATAAGGAGCAGGCTCAGAAGATCATGGTCTA
>JAFYVA010000071.1 GCA_017549325.1 Oscillospiraceae bacterium
AGGTCGGATTTAACTGTTTTGCGAAGCTCGTCGGAATGAGCGGCGTTTTTGCTCAATCTTTCAATATCCCATAATCCCGGGCAGGGTTGCCAGTTCGGCGCAGTTGGCGTCCTCGCTGCGGCAGGTGATGGCACCGGCGCGGATGGCGGCAAGAGCCGTATCCTCAAGGCTGAGGCCATTCATATTTGCCCAGACGATGGCGGCAGTGGCAGAGTCACCGGCACCGGTGGTGTTGACGATGGGGCCGGTCTCGCAGGGCATAGAGATGAGCTTATCACCCTCGGCGGCGATGATGCCGTTGGCGCCCATGCTTATGAAAACGCGCTTCACGCCCTTTTCCACAAGGATGCGGGCGGCCTTCTCCATATCGGCCTCGCCGGTGAGGGCTTGTGCCTCAATGGTATTGGGCTTGAGAGCGGCCAGCTTATCCAGCACACCCACAAGGCGCATGGCCTTTACTGTGGACACAGCATCGGCATAGAGCGGTCTTTCACAGTGGGCGGCGATGTACTCAATGCTCTCGGGAGAGAGGTTCGCGTCCAGCACCACGGCCTCAAAGCGGTTGATGGCATCCATGCAGCTTTCAAGATAAGCGGGGTCTATCTTTGACGTAATATCCATGTCGGAAATGCCCAGCTGCATATCGCCGGACTCGTCGGTGACATAAAGATAGGTGGAGGAGCGCTCCCCGGGCAGCACACGGGCCATGGAAAGATCCATGCCCAGCGCATCGCAGCTCTCCCTGATGGCGGAGGCGTACATATCCCCGCCCATGGCGGCGATAAGACTCACATCCAGACCCAGAAGCCGGAGGTTGTGGGCAATGTTTCTGCCCACGCCGCCGGGACGGGCGGAGATGACACCGGGGTTGGAGTCACGCATGACCATGCGGTTGGTTATCCTGCCGCCGATGTCCATGTTTACGCCGCCGATGACCACGACGGCGTGAATAAGTTCATTGTTTATGCGTTCCATATGTTCCTGGCGTACTCTTTGATGGCGCGGTCAGCGGCGAACACACCGGACTCGGCAGTGTTCATGATGGCAAGGCGGGCAAGCTCGCCCTTGTCGCTGATGCTCTTGTAGAGGCGCTTCTGGCAGTCGGCGTAGGAGCGGTAGTCGGCTATCAGCATGTACTGGTCGCCGCCGTAGAGCAGCATGGAGACCAGATCGGAGTAGCCCTTGCCGTCTCTGAAGCCCTGAGAGAAGCGGTTGAAGATACGCTGGATCTCGGGGTCGTTGTTGGCGATGTCCATGGGATAGTAGCCACGGGCGCGCATCTCGGCGATCTCCTCGGTGTGCAGACCGAAGAGGAACATGTTCTCGTCGCCCAGACGCTCGTACATCTCGACGTTTGCGCCGTCAAGAGTACCGATGGTGACGGCACCGTTCATCATCAGCTTCATGCAGCCGGTACCGGAGGCTTCCTTACCGGCAGTGGAGATCTGCTCGGAGACCTGAGCGGCGGGGATGATGGCCTCGGCTGCGGAGACACGGTAGTTCTCCACAAAGTAGACCTGCAGCTTATCCTTGCAGAGAGGATCGTTGTTGATGTCGTCTGCCATGGAGAGGAGCAGCTCGATGATGCGCTTTGCGGTGCGGTAGCCTGCGGCGGCCTTGGCACCGAAGACGAAGGTGCGGGGCACGAAATCGGCCTTGGGGTTGTCATGGATCTGCATCTGGAGGGAAGCGATGCTCATGGCGCAGAGGAGCTGGCGCTTGTACTCGTGCAGGCGCTTGACCTGAACGTCAATGATGGAGTCGGTGTTGAGGCGGAAATTGTCGTTGCGCTTGGCAAACTGGGCAAAGCGCAGCTTGTTGTCGTGCTTGATGTCCAGAATTCTGGCGCGGACGGCATCGTCGTTGGCGTACTTTCTCAGCTCGCCCAGAAGCTCGGGCTCGGTAAGGTAGCCGTCGCCGCCCAGCAGCTCGCAGATGAGGCTGTCCAGACCGGGGTTGATCTGGCTGAGCCAGCGGCGGTGGTCGATACCGTTGGTGACGTGGGTGAAGCGCTCGGGGCGGATCTCGCAGATGTCGCGGAACAGATCAGCCTTGAGGATCTCGCCGTGGAGACGGGAAACGCCGTTGACCTTGTAGCAGGCGGCAAGGCACATATTTGCCATGTGAACCTGGCCGTCGCGGATGATGAGGTTGCGGCCGACCTTCTCGCCCTGACCGAAGTGGCTGACCAGATAGTCGCACCAGCGGCGGTTGATCTCGCACATGATCTCCCACAGGCGGGGCAGCAGCTGCTGCACCAGATCCTGGGGCCAGCGCTCGAGAGCCTCGCTCATGACGGTGTGGTTGGTGTAGGCAACGCTTTCCTTGACGATGTCCCATGCCTCGTCCCAGCCCATGTGATACTCATCCATGAAGATGCGCATCAGCTCGGGGATGATGAGGGTGGGGTGAGTGTCGTTGATCTGGATGGAGTGGTGCTTTGCGAAGGACTTGATGTCGCCCCATTTCTTGATGTGCTTGCGCACGATGTACTGAGCGGTGGCGGAGACGAAGAAGTACTGCTGCTTGAGGCGCAGGGTCTTGCCTTCGATATGCTCGTCAGCGGGGTAGAGGACCTTGGTGATGACCTCGGCCATGGTACGCTGCTCCATGGACTGGACGTACTTGCCCTCGGAGAAGAGGTACATGTCCAGAGAGTTGGGGCTTTCAGCGTCCCAGAGACGGAGAGTGTTGATCTCCTTGCCGCCGTAGCCTGCGATCAGCATGTCGCGGGGAACGGCGATGACTGCGGTGTAGCCGGTGTGCTCTGCGGTGTAGTGGCCCATGTTGTCCCAGTGGGGAGAGACCTGACCGCCGAAGCGAACCTCAACAGCGTCCTCGTAGCGGGGGATGAGCCAGCTCTCGGATGCGCTGCGCCAGTTGTCGGCAACCTCGGTCTGTCTGCCGTCTGCAAAGCGCTGCTTGAAAATACCAAGCTCGTAGCAGATGGAGTAGCCGGTGGCTTCGAGGCCGACGCTGGCCATAGAGTCCATATAGCAGGCGGCCAGACGGCCAAGGCCGCCGTTGCCCAGACCTGCGTCGGGCTCCTCTTCAAAAATGTCGGACACATTGCGGCCCATGTCTTCAAGAGCGCCGGTGACAGCCTCGGACAGACCAAGGTTGTAGGCGTTCTTCATAAGGCTGCGGCCCATGAGGAATTCCATGGACATGTAATGTATCTCTTTTTCCGTGTGGCAGGGTGCCTGCACGGCAAGAAATCTGCTCATTATCTCGCGGATAACGATGGCAGTGGCCTGGAAAATCTGCTCGTTGCTGGCAGTAGCGCCGGTGACGCTGAAATTGGCACAGAGCTTATCTTCTATGGCACTGCGAACTTCATTGCGGGAAATTTCGCCGATCATAGGGGGTTTACCTCCAAAAAAATGTATAAGCAAACGCAGATAATTACTTACCGGCGTTCACGAAAGCCGTGGATCCCGGGGACAAGTTTATACGGTTTTCAGACACCTTTCGGACGCTGAAAACCGCGCAAACTTGTATCCGGAATGCGGCAAAAAATTACACGCGCTGAGACGCACAACGAAATCGGGCAAAACGACAGCGCGCGAAATTTTCAGTCAAAATCAAGCTGTTGGGCACTCAGGCACAACAAACGAAGGGGTGAAGAGCAATCCCCACCCCTTCTTTAGTTCAGAACATGGGAATCAGATCTTGCTGGCCTTGGGAGCCACGAAGGGGAGCTTTACGCTGCCGGTGATCTGAACATCGGGAGCAAAGCTGACATACTTGTCGGCAATGACCTGCTCCAGCTTTGCATTCTCGCCCACTATGCCGCCCTGCATGATGATGCAGTTTTTGAGCACGGCGCCCTTGGCAATACGGGCTCTGGGGAAGAGGATGCAGTTTTCGATGCTGCCTTCGATGATGCAGTTGTCTGCAACGAGGCTGTTCTTGGAAGTGGCGGTCTCGCTGTAATAGCTGCTGACGCCTTCCACGTGCTTGGAGCGGACAGGGCGGTCCTTGGGGAAGACCTGTGCGCGCTTTTCCTTATTGAGCATATCCATGCTGGCGGTGTAATAGTCCTCGACGGTGCGGATGACGCGGGCATAGCCCTCGTGGACGTAGACACCCATCTTGCCGCCGTCTCTGAGGAACATATTGACAGCGTCTCTGTGGAAGCGGTGGAGATTCAGTGCGCGGCACTTCTCCATCATGTCGACCAGAACGCTCTTCTTCACAACGTAGCCTTCCATGGAGGGCAGACCGTAGCCGGCGCTGCGGTTGAAGAACAGAGTCTCGACCAGACCGTTTTCACCGATGACGTATCTGTGGGGCTTGTCGGTGGGGGAGTGGTCGGCGCAGATGGCGGTCATATCGGCGCCGGAGGCCAGATGCTGCTTCATAGCGGCCTCAAGGTCGATGTTGGCGCACATATTGCCCAGCAGCAGGATGATGTTGTCCTGAGGAATGTCCTCAATGTAGCTGTGAACGCCGTTGAGAGCTTCCATAGTGCCGGTGTAGTGGCCGCTGTGGTAGACGGGCAGGCCGAAGGGAGGCAGCATACGAAGGCCGCCGGACTTGCGGCTCATGTCCCATGCCTTGCTGGAGCCGATATGGTCCAGAAGGGACTGGTAGTCACGCTGCATTATAACACCCACGTCAAGTACACCTGCGTTCTTCAGGGAAGACAGGGCGAAGTCAATAAGTCTGTATCTGCCGCAGAAGGGGATGGAGGCGGCGGTACGCTCGTTGGAGAGGGTGCCCAGCTCGGGAGCTGCGCTGTAAGCGAAGATTATTCCGTGAAAGCCTTTCATGTTCAAACCTCCTCACCGGTGTAGATCATGGCAGCGGCAGGTACAACTGCGCCGTCCTTAATGACGATGTCGGGGCCGCAGGTGGCAACACCCCAGCCCTCACTGCCGTCAGGCTGAGTGCCCACGTGGGCGCCCTTGCCGATAACGGTGTTCTCGCCG
>JAFYVA010000072.1 GCA_017549325.1 Oscillospiraceae bacterium
CCAGAAGGTGCCATACACACCGTCAGGATAGCTGACACCCAGAATGACCATCAGTACGACGAATACGCCAAAGGCTACGCCGTATGCGATCTTTGTGCTCTTCTTTTCCATTATGAGATTTACCTCCTCAATTTATATGGTCTGTTTATTTTATATGTTCTTAACGAAATTGTCAATCTCTTCACAACTTTTTCGCTCTTTTTTACAAAGAACTTACACACGGTTTGACTAAACACACAGTTTGTTCACATTTTAGCGGTTTTTGGCGTTTTTTACCTTTGTTTATTCTTTTATGGAAACAAAAAAGCACCGGCGCCGCAGCGCCGGTGCTTTTATTAGGTTTTCTTCTGCAGATTGGAACTTCTTTTTTCTTATCCGAAGAAGGAGGTCAGCTGACCGTAGAGGACCATCAGCAGGCCCAGAGGAGCGATGATGCGGACGCAGAACTTGAAGTAGCCGAAGGTCTTGAACTTGTTGCCGTTCTGCTCGACCTCTTCCTTGACCAGATTGGGGCCGACTTCCCAGCCAACCACCATACAGGTCAGCAGTGCGCCGATGGGCATCATGATACCCTCAGAGATGCAGTCGAAGAAGTCCAGCCAGTCAGCAGCCCATGCGCCGGCATTTTCCAGACCAAGCAAGGCGGCCGGATGGATACCCTGAGAGCCCAGGGAGTCATAGGCGACCAGGATGCAGCCCAGACCAACCAGTGCAGCGGCGATCAGGGTGTACTTCTTGCGCTTGTCGCCCTTGCCCTTCTCAGCCGCCTTGTCGCAGTAGTGAGCAACCACGACTTCCAGCAGAGAGATGGAGGAGGAGATAGCGGCGAAGACCACCAGCAGGTAGAAGATGATACCGAAGACGGGGCCGATACCGCCCATCTTCTGGAACACGTTCTGCATGGTGACGAACAGCAGGGAGGGGCCGCCCAGTGCGCCCTCGGGATCGAGTGCGAAACGGGCAGGCAGCACACACAGAGCTGCCATAAAGGCCACCAGGGAGTCCATCAGGACGATCAGCAGAGCGTTCTTCTCGATGTTCTCCTTCTTATCCAGATAGGAGCCGTACGTAATCATGGCGCCCATACCGAGGGACAGGGAGAAGAACATCTGACCGCCGGCAGTGGAGAACACCTGGAACAGGTTGGGTTTCTCAACGATACCCTGAGCAACAGCCCAGCCGGGGATGAACATATAGCGCAGACCGTCGCCGGCGCCGGGCAGGGTGACAGCACGGATGATGCAGATCAGCAGAGCCACGAACAGGCAGGGCATACCGATGGAGCAAACCTTCTCGATACCGCCGGCGACGCCACCGAGAACGATCAGCATGGTCAGTGCCACGAAGATCAGGCCATAGATAACACCCTCCCAGGGGGATGCCAGCAGGTTGCCGAACACGTCTGCACCCGTCATGCCCGCCGAGCCAAAGCCGGCCTTGAACAGGTCACCGACATTCACAACGACATACTTGATGCAATAGCCGCCCAGAGCGCAGTAGAAGAACAGGATCAGGAAAGCGGAGGCGATACCCATCCAGCCCATCCACTTGAACTTCTTGCTGACGACCTGATATGCTGCGACAGCGCCCTTACCGGTCTTACGGCCGATGGCCAGCTCACTGATCATAACGATGATACCGGTGGTCAGGCCCAGGAAAATGTAGACCAGCAGGAAGGTGAAACCACCGTTCGCGCCCATCTTAGCAGGGAATCCCCAGATGTTGCCCAGACCCACAGCAGAGCCGACGGCAGCCATCAGGAATCCGAAGTTAGACTTAAAGCCACTTCTGTTTTCCATAGTTTTCTCTCCTTTTTAATGAGGTTGCCTCACCCGAGGCTCGGGTTCGTGAGAGAATTGTACTCCCCAAGATATCCTCTGTAAATATAAAAGCCCCCTTTTTAACGCACCCTTTATGTTTCAAAAGTTTTTCTTTATCCCTTTCTTATGCGAAATTTCCCATTGTGTTCCTTGCACGAAAAAAGACGCCGAAAATTCGGCGTCTTTTTTCGTAGCTTCCAAAAAGTTTCTTTTTAGGAAAATCAATCTCCTTCTCGCATCCGGTATCCCACGCCCACTTCCGTAAAGAGATACTCGGGATGTCCGGGATCCTTCTCGATTTTGCGGCGGATATTGGCCATGTTCACGCGGAGGATCTGATTGTCGGTTTTGGCCTTGGGACCCCACAGTTCACGGATGATGAAATCGTAAGTCAACACCTTGCCGGCATACTTGCCCAGCAGCGCCACGATCTTATATTCGTTGACGGTCAGCTTTGCATTCTCGCCCCTCATCAGCACCTGATGCTTATCGTAATCGATGGTCAGGTCGCCGGTGGTAAACTTGCCGGACAGAGCAATACGGGGATCGGAGAGGGTCGTACGGGTATGGCGGATCGCCGCACGAATGCGAGCCAGCAGCTCAGAGGTGCCGAAAGGCTTGGTGATAAAATCATCGGCACCGCAGTCAAGGGCCTCGACTTTGTCGTGTTCGTAGCTGCGGGCAGAAACCACCACCACGGGGAGGTTGGACCACTTGCGCACAGACTTGAGCACCTCCATGCCGTCCATATCCGGCAAGCCCAGATCGAGGATCACCAGATCAGGACAGTGAGAGGCAATAATGGTAAGGGCTTCTTCGCCGCCGCGGACAGTGATGGTGTCATAGCCGTTTGCGGTCAGGATCATGGAGATGAAGTTGCTGATGCTCTGCTCATCCTCTACGATCAAAACCTTATCCTTCACTTTCATGTATCTGCTCCTCCCTTGGTAATTCTATTGTGAATTTTGCGCCGCCTTTGCTGCGGTTTTCTCCGTAGATTCTGCCGCCATGGGCTTGTACGATCGTGCGGCATACAGACAGACCGATACCCATATCTCGTTTGACATCTCCCTGTTTGGTCTGATGGGTACTGCTGTCAAAGAGCCTCGGCAGCAGTTGCGGCGCGATGCCCACGCCATCGTCACACACGGTGATACAGACCGTCTTTCTGTCGCAAGTCAGCGAAACGGTGATCTTTGTTGCCGTTTCCCCGTGTCGCACCACATTCTCCATAAGGTTCAGCAGCACCTGCTCCATCAGCAGTTCATCCATCGGCGCTACCAACACCTCTTCGGGGAGCACGACTTCCACCGGGATCTTCGGCTTGCGGCTGAACTTGGCCACCGCGCTCTCGATCACTTCTTCTACGATGCCGGGAGTCTTCACCAATGGTGCGGCATTGTTTGCGCCGATACGGGTAATGGAGAGAAGATTCTCCACCACGCGGATGAGCCACCGGGCATCCTCATTGGCGCCCTGAAGCAGGGTCTGCCTTTCCTCTTCTGTCAACGCTGCGCTCTCCAGCAGCGTATCAGTAGCACCCACGATGCCGGTCAGCGGTGTGCGGATATCATGAGAAACCGCCCGCAGAAGATTGGCGTGAATCTTTTCACGCTCTGCCTCACGCTTTAGCGCCTCGGCCTGCTTGACGCGGGTGGTCAGCATACAGGTAATCAGCGAGATGGTCATCATAACAAGGAATGTCAGCGGGAATCCGGCCAGAGTAAAGCTGATCTGCCAGTAGGGCGCGGTAAAAATATAGTCTACGCACAGCACACCGCATACTGCCGCCAGCACACCGAAGAGATATCCCTCCGTCAAGAGCGCGGTGAGAAACACGTCCATGAAAAAGATGACCGCCACATAGCTGGTGTCGTTGTGGGGGTCCATTGACCGCAGCGTCAGACACAGCACCACCGTGACAGCAAAAAGGATCAGCGTTACCAGGATGTCGCGGAAGGAATAGGTGATCTCCTCACCGAAAAAGTGGCGGCGGCGCATCCACTTTTCCGGCCAGCGCAGCGTGAAAATTTTCAGAAAACCCAAGGAGCACACCGCCCTTTCTGTTAGAGTTTTTATCATTGTACCACATTTCCCCGTTAAGAAAACGACAAAAACTCGTTAAGAGATAATTTGTTCACGCAAAACCCGGCAGGGATCCGCCGTTCCTGCCGGACTGATATGGTCAAAGGGAATTTTTCCCATAAAAAACAAAACGCCACGGCACAGCCTGTGTCGTGGTTTCTCCTTCGTGTCGGACAGTTATCTCTCACTGGGCTGCCAGTCGCAGTCAGCAAAGATCAGGTCGTCCAGATCTGCACTGATTCTCTTGTCGGTCATGTTCGGTATCACACTCCTTTCCTTTTGCTCTTCTATGGTACAGTATATGCTCTGCTGTCACAAAAAGCAACTGCCGCAATTATACATTTTTGCCAAGATATAGGGAACTTTTTTTGCCGTTATGCACAGACCGCTCTTGCCTTTTGCGGGTATACTATTATATAATGAGGAAAACTGTAGAAACGAGAAGCGCTATGAGAGAGTTTTACGCCGGAGAATTTGATATTGCTGTCGTGGGCGCAGGTCACGCCGGAATCGAGGCGGCACTGGCCGCTGCACGGCTGGGTCTGGAGACGGTGTGCTTCACCATCAACCTCGACGCCGTGGGCAATATGCCCTGCAACCCCGCCGTAGGCGGCACCGGCAAGGGTCATCTCGTCCGTGAGCTGGATGCGCTGGGCGGCGAGATGGCAAAGGCCGCCGACAAGGCATGTATTCAGTACCGTATGCTGAACCGCGGTAAGGGCCCTGCCGTATGGTCCCTGCGGGCGCAGGCCGACCGCCGCGAATATCAGAAGGTCATGAAGCACGCGCTGGAAAAGCAGGAGCACCTCCATGTCCGACAGGGCGAAGTGGTGGACATCCGCGCAGAGGACGGCCGCGTCACGGAAGTGGTGCTGCGCACCGGTGCCGTGTTCTCCGTCCGCGCCGTGATTCTCTGCACCGGCACCTTCCTCAGCGGCCGCACCATCGTGGGCGAGTGCGTAGAGGACAGCGGCCCCGACGGTATGCACGCTTCCACGCTACTGACCGACCGTCTTGCCGCGCTGGGTCTGCCTCTGCGCCGCTTCAAGACCGGCACACCGCCCCGCATCAATGCCCGCACGGTGGATTTCTCCAAAATGGAGCTGCAGCTGGGTGACGAGAATCCCCTGCCCTTCAGTTTTGAGACGGAGGATGCCCCCGAGAATCGCGCCGTTTGCTATCTCACCTATACCAATGCCGAGACACACCGCATCATCCGCGAAAATCTCCACCGCAGCCCCATGTACAACGGCGTCATTGACGGCATCGGCCCTCGCTACTGCCCCTCTATCGAGACGAAGATCGTCCGTTTTGCCGACAAGGAGCGCCATCAGCTTTTCGTCGAACCCATAGGTCTGGACACGGAGGAGCTGTACATTCAGGGCTTTTCCTCCTCCCTCCCCGAGGATGTGCAGATCGAGATGCTCCACACGGTGGAGGGTCTTGAGCACGCAGAGATGACCCGCCCCGCCTACGCCATCGAATACGATTGCATCGATCCGCTGGCGCTGCTGCCCACACTGGAGACGAAGGCCATCCGCGGCCTGTACGGTGCCGGTCAGTTCAACGGCTCCTCCGGCTATGAGGAGGCCGCCGTTCAGGGCTTCGTGGCCGGAGTCAACGCCGCGCGGGCCATTCGCGGTCAGGAACCCTTTATCCTCAAGCGCAGCCAGAGCTACATCGGCACTCTCATCGACGATCTGGTGACCAAGGGCACGGAAGAGCCCTACCGCATGATGACCAGCCGCGCCGAGTACCGTCTGGTGCTGCGGCAGGACAATGCCGATATTCGCCTGAGCGCCATTGGTCACGAGCTGGGACTTGTCTCCGACGAGCGACTGGCCGCGGTGGAGGAAAAATATGCCGCCGTGGAGCAGGAGATCGCCCGCCTCACCAAGCGCGGCATCGGCGGCAGCCCGGAGCTGAATGCACTGCTCACCGCCAAGGGCACCACCCCCGTCGAGGACGGCTGCCGTCTTATCGACCTGCTGCGCCGCCCGCAGCTGAGCTACGCCGATTTGCGCCCCTTTGATACGGATGCTCCCGATCTGAGCGCCGATGTGGTGGAGCAGGTAGAGATCACCGTGAAGTACGAGGGCTACATCCGCCGACAGGAAAAGCAGGTGGCGGAGTTTGAGCGTCTGGAGCGGCAGGTGATCCCGCAGGATATCGATTACGACAACATTCAGGGCCTGCGTCTGGAGGCGCGGGAAAAGCTGGGCGCCATCCGTCCCCAAAATCTGGGGCAGGCAGGGCGCATCTCCGGCGTATCCCCCGCCGACATGGCGGCACTGATGATCTACTTAGGAAAGAAGGCATAATCTCCATGGGTAAATTGCGATTTTTACTGGCGCTGTGGATGGCCAAGCTGTCCATTCCCGCGCTGAAGATCACAGGACATAACGGCACAGATTTTCCCGGCGCACTGGCGCTGAAGCTGTGCCCCCATTTCCTGCGCTATATGGGTCGGCCCAAGACGGTGATCTCCGTCACCGGCACCAACGGAAAAACGACTGTCAGCAATATGCTGACGGATATTCTGGAGCGCCGCGGCCTCCGCGTCATGTCCAACCGCGCCGGCTCCAACATCACCTCCGGCATCTCCACCGCCCTCATCCGCAACTGCGACCTCTTCGGCCGCGTTCGCAAGTGCGATATGGCGGTGCTGGAAGTGGACGAGCGGGCCTCCGGCCGCATCTATCCCCACATCAAACCCGATTTCGTGGTGATCACCAACCTGTTCCGCGACTCCATCATGCGTAACGCACACCCCTATTTCATCGCCGACATCCTCAGCCGCGCCATCCCCAAGAGCGCCAAGCTGATTTTGAATGCCGACGACCTGATCTCCGCAGGCGTGGCCCCCGAGAATCAGCGGGTCTACTTCGGCATCGACAGGATGGCAGGGGATACGGAGTCGTGCATCAACCTCATTGACGATGTGCGTATCTGCCCCAAATGCAGCGGCAAGCTCCACTATGAATTCCGCCGCTATCACCACATCGGCCGCGCCGTCTGCCGCGACTGCGGCTTTGCCTCCCCCGAGGCGAAGTATCTGGCACAGAATGTCGATATCGCCGATCGTCGCATGACACTGGTGGAGGACGGCGCTTCCTACGACTACCCCCTCATTACAGACAGCATTTTCAACGTCTATAACATGGTCACCGTCACCGCCGTACTGCGCCAGCTGGGCTGGACTCACGACGAGATCGCCAAAGCGCTGGGCGAGGCTACCGTCACTGCCTCCCGCCACAGCAGCGAATCGGTCGGTCAGGTGACACTGGTGCGCCAGATGTCCAAGGAGAAGAACGCTCTGGCCGGTTCCCGCGCCTTTGACTACATCGCAGGCCGCGAAGGACGCAAGGAGCTTCTGTTGATGATGAACTGTCTCGGCGACGCCGCTCACTGGTCGGAGAACTCCTGCTGGATCTACGATGCCGACTTCGAGTTCCTGGCCCACGAGAGCATCGTCCAGATCGTCTGCACCGGTGCCCGGGCCGAGGACTACAGACTGCGACTTCTCATGGCGGGCGTTGCCGAGGAGAAAATCGTGGTAGAGCGGGATGAGTTCCGCGCCGCCGAACGGCTCCTCTTCACCCCCGGCGACCATATCTACCAGCTCTACGGCACCGACTCTATGGCCCTTTCCTATAAGGTATACGACCACCTGAAGAAGCTGGCACTGCGCCACAGCGGAAAGGAGGCAGCGGAATGAAAATCGAAGTGTTGTTCCCCGAGATCGGCAATCTCTGCGGCGATTTGATGAATATCCGTTACCTGCAGCAGTGCTGCAGCGATATCGAGGTCGTCGAGACCGACCTCAAATCCCGCCCCCGTTTCCTGGATGAGGACATCGCCCTCGTGTATCTGGGCAGCCTCACCGAGCGCGGCCTGGAACTGGCGGCAGAGGCACTGACCCCCGTCAAAGAAGAGCTGCTCTCCAAGCTCTCTGCCGGCCAGCGGATGCTGGTGACCGGCAACGCCGTGGATGCCCTCAGCCTCAGCGCCGACAGCGACGAGGGCTGGCATCTGGACGGTCTTGGTATTCTGCCCACCCGCGCCCGTTACAAGATGATGCAGCGGCACAACAGCTTCTACCTCGGCTCTTTCGGGGATATGGAGATCGTGGGCTTTAAGAGTCTGTTCGGTCACAGCTACGACGCTCCCGAGGAGAACGCCCTGTTCACCACGCTTCGCGGCGTTGGCCGCAACGAGGGGACGGCTTTGGAGGGCTGGCACATCGGCAATTTGGTGGCCACCTATCTCACCGGCCCGCTGCTGGTGCTGAATCCTCCCTTCTGCAAGTGGCTGCTGCGCGAGCTGGGCTGCGACGATACGCTGGCCTTTGAAGAGGCCGCCTTTGCCGCCTACGAGCAGCGCTTGAGCGAATTCCGCGACGAAAATCGCCCGTGGAAGTATTAAACTCCCAACTCTACGCTCCGTAGACAGGATTCACAGTCACAGGGATGGACGGACAGTCCTTCCCTGATGCATATTATAGCTATATCGAAAGGAGGACTCCCTATGGATACCACAAAAACCGGCACATATCTCGCCACCCTTCGCAAAAACGCGGATATGACGCAGCAGGAAGTAGCCGAGCGTCTTGGGATTTCCAATAAAACCGTTAGCAAATGGGAGTCCGGCGGCGGATTCCCCGATATTTCCCTTCTCCCCGCCCTCGCCGTGCTCTACGGTGTCAGTGCAGACGAGCTGCTGGCAGGTGAGTCGCTGCCGCAGGCCCGCACCGCCCCTTCTCAGGTAGAGCACTTCCTCTCCCAGCGGCAAACGCTGCGCTTTCGCATCGGCTATGCTGTGGCGGCGCTGTGCCTGTTGGCGGCGATGCTGTTTCGTTACAGTCCCGCAGCCGTGCAGGGTTTGCTGATCGCTGCCGCAGCCGCCGCACTGTGGATCGGCTGGGGCTCTTGCTCCAAACAAGAGCTCAGTCGGCGCTTGTCGATGCTCCTTCCCTTTGCCGTCGTGGCAGTATGGCTGATGGCCGAGTTGGTGCTGGCTACGCCGCTTTCTGTCGCCCTGACAAAGGGTAATGCTCAGTTTCTTTCCTCGCTTCGTCACCACTTGCAGCGACTGCTTCCGTGGGATATTACGCTTATCCTGCTGCCCGCCGTCTATGTATTGCTGCGCGGGGCAACAAAGCAGTGGGGTGAATCAAGCCATTTGCTCTCCCGCCCTTATTTTTGGGTGCTGTTCTCCGGATGGGCGCTCTATCTAATCGAAGAAATTATCCGTTTTGCCATGCTCTATCCCAAGGCTGTCATCCTCTTGGAAACAAGCGGCACCTCCTATGTCAACCAAAAGCGGTCTGCCGATTTTTACAGTATCTGGTATGCCTTTTACAACATCCCGTGGTACATTATCGGCGCTACCTCTGTAGCCCTCATTGTTGTAGCATTGGTGCAATTTAACAAGAAAACCAAACAATAAGCAAAAAAGAAAGTCCCTCGCGGGACTTTCTTTTTTTGCGTTTTTATGGCGTTGCTCAGGCCAGATCGGGGATCTTGGCAACCACGGCAGCGCAGCGGGGGCACAGGTCGGCGAACTTGGCATCCTTGCCCACCTCGGTGTGGTGCTTCCAGCAGCGGCCGCACTTGTCGCCCTTGGCCTCGGAGACCAGCACGCGGACGCCGGCCACGGGAGTGTCGGCACCCTGTGCATAGACCTCGGCATCGGTGGTGACCTCCACATCGGAGACGATGAACAGGTCGGCCCACTGATCCTCGAAGCTCTTGCGCAGCATCTCCAGATTGCCGCTCTGATCGGCCAGCGTCACATGGGCCTCCAGAGCCTTACCGATCTTCTTCTCGGCACGGGCCTTCTCCAGTGCGGCGTTGACGCCGTCACGGAGCTGACGCAGGGCGGCCCACTGCACCATCTCCTCCTCAGAGAGGGCATAGTCGGCGTAGGGCTGCACCATCTGATTGAACAGCACATTGCGGACATCGTCCTCGGCGCGGTGAGGCATGGTCAGCCAGATCTCATCGCAGGTGAAGGCCAGGATGGGCGCAAACAGACGGGTCATGGCATCCAGGATCAGGAACAGGGCAGTCAGTGCGCTGCGGCGGCCAAGGCCGTCGGCCTCATCGCAGTAGAGGCGATCCTTGATGATATCGAAGTAGAAGGAGCTCAGATCCACCACGCAGAAATCGTTGACCAGGTGGGAGATCACATGGAACTCATACTCGTCATAGGCGGCGTATGCCTTCTCCAGCAGGGTGTTCAGGCGGGTGATGGCCCAGCGGTCCAGAGGCAGCATATCAGCGGGGGCCACCAGATCGTTGGCATCGAAGTCCAGCAGGTTATCCAGGCAGAACTTGGCGGTGTTGCGGAACTTCAGATAGTTCTGGCTCAGCTGCTTGAAGATATCGTCGGAGCAGCGGACGTCCACATGGTAGTCGGCACTGCCGGCCCACAGACGCAGCATATCGGCACCGTACTTCTGGATGATCTCGTTGGGATCCATGCCGTTGCCCAGAGACTTGTGCATAGCGCGGCCCTCGCCGTCCACGGTCCAGCCGTGAGTCAGGCACTCCTTGAAGGGTGCGCCGCGGCCCAGAGCGCCAACGGCCACCAGCAGGGAGGACTGGAACCAACCGCGGTACTGGTCAGCACCCTCGATGTACATGGTGGAGGGCCAGAACTTCTGGTCGCGCTCCATGGTGCAGAAGTGGGTGGAACCGGAGTCGAACCAGCAATCCAGCGTGTCGGTCTCCTTCTCGAAGTGCTTGCCGCCGCAGTGGGGGCAGGCGAAATCGGCGGGCATCAGACCGGCGGCATCGCGCTCGAACCAGGCGTTGGAGCCGTGCTCCTCAAAGGCTGCGGAGACGGTAGCGATGGTCTCATCGGTGCACACGGGCTTGCCGCAATCCTTGCAGTAGAACACGGGGATGGGCAGACCCCAGCGGCGCTGACGGGAGATGCACCAGTCATTGCGCTCGCGGACCATGGCCTTGATGCGGTCGAGGCCCCAGGTGGGCAGCCAACGGACATCCTCACAGGCAGCGGTTGCCTCGTCCTTGAAGGAGTCGACAGAGCAGAACCACTGGGGAGTGGCGCGGAAGATGATGGGGTTCTTGCATCTCCAGCAGTGGGGATAGCTATGGACGATCTCCTCGCTGGCAAACAGGGAGCCGGCCTGCTTCATATCCTCGAGGATGACAGGGTTGGACTCCTCGGTCTTCATACCGGCATACTTGCCGGCATAGTCGGTGTGGCGGCCCTGATCGTCCACGGGCACCACCATGTCCATACCGTACTTGAGGCAGGTGAGATAGTCGTCAGCACCGAAGCCGGGAGCGGTATGAACGCAGCCGGTACCGCTGTCCATGGTGACATAGTCAGCCAGCAGCAGGCGGGAGGTCTTATCCAGGAAGGGGTGAGAGGCCAGCATATTCTCATAGAAGCAACCAGGGTGAGTCTCCACGATCTCATAGGACTCGAAGCCGCCCACCTTCATGACCTTCTCCACCAGAGCCTCGGCCATGATGTACATCTCGCCGTTGTCAGCCTTGACCACAGCGTAGCTCTCATCGGGATGGAGGGCGATGGCCAGGTTGCCGGGCAGGGTCCAGATGGTGGTGGTCCAGATGACGAAGTTCAGCTTGGCCTTGTCGAGGTGGCTCAGCTTGCCCAGATCATCGTTCATGGGGAACTTGACATACACGGTGGTGCAGGGATCATCCTTATACTCGATCTCAGCCTCAGCCAGAGCCGTCTCGTCGTGGGCGCACCAATACACGGGCTTGAGGCCCTTGTAGATGTAGCCCTTCTTGTACATGGAGCCAAAGACCTTTACCTCTTCGGCCTCGAAGGTCTTATCCATGGTGCAGTAGGGGTGCTCCCAATCGCCCACCACGCCCATGCGCTGGAAGGCCTCGCTCTGGAGATTGACATACTTCTTGGCGTACTGCTCGCAGGCGCTGCGGAAGTCGGCATCGCTCATCTCCTTGTGGTTGAGCTTCTGCTCCTTGATGATGGCAGACTCGATGGGCATGCCGTGGTTATCCCAACCGGGCATATAGGGGGTATAGTAGCCGCGCATGGCATAGCTGCGGGTGATGAAATCCTTGATGGACTTGTTCAGGGCGTGACCCATGTGGATGTTGCCGTTGGAGAAGGGAGGGCCGTCGTGCAGGTTGAACAGGGGCTTGCCCTCGTTCTTCTTCAGCATCTCGTTGTAGATGTCGATCTCCTTCCAATGCTTGAGCATATCGGGCTCACGAACAGGGAGGCCGGCTCGCATGGGGAAGCCGCTCTTGGGCATATTCAGTGTCTTTTTGTACTCCATTGTGTGTCTCCTTATATTTCATAATGAGTTATCAAAATAAAAAACGCCTTTGTCTCCTTTACAAGAGACAAAGGCGCATAATAACCTCTGCGGTACCACTCTTCTTGCTGCGCACGGCGCAGCCGCTCAGATCCCACCAACCGTGGGCGCGGGATGATAACGGCCCGCCGCCGTCCGTACTTACTTGCCTGGGTTTCAGCCGGATGCTCCGGGGTGATGCTCACATGCCGCCCGCCGCCGTTTTACACCTGCCAACGGCTCTCTTCGCGTCGAGGCGAAACACTGAGACTGTCCCCTTCATTGCTTTTAGACATATACAAGGGGTATATTACCCTGTTTTTCCGCGTTTGTCAATGGGAAAGTTGCCGCAAACAGGCGGCTTTTCCTTAAAATACGCCCAACTGGGTCAAAATACCGCCCAGACCGATGACGGTGTAGAGCACGCCGAAGATGGTCAGGATCAGGGTGATGATGCCGTAGCCGGCACCGGATTTCTGCTGGTGGTAGTGCTTGCGTACATAGAACAGAACAAGGCAGGCAATACCCAGCAGCAGAGAGCTGATGTTGACCAGCCACAGGCTGTCGGGGAAGGCGGCCATACGCAGGATCAGCGTCACCACCACGGCGCCGAAGAGTACGCCCAGGATCACCTTCATCTTCATCGGCAGCTTCACCTTTTCACGGTTGGCGGCCTTCTGGTTGATCTTGTGGGCAACGTAGGCGCCGGTGCCGGTAGCGTTATAGCCCTTGTAGTTGCTGTTCTTTTTCTTGGCGTGGTAATTTTTATTGGGATTGCCCTTGGCCTTGCGGATCTGCTCGGCCTGATTGGCATACTGGTTGGTCATGGTATAGTTGGTATTCTTAGCCATTGTTGTTCTCTCCTTACATCATTTGCCGCAGCAGTAGCCAGAGCATGGCGTTGACGCTCTGCTCCCGCACCTTCTCACGGTCACCGCTCAGCTGCAGCTTTTCGCTGACGGTCTTCTCCTCCGAGGACAAGGCGATAAACACGGTGCCCACCACATTGCCCATCTCGTCGCTGGTGGGGCCGGCCACACCGGTAACGGACAGGGCAAAATCGGCGCCGGTCACGCGGCGCACGCCCTCGGCCATCTCCCGCGCCGTCTCAGCCGAGACAGCACCGTGAGTGGACAGCGTTTCCTCTTTCACGCCCAGCAGGCGCATTTTCACCTCATTGACATAGCTCACCACGCCGCCGTAAAACACGGCGGAGGCACCGGAGATATCGGTCAGTCGCTTGGCGCACAGACCGCCGGTGCAGCTCTCGGCTACGGCAAGGGTCTTGCCACGCTGGGCAAGCACTTCAATTACGCGTTTTTCCATCGCTTTTTACAGGGGCTTGATCTTCACCATCTCGCGGCGTGCAAGAGCCTGCGCACACAGGCCCTCCACATCCAGCACCGACTCGATGGCACGGACTTCCTCCACCTCGGGGCGGGTCTTGGGGTGGCGGGGGGTAAAGACGGTGCAGCAATCCTCATAGGGCAGGATGGAGGTGTCAAACGTACCCACATAGCGGGAGAGCTTGACGATCTCCTCCTTGTCCATACCGATGAGAGGGCGCAGCACCGGCATGGTGATGGCGTCGTCACTGACGGCCAGCGCCTGCAGCGTCTGGCTGGCCACCTGACCGAGGCTCTCGCCGGTAACAACGGCGCGGCAGGCCAGCTCGCGGGCCAGCTTGTCGGCAATGCGCATCATAAAGCGGCGCATGATGAGGGTGAAGTACTCCTCGTCGCAGTCGCGGCGAATGGCCTCCTGAATCTCGGTGAAGGGCACGATATGGACGGTGAGACGGCCGCACCAGGGGGTCAGCTCACGGGCCAGCTGCAGCACCTTCTCCCGGGCCATCTCGGAGGTGTAGGGAGGAGAGGCAAAGTGGAGCATCTCCAGCTGCACACCGCGCTTGGCGGCCATGAAGGAGCTGACAGGGGAGTCGATGCCGCCGGAGAGGAGGCTCACGGCGTGACCACCCATGCCGATGGGCAGACCGCCGGCTGCGGGCTCGGCGGGGCCGTGGACATAGGCCGCGTCCTCACGAACCTCCACGTACACCGTCAGTTCAGGGGTGTGAACATCCACCTTCACATGGGGGAACGCCTCATGCAGATAGCCGCCCACCCACTGGCTCAGCTGGATAGAGCCCAGAGGGAAGGACTTGTCGGCGCGCTTGGACTCCACCTTGAAGGACTTGGTCTTCATCATCGTCTCGCCCAAATACGCCTTGGCCGTTTCCAGAATGGCCTCCTTGGTCTTCTCACAGGGGACGGCGCGCGCCACGGCGATGATGCCGAACACCTGCTTGCAGGCGGCATAGGCGTTCTCGAAATCCACCTCGCCCACCGGTTCGACATAGATGGTGGACTGGCGGGAATAGATTTTGAACTTGCCGAACTTGGCCGTACGGCGGCGCAGGTTGGACATCAGCTTCATCTCAAAGCTGCGGCGGTTGAGGCCCTTGAGGACCACCTCGCCCAGCTTGCAAAGAATAATCTCGTGCATGTTTCTCTCCTAGTTGTTATTTCAGCAGTGCGTTGCTGCGGTATTGGATGGCTTCTGCCAGATGGTGGGCGGCGATGTTCTCCGCGCCCTCCAGATCGGCGATGGTGCGGGCCAGACGCAGGATCCGGTCATGGCTGCGACCGGTAAGGCCAAGGCGCTCAAAGGCGTTTTTCATCAGCTGCTCGCCCGCAGCGTCCAGCACACAGTACCGGGCAATCATCGACGGGCGCATATAGGCATTGCAGGACACGTCGGTGCCGGCGAAGCGCTGTTTCTGGATCTCCCGTGCAGCGTTGCAGCGCTGACGGATCACGGCAGAGGACTCGGGCTGTTCCTTACGGCGCATGGCCTCATACTCCACCGAGGGCACCTCCACGTGCATATCGATGCGATCCAGCAGCGGGCCGGAAATGCGGCGCATATAGCTCTCTACCTGCGACTCGGAGCAGCGGCAGCGGCCGGTGGGATGCCCGTACCAGCCGCAACGGCAGGGATTCATGGCACAGACCAGCATAAAGCGGCTGGGCAGTGTCAGCGATCCCGTGGCACGGGTGATGGTCACCACGCCGTCCTCCAGCGGCTGGCGCAGCGTCTCCAGCGCCGTCTTGTCAAACTCAGGCAGCTCATCAAGGAACAGGATGCCATTGTGGGCAAGGGAAATCTCGCCGGGGCGAGGCACACTGCCGCCGCCGCTCAAAGACACGGGGGAGGCGGTGTGATGGGGACTGCGGAACGGCCGGTGATCCACCAGCGGATGGCGCGGGTCGGTCATCCCCGCCACAGAGTAGATCTCCGTGGTCTCCAGTGACTCGGCAGCCGTCATATCCGGCAAAATGGAGGGCAGACGGCGGGCCAGCATGGACTTGCCGCTGCCGGGAGAGCCCACCAGCAGCAGATTGTGCCCGCCGGCGGCGGCGATCTCCAGCGCACGCTTGACATTCTCCTGACCCATTACCTCAGAAAAGTCCGGCAGGATACGGTCCTCCACGGGCGGCTCCCACTTGGGTGTGGGCTGCAAGGGCGCCTCACCCTTGAGGTGGGCCACCAGCGAGCGCACATCGGACACACCGTAGACCGTCAGCCCCTCAGCCAGCGTGGCCTCGGAGGCGTTGGCCTGGGGCACATACAGCTCGCGGATGCCGTTGCGGGCGGCGAACATGGCCATGGGCAGCACGCCCACGACAGGACGCAGCTCACCGGTGAGACTCAGCTCACCGAGAAAGGCCGCATTCTCGGGCAGCCTGCGAAGCTGTTCGCCGGCAGCCAAAAGGCCGAGGAAAATGGGAAGATCATACACCGTACCCTCTTTGCGGACACGGGCAGGCGCCAGATTGACGGTGATATGGCTGACAGGGAACTGTGCGCCGCAGTTCTTGATGGCGGCACGGACGCGCTCGCGGGATTCCTTCACCGCCGCATCGGGCAGACCCACCACATCAAAGGCGGGCAGTCCTCCGGAGATCATACATTCCACAGACACCTCGTAGCCGCTGATGCCGCTTAAGCCCAGAGACCGGACCGTCGTTACCATATGCCCTCACCTCGTTTTTTCTATAATCTTATATATTGTATCACAACTCCCCCGATAAAGGTAGAGGTTTTTGAAATTTTATTCTCACAGCGGTTTTGTATGGGTCATTCCCAACAAAAAACCGCAAAAATAGTTTCCTGTCCGGAAAATTAGGAAAATTCGGCGTTTACAGTGTCGGTTCTTTGTGCTATGATTACCCTGAACAAGTTCGTCCCTGTAATTTTATACAAAAGGGCGATGAATTAAAGGAGGTTTCCCCATGGCACGTATCATGAAATCCATGGATGGTAACAACGCCGCGGCACACGTAAGCTATGCGTTTTCCGAGGTGGCAGCCATCTACCCCATCACACCTTCTTCTCCCATGGCCGACTTCGTCGACCAGTGGAGCGCCAACGGTCTGAAGAACATCTTTGGCACTCAGGTGAAGGTGGTGGAGATGCAGTCTGAGGCCGGCGCAGCCGGTGCGGTTCACGGTTCTCTGGGCGCAGGCGCTCTGACCACCACGTATACCGCCTCTCAGGGTCTGCTGCTGATGATCCCCAACATGTACAAGATCGCAGCCGAGCAGCTGCCCTGCGTCTTCCATGTTTCCGCCCGTACCGTTTCCACCCACGCGCTGAACATCTTCGGCGACCACTCCGACGTGATGGCCTGCCGTCAGACCGGCTTTGCCATGCTGTGCGAGGGCAACGTGCAGGAGGTCATGGACCTCTCTCCCGTGGCTCATCTGGCCGCACTGGAGGGTAAGGTTCCCTTCATCAACTTCTTCGACGGTTTCCGCACCTCCCATGAGATCAACAAGGTAGATCTGCCCGATGAGGCGGCGGTTACCGCGCTGCTGGATCAGGATGCCCTGAAGGCGTTCCGTGACCGGGCCCTCAACCCCGAGCATCCCACTCTGCGCAACACTGTGCAGAACGGCG
>JAFYVA010000073.1 GCA_017549325.1 Oscillospiraceae bacterium
AGAAGGACTACAAGACCGTCTGTCTCATGGGTGACGGCGAATGCTGCGAAGGCAGTGTATGGGAGGCAGCCATGTCCGCTGCCCACTTCAAACTGGACAACGTCATCGGTATTGTGGACCGCAACCGCCTGATGATCGACGGCTTCACCGAGGATGTCATGGCGTTGGAGCCCTTCGCGGACAAGTGGCGGGCCTTCGGCTGGGAGGTCATTGAGACGGACGGCCACGATCTGGACGCGATGGACGATGCCCTTGCCAAAGCCTGGGTCGCCAAGGGCAAACCCACGCTGATCCTTGCCAACACCATCAAGGGCAAGGGCGTGGACTTTATGGAAAACAACGTGGTCTGGCACTACGCCTCCGGTGACTCAGCGCTCTGCGAGCGTGCCAAGGCCTCCATTCTGAAGGGTTAAGGGGGATAGAGTTATGGCTGTTATTACCGGAACCAACTGGAACGCTTACGATGCTTCCACCATGACCGCCCGTGAAATCTACGGGCGCACTCTGGCCGCACTGGCCAAGGGCAACGACAAGATCGTCGGTCTTACCGCCGATCTTGAAAAGACCACCGCCATCAAATTCTTCGCGGATAAGTTTCCCGATCGCTTCTTCAACGTGGGCATTGCCGAGCAAAACATGCTGGGTATCGCTGCGGGTCTTGCCAAGGCGGGGCTCATCCCCTTCGCCTCCACCATGGCGGTCTTTGCCTGTCTCCGGGCGGGCGAGCAGCTTCGTACCGACATTGCCTACCAGAATCTACCGGTGAAGATCATCGCCACCCATGCAGGCATCTCCTTTGGCCACGCCGGCACCACCCACCATTGCACCGAGGACTTCGCTATTCTCCGGGCCATTCCCAACATGACGGTGATCTGCCCGGCCGACGGCATCGAGACCAGCAAGGCCGTACAGGCCTGTGTGGACACGCCGGGCCCGGTGTACATCCGTATCGGCCGCGGCTTTGAGCCGCCCTGCTACGAAAACGATGACTACACCTATGAGATCGGCAAGGCCATCACCATGCGCGAAGGCACCGACCTCACCATCATCTGCTGCGGCATCGCCGTGCTGCAGGCCGTCAATGCCGCCAGGACCCTGACCGAAAACGACGGGCTCTCCGTGCGCGTGATCAATATGCACACCATCAAGCCCATCGACAAAGAAGCCATCCTTAAGGCCGTCAGCGAGACAAGACGCATCCTCACCGTGGAGGAGCACAACGTGCTGGGCGGTCTGGGCGACGCGGTGGCCTCCGTCATTGCTGAGAGCGGCATGGGCTGCGTTTTCCGCAAGCACGGGCTGCAGGATACCTTCGCGGCCATCGGCTACGCCGAGGACCTTTATGCCCACTACGGTCTGGATGCCAACGGCATCGTGGATCAGGTTCGTGAGATGATGGGCAGGGAGTACGAGCCCGACGAAAACTGGGAAGACGACTAAAAGGGGGGATAAGCATGTCATCCGCACAGGAACTCATGACCGCAAAGCTCTTTATGAACGCGGCTTTTCCCACCATGCAGGTGCTGCTGGACGACAACCTTAAGCTCCATAAAAAGTTTGAGAGCTTTCAGGGCACGGTGCAGTTTGGGGCCAAAAACGACGGCGAGCTTCTCTGCTGCCACCTGATCTTCGATAACGGTAAGCTCACCGTGGTACAGGGGAGCGCGGAGAAGCCGGATCTTACGCTGACTTTCCCCAGCATTGAGAAGATGAACGCCCTTTTGAAGGGCGGTCTGGCCCTCCCCGCCATCAAGGGCAAGCTCAGCATGCTGCCTAATGTACTGGCGGTGCTGCTTGGGCTGAAGATCATGACCAAGCCCAATGACAAGCTGAAAACCGAGGAAGAAAAAGCCCTGAAGGTCAAGTGCAGCCTTTACATGATCACCCGGGCCCTCTCCAAGTACAACAAGCTGGGCGACCCGGACATGCAGGAGTTCTGTCGCCGCCAGCCGGACCGCATCTACCAGTTCCGGGTGGAAAAGGACGGCGACCCGGCCTTCATCGCCTGCTACCTGCGGGTAAAGGCAGGCCAGTCCAAGTCCGGGCACGGGGTCTACACCCGCCGCAGCCCCTTTGTTCTCTTCCGCTTCCTCTCCGTGGAGGGGGCTCTGAAGGTGCTGGGCAAGGAATGCGAGTTCGTGGAAGGTGTGGAAAAGGGCTATGTAGAGACTGTGGGCAGCCCGGAATATGCCTGTTATCTCAATGACTACATGGCCATTCTGCAGGGCATGCTGACCTGATGAGAGAGGAGCGGTTATGAAAACAGTATATTTTGACAAGGACATACCGCGGATACTCGCTACGAAGGCCGCGGCCAAGAGCGCGAAAAAGCTCCTTTTCACGGGCCTCAACGCCGTGAAATACGTTACGGATCTGCCGGATCCGCCCCTGCCCGCTCAGGACTGGGTGCGTGTGAGAAACATCGCCTGTGGTCTCTGCGGCACGGACATCAGCTTCTTCAAGGCCACCACCGGCACCAACTCCGCGCTGGAGCCCATCCCCAGTTCCAAGCGCACTTATCTGGGCCACGAGAACATTGGCGTTGTTACCGAGGTAGGCACGGACGTTACCGATCTCAAGGTGGGAGACCGGGTCACCATCCGGGCATACATGGCCGGCTGCGACACCAAGGGTCTCAAAGACCGCTGCCCCTACTGTGAATCCGGCGACTATAACTTCTGTCTTAACTACGGCGCTCCCTCCCCCTACGGCGAGGTGGTCACCGGCGCAGGCTGGAGCGACAGTTTCATTTACCCCGCCCGGGGTCTCGCCAAAGTCTACGACGAGCTCAGCGACGAACAGGCCGTCATGGTGGAGCCCGCCTGCGTCTCCGTCCACGCGGTACTCCATGCCCCACCGAAAAAGGGCGAGAAGATCCTGGTCATGGGCTGCGGCACCATCGGCCTCGGCGTGGTGCAGGCCATCAAAGTGGTGGAACCGGACTGTGAAGTCTGGATTCTGGAGCGCGTCAAGAGCAAGCAGGACTTCGCCAAAAAGCTGGGAGCCGACCACGTGCTGACCGGTGAGATCTACG
>JAFYVA010000006.1 GCA_017549325.1 Oscillospiraceae bacterium
ACAAACACAAAGGCAGATGCATATACAAATGCAGATGCCTTTGTGTGTACAAATACAACACCCCCACCGCCCCTGCGGGGCACCTCCCCCCACCGGGGGGGAGACGATACAAAGGGCAAAGCGCCCCGTGTGGCGTTCTCTTTTGGGGAAGAACGCCACGGGGCTTACATAGAACACAAACACAAAAAACCCCTCTTTTGCCTTTTTGAGGGCAAAAGAGGGGACGATGCAGACGATAGGTGAGAGGGACAGATTCCCCCCTGTCCCATATACTGCAACAGGAGGTTTTTTCTATGGACTTTGGTATTGCAGGCGTGGCGGCCATCACCGTCATCGCCTATCTGGTGGGTCTGGCCGTCAAGGCAACGACCCTCAACAACCGTTGGATCCCCGTCATCTGCGCCGCGGTGGGTGCGGTGCTGGGCGTGGCGGGACTGTACACCATGGCCGACTTCCCCGCCCGCGACGTGCTCTCGGCGGCGGCAGTGGGCATCGTCAGCGGTCTGGCGGCCACGGGCATCCACCAGACTGTCAAACAGCTGGGCAGCGAGGGACAGGGCGATGCCTAAGGTCTACCTCTCCCCCGCCTACCACCGCTTCAACCCCTGCGCCGTATCGGGCTGCGACGAGACGACCCACAACAACCTCTATCTCGACGCGCTGGAGCCCTTCCTCACCGCCTGCGGCATCCGGTGGAAGCGCGGCCCGCGCCGCACGCCCCGCTCCTCGGAGGACGGCACGGCGCTGATGCTGCAGGCGGTCGCCGAATCCGACGCCTTCGGTGCCGACGTGCACTACGTCTCCCACACCAACGCCTCCACCAACACCGTCGGCGGCGGCACGGTGCGCGGCTGCCGCCCCATCATCTACGCAGGCTCGGAGCGCGGCGAGGCACTGGCACAGTGCATGATACAGCGCCGCGCCGAGGTCTACGACGGCCCCATCACCCTCAATCGCCGCACCGACCTCTACGAGCTGCGACAGCCGAAGGCCGCCAGCTTCTACGAAGAGCACGTCTTTCACGACAACGGCGACGATGCCCGGTGGTTCCACGACCACCTCACCGAGGTGGCCCGCAGCGCCGCCAAGGGGCTGTGCGACTACTTCTCCATCGTGTTCCGCGAGCCCCAGCCGCCCCTCAGCGCGCCCCTCTATCGGGTGCAGGTGGGGGCCTTCACCGACCTGGCCCGCGCCCGCGCCTTCCTCGAAACGGTGCGCCAACAGGGCTTTGGCGAGGCCTTTTTGACCACCGCCGAGTCTTAACAGCTTCTTATCGGCACAGTCCACAAAAGGCTGTGACGATTTTCTCCACATTTTTTCACGCTTTTCCTCTCGACTTGTTCACGGTTTTAGGCTATACTGGTACTTGGTCGAAATTGGCCTAAAATTACAACGATCACTTCTGAAAGGGAGCGTGTTGCACGATGGATCTGTTCTCCTTTATCATGCTGGGCGGCGGTCTGGCCTTCTTCCTCTACGGTATGAACGTCATGTCCTCGGGTCTGGAGCGTATGGCAGGCGGCAAGCTGGAGGGCGCACTGCGCGCCATGACCTCCAGCCTGTGGAAGTCGCTGGCACTGGGTGCCGGCATCACCATCGCCATCCAGTCCTCCTCTGCCATGACGGTGATGCTGGTGGGTCTGGTGAACTCCGGCATCATGGACATCTCCCAGACGGTGGGTGTCATCATGGGCTCCAACATCGGCACCACGCTGACGGCGTGGCTGTTGTCGCTGGTGGGACTGGAGACCTCCAACGTGGCTCTCAAGCTCTTAAAGCCGGAGAACTTCTCCCTCATCTTCGCACTGGTGGGTGCCGTGATGATCATGATGGGCAAGAAGCAGCGGCAGAAGGATATCGGCTCCATCTTCGTGGGCTTCGCCGTGCTGATGTACGGCATGAAGCTCATGTCCAATGCCGTGTCTCCTCTGGCCGACGCCCCCGAGTTCGCCGCCATCCTCACCGCCTTCCGCAACCCGCTGCTGGGCGTGCTGGTGGGTGCCGTCTTTACCGGCATCATCCAGTCCTCCGCCGCCTCCGTGGGCGTGCTGCAGGCGCTGGCGCTCACCGGCTCTATCACCTACGGTATGGCCATCCCCATCATCATGGGTCAGAACATCGGTACCTGCGTCACGGCCCTCATCTCCTCCATCGGTGTCAGCCGTAACGCCAAGAAGGTGGCCATCATCCACATCTCCTTCAACCTGATCGGTACAGTGGTGCTGCTGGCCGTCTACCTCCTCTGCGACGCCCTCATCGGCTTCGCCTTTACCGACAGCGCCATCGACGCTACCGGCATCGCCTTTGTCCACAGCGTGTTCAATGTGGTCACCACCGTGATGCTGCTGCCCTTCGGCAAGTTCCTTGTCCGCATCGCCAACACCCTCTTGAAGGACAAGGCCGAGGACGGCCCCCGCCACCTGCTGGACGAGCGCCTGCTGGCCACCCCCTCCGTGGCCATCGCCGAGTGCGACGTGCTGACCAACCGCATGGCCGAGATCGCCCGCGATTCGCTGCTGTCTGCCTTTGCCGTGGCCCGCGACTACGATGCCGAGCGCGCCGACAGCGTCACCCACTACGAGGATGAGCTGGACCGCTACGAGGACGAACTGGGCACGCTGCTGGTGCATCTGTCGTCCATGCAGCTGTCGCAGAACGACTCGCTGAAGGTCTCCAAGATGCTCCACGCCATCGGCGATTTCGAGCGTATGGGCGACCACGCGGTGAACATCCGCGACACCGCCCGCGAGCTGCACGAGAAGAAGGCACACTTCTCCGCCGATGCCCAGCACGAGATGCTGGTGCTCACCGACGCACTGGAGGAGATCCTGCATCAGGCCATCGACTCCTACTGCAACAACCATGTCAAGGGCGCCTATCGCGTCGAGCCTCTGGAGGAGGTCATCGACGATCTGGTGGCCACCATCAAGACCCACCACATCCAGCGCCTGACGGCCGGCGAGTGCGACATCGAGCGCGGCTTCATCCTCAACGACTTCCTCAACAACTTCGAGCGCGTGTCCGACCACTGCTCCAATGTGGCCGTCACCATCATCGAGCTGAGCAACAACCGCTTCGATACCCACCGCTATATCCACTCCGTGGCCTACAACACCGAGGGCTTCCGGGAGGACTACAAGGCCTACTCGGAAAAGTATAAGATTTAATCATTTCTCCCCCATCCCCACCGCTGCCAACGCGGTGGGGATTTTTTTGTTGGGGCAGTGCTTGTGGTGCGGAATCCAAAGGCCTGCCCCTCTTGGCTCCCCCTTTGGGGGAGCTGTCGAGCGGAGCGAGACTGAGAGGGCTTTACGGAAGTCTCTCCTTATCGCCCTCTCCGCCTCACTTGCGTTCGGCACCTCTCCCAAAGGGAGAGGCAAGGGAGAGGCACCATCCCAAGGCCCCTTTTGGTAAAGGGGGCTGTCAGCGAAGCTGACTGGGGGATCGTTGCAGCAGGCAGCAGCGAATTTGCCGAAAGCCGATGCGAAAACGAAAAATTTATCTGCACGATCCTTCCGTCATTTGCTCCGCAAATGCCACCTCCCTTTACGAAAGGGAGGCTTTGGTGCGCCGCACCTCTCCCAAAGGGAGAGGCAAGAGTCTCCCCTCCCCCTTCACCCCCGCGTGTCTCGTCAATATGCCGAAAAACAGCCCCGTTTTTTCTCGTTAAAAAAGTCACAATTTTACTTGTCTGCCCAGAGTGGCTATGTTATGATGTGCCTGTAAAAACAGGCAAAGCCCCTTACGCAACACTTTTTGAGAAAGGATACCGGTTGCTATGAACAACACCATCGACCTGCAGAAGGTAGCGGCCATCATCGACGGCTACGGCTGCCGCCGCGAAGCCCTCATCGCCATCATGCAGGACATTCAGGCTGAGTATAAGTATCTCAGCGAGGAGACGCTGGAGCTCATCGCCGAGAAGCTGGACATCAGCATCGCCAAGGTCTACTCCGTGGCCACCTTCTACGAGAACTTCTCCCTGGAGGCCAAGGGCAAGTACATCATCAAGGTCTGCAACGGCACGGCCTGCCATGTCCGCAAGAGCCAGCCCATCTACGATGCTCTGCGGGAGCATCTGGGCCTTGTGGGAGAGAAAAAGACCTCTGCCGACGGCCTGTTCACGCTGGAGACGGTGGCCTGCCTCGGCGCCTGCGGTCTGGCCCCCGTCATGACCGTCAACGACCATGTCCACTCCAAGATGACCCCCGAGCGTGCCCTCGCCCTGCTGGAGGATTTGAAGAAGGAGGCCATGGCAAATGAGTAAGCTGACACGACAGATGCTGGACGCCCGCCGCGCACAGGCCAAGGCGGCCATGACCGCACAGAACCGCACGGTGCTGATCTGCGCCGGTACCGGCTGCATCGCCGGCGGCTCGCTGAAAATCTACGAATACCTCAAGGAAGAGTGCACCCGCCGCGGCATCGCCGTGCAGGTGTCCCTGCTGGAGGACGAGTCCCAGTGCGCCGGCCACGCCATCAATATGAAAAAGAGCGGCTGCCACGGCTTCTGCGAGATGGGCCCCCTGCTGCAGATCGAGCCCGAGGGCTACCTCTATACCCATGTCACGCTGGACGACTGCAACGAGATCATCGAAAAGACCATTCTCGGCGGTGAGGTCATCGAGCGATTGCTCTATACGCTGGACGGTGTATCCTACGCCAGACACGACGAGATCCCCTTCTACCACCGTCAGCACCGCGTGGTGCTGGCCAACTGCGGCACCACCGATGCCGAGGATCTGGACGAGTACATCGCCCGCGACGGCTATGCCGCACTGGAGAAGGCACTGTTCACCATGACCGATGAGGACATCTGCCGCGAGATCAGCGACAGCGGCCTCCGCGGCCGCGGCGGCGGTGGCTTCCCCGCCGGACAGAAGTGGAACAGCGTCCGCCGCCAGCCCAAGGGCAAGAAATATGTGGTCTGCAACGGTGACGAGGGCGACCCCGGCGCCTTTATGGACCGCTCCATCATGGAGGGCAACCCCCACAGCATCATCGAGGGTATGCTCATCGCCGCGCTGGCCGCCGGCAGCGACGAGGGCTACATCTATGTCCGCGCCGAGTACCCGCTGGCAGTGGAGCGTCTGCGCACCGCCATCGCCAAGGCAGAGCAGTACGGTCTGCTGGGCGAGGATATCTTAGGCAGCGGCTTTTCCTTCCATCTCCATATCAACCGCGGCGCCGGCGCCTTCGTCTGCGGCGAGGGCAGCGCACTGACCGCCTCCATCGAGGGCAACCGCGGTATGCCCCGCGTCAAGCCGCCCCGCACGGTGGAGCAGGGTCTGTGGGCACGCCCCACGGTGCTGAACAATGTGGAGACCTTCTCCGCCGTCCCCCTCATCATCCGCAACGGCGCCCACTGGTTCCGTACCATCGGCACGGAGAAGTCCCCCGGCACCAAGGCCTTTGCCCTCACCGGCAATGTGGTGAACACCGGCCTCATCGAGGTGCCCATGGGCACCACCCTCCGCGAGGTCATCTTCGACATCGGCGGCGGCATCAAGGACGGCAAGGCCTTCAAGGCCGTGCAGATCGGCGGCCCCAGCGGCGGCTGTCTCACCGCCGAGCATCTGGATATGCCTCTGGACTTCGACTCGCTGAAGAAGCTGGGCGCCATCATCGGCTCCGGCGGTCTGGTGGTCATGGACGAGGACACCTGCATGGTAGAGGTGGCCCGCTTCTTCATGTCCTTCACCCAGAACGAGAGCTGCGGCAAATGTGTCCCCTGCCGCGAGGGCACCAAGCGTATGCTGGAGATCCTGGAGCGCATCGTGAAGAACGAGGGCACGGAGGACGACCTGTACCTGCTGGAAGAGCTGGCCTCCACCATCACCGAGACGGCCCTGTGCGGCCTCGGTAAGAGCGCCTGCAACCCCGTGGTCAGCACGCTGAAATATTTCCGCAACGAATATCTGGCCCATGTGGTGGATAAGCACTGCCCCCACTGCAACGGCCGCAAGAAAAAGGTCGTCATCGACCCGGCGCTGTGCCGCGGCTGCGGCAAGTGCAAGCGCACCTGCCCCATGGAGGCCATCTCCGGCGAGATACGCCAACCCCATGTTATCGACAACGACAAGTGCATCACCTGCGGTGGCTGCTGGGGCGCCTGCCCCTTCGGTGCCATCAACGCCATTGAGGAGGGTTAAGCCATGGCTAAGGGATTTATGATCATCGACGGCCAGCGCGTGGCCTTCGACGGGGAGAAGAATGTCCTCTCCGTCATCCGCAAGGCGGGCATTGATATCCCCACCTTCTGCTACTACTCCGACCTGTCCGTATACGGCGCGTGCCGTATGTGCGTGGTGGAGGACGACAAGGGTAAGATCGACACCTCCTGCTCCATGGAGCCCCGCGACGGCATGGTCATCCGCACCAACTCCGCCCGTTTGCTCAAGCACCGGCGCATGATTCTGGAGCTGATGCTGGCCAGCCATAACTGCGACTGCAAAACCTGCATGAAGACCCACTGCCACCTCCGCGAGCTGGCCCAGCAGTTCAACATTCTCAAGATCCGCTTCGCCGACACCCGCCCCCACTACGAGCTGGACGACTCCGGCTACGCCGTGGTGCGCGACCCCAACAAGTGCATCCTCTGCGGCGACTGTGTCCGCGTCTGCGAGGAGATGCAGGGCGTGGGCATCATCGACTGGTCTCACCGCGGCTCCAAGCTGCAGGTGATGCCCGCCTTTGACCGCAAGCTGGCCGAGACAAAGTGCGTCTCCTGCGGCCAGTGCGCCGCCGTGTGCCCCACCGGCGCCATCACCGTCCGCAACGAGATCGGCAAGGCGTGGCGCGCCATCCACGATCCCAACAAGCGCGTGGTGGTGCAGATCGCACCCGCCGTCCGCGTGGCCGTGGGCGAGTCCTTCGGCATCCCCAGCGGCGAGAACGTGCTGGATAAGCTGGTCACCGCCTTGAAGCTCATGGGCGTGGACGAGGTGTACGACACCAACTTCGCCGCCGACTTCACCACCATCACCGAGGGCAACGAGTTCCTCGAGAGATTGAAAAACGGCGGCCCCTTCCCCATGTTCACCTCCTGCTGCCCGGCATGGGTGAAGTATCTGGAGAACCACGAGCCCAAGTACCTCAAGAACATCTCCACCTGCAAGTCCCCCATGCAGATGTTCGCCGCCATCCTGCGGGAGAAATACGCCGCCAAGGATGATGCCGACGGACGCCAGACCTTCCACATCGCCATCATGCCCTGCACTGCCAAGAAGATGGAGGCCGCCCGCGAGGAGTTCACCCACGACGGCCGACGCGACGTGGATCTGGTGCTGACCACCCGCGAGATCGTGGACATGATCAACGAGAACGGCATCCGCCTCCCCGAGCTGGAGCTGGAGTCCCCCGACCTGCCCTTCGGCCTCGGCAGCGGCGCCGCCGCCATCTATGGCGTCACCGGCGGCGTGGCCGAGGCGGTGGTGCGCCACTGCCTGAGCGACAAATCCAAGAACGCCCTGCGCGCCATCGAGTTCATGGGTCTGCGGGGTCAGGAGGACATCCGCGAGGCCACCGTCACCGTGGGCGATGCGGAGCTGAAGCTGGCAGTGGTCAACGGACTTGCCAACGCCCGCAAGCTGTTAAAGGACATCGACGAGGGCAAGGCCTTCTACCACCTCATCGAGGTCATGACCTGTCAGGGCGGCTGCGTCGGCGGCGCAGGTAACCCCCGCGCCCTCCGCGAAACGAAGAAACAGCGCGGCGACGGCCTCTACGCCATCGACCACAGCGCCATGTTCAAGCGCGCCGAGAAGAACCCCATCGTGGTACAGATGCTGGAGGACATGGGCGAACACCACGCCCACGAGCTGCTCCATGTGAACTATGTGAAGGAATAATGCCATACACAGCAAAACAGCCACCCCACGGGTGGCTGTTTTTATTATGTTGGCAATGCCCGCCCCTTGCCTCTCCCTTTGGGAGAGGTGGCGCGGCGTAAGCCGTGACGGAGAGGGCTGATGGCAGTTCTTTATTGCCCTCTCAGTCATTTGCTTCGCAAATGCCAGCTCCCCCAAAGGGGGAGCCAAGGCGAGGGAGAGTCAAGGGGGTGCAGCTATCCCTTGCCTCCCCCTTCGGGGGAGGTGGATGCCCGAAGGGCAGACGGAGGG
>JAFYVA010000074.1 GCA_017549325.1 Oscillospiraceae bacterium
CAACGGCATTGGTCGTCTTACCACCTGAGGATGATTCAAATAATGCCTCCGTCATGCCATGGAGCAGCACAACGCTTAACAATAGAATTGCCACGCGGAGACTGGAGCGAAAATCCTGTGTTAGCAGTTCCCACGCCATCTCCCCCATTCGCCGCAATCCCCGTTGGAGCGTTCCCGTATCGGGCGTCGCTTCACCTAAGTCGTCCAACAGTTCCTCCGCCGCCTCGGGAAGCGCGCGCTCTACTTCTTCGGGTATCTGCCCCCAGGCCGCTGTGCATTGCAAAGAGACGAGCAACAGGCAGAAAATGAGTGTTATGCCCCATTTCACAGCAACCCCTCCAATAATGTCCACGCTGCGCGAAACAGCGGAAGGGAAACCAGAATTGTGGCAAAGGCTCCCGCTGTCTCCACCATTCCCGATAGCGCACTTTGCCCTGCATCACGGCAGAGTTCCCCCGCAGTGCGGGTAATAAGGGCAATCCCAACGATCTTCAGCAGCGGGGCAAACAGATCCATACTGAGTCCGCCGCGTTCCAGAACCTCCGTGAGAAACGACCAGACTTCCCCCACTCCGCGGACGATCACAGCCAGCACTGCCACACAGACGCATCCTGCCAGCACCAGTGCCACATCGGGGCTCGTCTTTTTTAAGAATGTCGCCAGCAAAGCACCGATCAGACACAGGGCGATTGCTTTCCAAAGTGCATCCGTCATAGGGAGAACAGATTTTTGATAAGGCCAAACAGGTCGCTGATCTCCTGCAGCAGCATTACCAACACCACGATGAGCCCTGCCAATGTGGTCAGCAGCGCCTGTTCATCACGCCCGGAGCGCACCAGTATCAAATTCAGTACCGCCACCAGGATGCCGATAGCGGCTATTTTAAAAATCAGATCTACATCCATGTCTTGTTCCTCACAGCAACAGCAAAATCAAACCACCTGCCATCGACAGAGTCGCAGCAGCATACAGCTTTGTCTGCTCAGGACGCTGCTTTTTCCGCTCTTCCAGCAGTTGCCGCAGCGCGGCTGCTCCCTGTGTAAAGGATGTCTCCATCTGCGTCTCATCGCCGTTCAAGTCGATGCGCAGCAGCACCTCTTCCGCCAAAGGAAATGCGGATAATGCATTATCCCATGCAAACTGTAAAGGTATTTTCCTATTCAGCATTTCCAGTATATTCCCGAAATACACACCGACAAATCCATCCCGTTTCAATGTGTCAAGGATGTCCGGAATCGGGCGGTGCTGCCACCGTATCTCCCGGGCCATCGTATCCAGTGCCGCCGCCATGTGCTGTACCAACCGCTCCTCACGCCGCCGCTCCACAAAAACGGTGCGCAGCGTGCTGCCTGCGGCCAATGCCACACAGGCCGCACCAATCAATTTCAACGTCACAGCGTTTTCACCTCGTATGTACGCTCCTCACCGCACCTTTTGATTACCACGGCACGGGAGAATACACGGCTGCTCATCATCGTCGCATAGAGTGGCTTTTCCTTTAGCTCCTCAACCGAGACGGCGTGGAGTGTGGATAACAGCGTCACGCCGCAGTGGGCTGCACTGACGATGGCAGCGATGTCTTCCTGCGCCGTGATCTCATCTACGGCAATGATCTGCGGATTCAGCGCCCGCAGCAACATCAGGATGCCCGATGCTTTGGGGCAGCCGTCCAGCACATCCGTATGGCAGCCAACCGCCAGTTGCGGCACTCCGCGACAGACTCCCGCGATTTCTCCCCGCTCGTCCACCAATCCTACACGGTGGGGTGCGGCCGCCTCCGTCCCATCGGAACAACACCGCACCAGATCGCGGAGCAGCGTCGTCTTCCCCGCGCCCGGCGGTGATAAAATCAAGGTGCTGCAAAGGCGATCTCCCTCCATCAGCTTCGGCAGCAAAGGAAGTGCCAGCCCTTGCTGTTCCCGTCCGACACGGATGCAGGCTGAGGTGAAGTCACGCAGATTCCGCCGCTGCCCTTCCCGCAATACCGCCGTACCGCAAAAACCGACACGGAACCCACCGGGCGCAGTCAAATAGCCCTGTGCCAGTGTTTCGGAGCTGGCATAACGGGAGTACCCGCTGACAATATCGCACAACTGCTCCAAATCCGCCTGTGTAACCACAGGGCGGGGCTGCTCCTGAGAAGGCCAAATCTCACCTTCTGACAGCAACACCGTCATGCTCTGCCCCACACGCAGCCTGAGTTCCTCCACACGCTCCTTTTGATGGTCCGGCAAATGCAGTGCCAAGCGCTGCCATTTGGGCGGCAGCAAGGCCGCTGCCTGTTCATATCGGGTGATTCGATCTTCCATGCGCGCTCCCTCACTTTTGTTGATATACAACTCTATGACGGCTCGTCCCCGCGTATGCAAAAAAAGAGAAACGGCTCAGCCGTTTCTCTTTCTTGTGTCTTGTATTTAATTGCCGAACAAAGCCTGAATAACCTTTTGGTACACATCCTCCGGATTTGCGCGGAACTGATCCGCCAGAGCCTTGGCCTGTTCTTCGGAGGCGGCCATCAGACGCAGATCCATCAAATCATCCACATCATCGCTCAAGTGCAATACCACTGTACAGGTGTCGTTGTCGCGGCGCTCCACGCGGGCGGCAACCTGTGCACGGCGCAGCAGTTCGCGGTTGTAGTTCTCCACTACCATTCGTGCCTTATTCCGCACGGAGACCGGCAGAGAATCGGCCGTAATCAGGCTGTTTTTCACGCCCTTAGCGGTGATGATGTAGCGCTCGTCGGCATCCACGGAGAGATGCTCCGTCTGCACCAACTCGCTAAGACACTGGGCAAAACTGAAATAATCGATACCATCGTCGATCATGGTCAAGCCCTGCAATTCCGTCAGTGACAACGGTTCGGAGACACGGGCTGCCACATACAGAATCAGACACTTCAGTTCCAAACTTTCACGAATAAATCCCATAGACATAGCGTTTGTGCTCCTTTCCGTTAATCTTTCTTTCTGACGACCACATTTTCATCCCCCAGCCACAGGCGGCACTCGTCCAAAAAGGCAGGATGATTGAGGCACTTGCTGCCCACCAGTTTGCCCGTGTCGGCCACACGGATCTTCACGGGCGTCTCGCCCTCAAACATAGACATGACACGCTTGATCTGGCGGAACTCGCGGCTGTCGAGGCTGGGGACGCGGAGATAGATCACCGCGCCGTCATCGTCGGTCACTGCAGCCTGCGGAATCGGCACATCGGTCTGCAGAGGATAAATGCTGTCGCACATGACCTGCGGCGGCTTTTCGTCACGGACGGAGAGCCGTCCCTTCACCACCACGGGAGTGTTGACCGCCATGTAGCTGCCGCACTGGTCAATGGTGCGGCTGAAGCACAGCAGTTCAATGGAGGCCAGTTCATCTTCCACCACTACATAGGCCATGAGGGTATTGTTTTTGGTGGTGCGGGTCTTGGCAGATACCACCACACCGGCCAACGTGATCTGCTGGCCGTCTGAGAAACGCTCAGGGCCCTCCTCAGCTGCAAAATCGGTCATAATATCGTGAATCGACACGGCGCCGACCTGTCGTGCTGCGGCGCGGTAGTCGCTCATGGGGTGACCGCTGAGATAGATGCCGGTGGTCTCCTTCTCCATAAACATCCGCTCTGTGGCCGTAAACTCCGGCACTTCAGGCAGATCAATCTCACCTGCGGGTACCGAGACAGCGGCAGAGGCCATACCGAAGAAGTCCAGCTGCCCCTCCACATTGGTGCGGCGGCGGGCAACGAGAGAGTCCAAAACCTTCTCATACACCTTCATCAGCTGAGAGCGGCGGGCACCGAGCGAGTCGAAGGCACCGGCTTTGATGAGGTTCTCCACGGCACGCTTATTCATGTCGCTGCAATTAAGCATACGGGAGCAGAAGTCCTGGAATGAGGTAAACAGGCCACCGCTCTCACGCTCACGGACAACCGCCTGAATAAAGCCGCGTCCGATGTTCTTAATGGCCACGAGGCCAAAGCGAATGCCGCCCTCTTCCACGGTGAAACCGTCGAAGGAATGATTCACATCCGGCAGCAGCAACGGGATACGGCACTCTTTACACTCAGCGATATACTCCGCCACCTTATCCGTATTGTCCAACACAGAGGTCAGCAGTGCCGCCATGTACTCCTTAACATAGTGGCACTTGAACCATGCGGTCTGGTAGGCCACGATCGCGTAGCTGACGGCGTGAGCTTTGTTGAAGGCATAGTTGGCAAAGTCATAGATCTCATCGTAGATGGCCTGTGCCGTTGCCTCGGGAATGCCGTTTTTAATACAGCCGCAGATACCGCGGCTTTCATCACCGTAGACGAAGGCGTTGCGCTCTTTCTCGATCTCCTTGGCCTTCTTTTTGGAGATGGCGCGGCGCACCATGTCGGCCTGTCCGAGGGAGAAGCCGCCCAACTGCTGGAAGATCTTGATGACCTGCTCCTGATAGACGATACATCCGTAAGTCACCGACAGGATGGATTCCAGCGAGGGATGCTTATAGGTAATGAGCTTGGGATCGTGCTTACAGGCGATAAAGCGCGGGATCGACTCCATAGGGCCGGGACGATACAGCGCGATAATAGCCGTAATATCTTCAATGGACTGGGGCTTCAGGCCGAGGCATACACCGGTCATGCCGGTGGACTCCATCTGAAACACGCCGGAGGTCTTACCGGCTGTCAGCATCTCAAATACCGCATCATCGTGCTCCGGGATATCCTCAAGGCGGAAGTTCGGGGTGTGCTTGCGCACCATCTTCACCGCATCGTCCAGCACCGTCAGGTTACGCAACCCTAAGAAGTCCATCTTCAAAAGGCCCAGTTCCTCCAGCGTGATCATGTTGAACTGGCAGACAATGGCCTCGTCGTTACGGGCCAGAGGCACATATTCATATACGGGCCGCTTGGTGATCACCACGCCGGCAGCGTGGGTGGAGGCATGGCGGGGCATACCCTCCAGCGCGCGGGCCGTGTCAATGAGCTTGGCAATGCGCTCATCGCTCTCATAGAGGTCGGAGAGCTGGCGGCTCACCTTCAGCGCGTCGTCCAGCGTAATATGAAGCGTTGTGGGTACCAGTTTGGCAACCACATCCACCTCAGCATAGGTCATGTTGAGGGCGCGGCCCACATCACGGATGGCGCCGCGGGCAGCCATGGTACCGAAGGTAACGATCTGCGCCACACGGTCATCGCCGTACTTTTTCCGGACATAGTCCACCACCTCGCCGCGTCGGGTATCGCCGAAGTCCATATCGATATCGGGCATGGACACACGCTCGGGGTTGAGGAATCGCTCGAAATAGAGGTTGTAGGCCATGGGGTCTACATCGGTAATATCAAGACAATAGGCCACCATCGATCCGGCGGCACTGCCACGGCCGGGGCCGACAGGGATGCCCTGCCGTTTGGCATAGCGAACGAAGTCGGAGACGATGAGAAAATAGTCGGTAAAGCCCATCTTCTCGATCATGTCGATCTCATAGCTGAGCTGGGTGCGATATTCCTCTTTTTCCTCTCCGTAGCGGTTCAGGAATCCCTCGTCGCAGAGCTTGCGAAGATAGGTGGGCGAATCGAAACCGGGAGGCAGCGGGAACTCCGGCAGGTGGTATTTACCGAAAGTGAATTCCAGATTGCAGCGCTCCGCAATACGCACCGTGTTCTCCATGGCCTCGGGATAGCCGGAGAACAATGCCGCCATCTCCTCCGTAGAGCGCAGATAGAACTTGCGGGGTTCATAGCGCATACGGTTCTCGTCATCCACCGTCTTGCCCGTCTGGATGCACAGCAGCACGTCGTGGCTCTCGGCATCGGATTCGCGGAGATAGTGGGCATCGTTGGTACATACCAGCGGGATACCCGTCTCATTGTGGAGGCGCAGCAGCGCGCGGTTCACCGTGGTCTGCTCGGCAATACCGTGATCCTGCAGTTCCAGATAGAAATTCCCCTCGCCCAGAATCTCCTGCATCTCCAGCGCATAGCTCTTGGCGCCCTCATAGTCGCCGTTTAAGATACGCTTGGGGATCTCTCCTGCCAGACAGGCGGAGAGGCCGATCAAGCCCTCGCTGTGCTGGCGCAACAGCTCCAGATCGATACGCGGACGGATATAAAAGCCCTCCACATACGCCTGCGACACCATATAGGAGAGGTTGCGATAACCCGTCTCATTCCGGCACAGCAGCACCAGATGGCGGGATTCGGTGTCGAACTCATGCTGCTTGTCAAAGCGGGTACGGCGCGCTACATACACCTCACAGCCAATAATGGGCTTGATGCCCTCCGCTTTACAGGCGCGATAAAAATCGATCACGCCGTACATGGCGCCGTGATCGGTAATGGCGCAGGCACTCTGCCCCATCTCACGAACCAGCTTGGGCAGGTCGCGGATGCGGCAGGCACCGTCTAAAAGGCTGTATTCGCTATGGACATGGAGGTGGACGAAGGACATATTATTTCTCCTTAAGTTCTTCGATCATATCGTGCAGCAGTTCCGTTCCGGAAACCACCAGCATACGGCAGTGGTTGGCAGCATGGAGTTCTTTTGCCATATCGGTGCCTTCCCCGACGGGATTGGCCTTCAGCTCACGGCAGTCGAGACTGGCAAAGTGCCGGACAAAGCGGCGCTCATACTCCATCGTGATCTGGCCGGCGCGGCTCTTCCCTTCCGCGCCGCTCTCTGCGGTGGCGGGGAACACAGCACCCAGCACCATAACGGCAGCACTTACCACGCCGCAGACGCCGCCGTAACGCATACCGCCGCCAAAGCCGCTGCACAGAGCGATACTCTGTTCCTTTGACAGGCCCGTAAGATCAGAAAAAGCCGCCGCAACACTCTGGGCACAGTTCAGGCCCGAGGCGTGGCAATCGTGGGCAACGATACACCGTTCTTTCTTCGTCATTTTTCGTTCCTCGCTACTTCCATAATTTTTCTCATTCGGTGGTTGAGGCAGGACTTGCTGATGGGGGGATCGAACATATTGGCCAGTTGGGCCAGAGACATCTCCGGATTGGCAAGGCGCAGCTGCACCGTCTCCTGCAACTTTTCCGGCAGCATTTTCAGCTGCCCGCGCTCCACCAGCTTCTCAATGGCTTCCGTCTGCTGGGCAACAGCGTCCAGTGTCTTATTGAGATTGGCAATATCGCAGTTAGTGGCGCGGTTGGCATCGTTGCGGATCTCCTTATCCACCTTGGCTGCCATGATCTCCGTGGCGGAGGCAGGAGAACCGATGGTGGTCAGAATATCCTCAATATGCTCGGATTGCTTAAAATAGATGACCGCGTTGGCACCGCGCATGACGGCACGGGGCAGGAACCCCATCTCCTCTAAAATAGTGGAAACTTCACGGCTGGCCTGCACATGGGATGTGGAAAGTTCCAGATGGTACCGCTTTTCCGGGTCGGTGACGCTGCCACCGGCTAAGAATGCACCGCGCAGGAATGCGGCGCGGCAGCAATCATCCTCCAGCATGGCAAAATTCACATGGAGCGCCAGCGCCTTGGTCACATCGTAGCCCAGCGTATCGAGGATGCGCCGAAGTTTTTCCTCATCGGTGATCTGAAAAATCAGTTTCCCGCTGCCGGTGTCCTCCGGTACGCGGTCAAAGCGGATGCCGAACGCCTTATGAAACAGGCGCGGCAGACGGGCGGCAAACTCGGGATTTTCCGTAATAATACGCACCTCACGGGTGGTAAATGTATTGCAATAGAGCAGCACACCGTAACTCTCGGCACGGCTGCAGCAAAGGCGCTGCACCGGAATACGGCACAGTTCCGATTTGGCTCTCAGGGAAAATGATTGCATGGCTCTTCCTTTCTTATCGGGAGATGTCACGGTGACTCTCTGTCACATCAAATCCGGCGCTGCGCAGAAGCACAGCCAACTCATGGGTGATGGCCACACTGCGATGGTGGCCTCCGGTACAGCCGATACCCACCACCAGCACAGACTTTCCCTCTGCGCTGTATTGGGGCAGCAGAAACTGCAACATGGTCTCCAACTGACGGAGAAACTCATGGGTCTGCACGCTGTTGAAAACATAATCTCGCACCGGCTGCTCAAGGCCTGTCCTGCGCTTCAGCTCCGGAACATAGTAGGGGTTGGGCAGAAAGCGTACGTCAAAGACCAGGTCTGCCTCCATAGGCAGGCCGTGCTTGTAGCCGAAGGACATGACATCGACATGGATGCCGCGGCGGTCTCGCTCGCTTCCGAAAAGGGACAGCAATTCACTGCGGAGCTTACCCACAGAAAGTGCCGAGGTATCCAGAACGATGTCTGCCCTTTGCCGCACCGACTGCAGCATACTGCGCTCCAGCTCTGCCGCCTCCTGAATACTGCGCTCGCCGTCAGATAGCGGATGGCTGCGGCGCGTCTCCTTATAGCGATTAATAATCGTAGATGTATCGGTATCGAGGAACAGCATACGGCAGTTGATGTCGTTCGCCTTAATGCGCTCCAGCGTATCGAGCAGCAGATCAAAAGGCTCGCCTGCACGCACATCGTACACCAGTGCCACACGCTGATAGTGGTCACGGGACGCGGCACAGAAGTCGGCAAACTTCACCATCATCTCCGCAGGGAGATTATCCACAATGTAAAATCCGATATCCTCCAGAATAGAGGCTGCGCGGCTCTTTCCGCTGCCGCTCAGACCGGTGATGATCAGAAGCTCCATAGACTCCCCCTTATCTTTCGATGATCCGTACCTCCGGTTCCAGCATCACACCGGAACGCTCGTAAACACGGCGCTGCACCTCTTCCATGAGGTCCCGGACGTCCTCGCCCGTTGCGCCGCCGCGGTTAATCACAAATCCGGCGTGCTTTTCCGAAACCTGCGCGCCACCTACAGTCAGACCCTTGCACTCCGCCTCTTCAATGAGACGGCCGGCAAAATGTCCTGCCGGGCGCTTAAAGGTGCTGCCGGCGCTGGGGAATTCCAGCGGCTGGGATGCTTTGCGGCGCTGCATAAACTCGTCCATCTTGCCGCGAATGGCGCTGCTGTCGCCCTTCTGCAAACGGAACGCAGCACGCAGCACGATGGCATCGGGACGGTTGCTTAAAAGGCTATGACGATAGGAGAAGTCCATCTCCTCGCAGGGAATTTTCTGCACGCCCTCGTCAGGGAACAGGACTTCCACCCATTCGATGACCTGGCGCAGCTCTCCGTCGTAAGCACCGGCATTCATGCACACGCCGCCGCCCACACTGCCGGGGATGCCGTGGGCAAACTCAAGGCCGGTGTAGCCATCGCGGCAGGCAGCCAACGCCAGACGAGTCAGTGTCGCACCGGCTCGTGCAATATACAGACCCGGCTCGGGAGAGGTGATTTCATCCATCTTCTCGGTGCTGATGACCAGTGCATCCAGTCCTGCATCGGGGAACAGCACATTGCTGCCGCGACCCAGCAGCATCGTCCGAACGCCGCACTCCTCAGCAAAGGACTGCAGCAAAATCATCTGCTCGCCGTTGACGGGAAAGGCCATGCGCTTGGCAGGGCCGCCGATACGGAACGAACAGTGGCGGCTGAGGGGTTCCTCCTGCACTACGGTCATATCGGGAAGATAGTCTGCAATTTTCTGATCCAAAAGGGTAAACCTAGACATAAAGTGCCTCCTGCACGGTCATTAAATAATGCGTTTTTTGCGACCCAGCAGTGCCGCGCCAATGAGCCCTGCATCGTTGCCCAACTCCGCTTTGACAATATGGGGCAGTTTCTCCGCTTTGTAGGAGATGGCGCGTCTGGCCACCCGCTCACGCAACGGGAGAATGAGCTGTTCGTCCGCCTCATTGCTGACACCGCCGCCGATGGCAAGGGTATCGGGCTGGAAAATGTTGATCAAATTGATAACACCAACGGACAGATAGTCTATGTACCGATCGCACACCGCCTGTCCCACCGGGCAGCCCTCACGGGCAGCGATAAAGGCAGAACGGCCGGAGACTTTTCCCCCGTTCTCGGCGATCACACGGGCCAAGATACTCTCTCTGTTCTGCTCCCACGCCTCTTTTGTCAAACGCTTCAAGGCCGTGGCGGAGGCATATCCCTCCCAACAGCCACGGTTTCCGCAGGGGCACTCCTCGCCGTTCATATCCACGGTCATGTGTCCTACCTCACCGGCGATACCGTTGGAGCCGTGGTAGATCTTTCCGTTGTGGATAATGCCGCCGCCCACACCGGTACCCAGTGTAACGGTGATAAATCGCTTGCTGCCGCGTCCGGCACCGGCATAGTACTCGCCAAGGGCAGCACAGTTGGCATCGTTTTCAATATAGAAGGGCGTACGGCTCATCTGGTGATAAAGACGGCGTAGCGGTACATTTCGGAAAGGCAGATTGCAGGTACTGAGAATCGAGCCACTGCGGATCTGCACCGTTCCGGGACAGCCCACGCCAACAGAAAACAGCTCCGCCTCACCGGTGTTGGTCTCCTTGCACAGATCCAGCACCATGGCATGGAGCGTCTGAGCCAGAGTTGCCGCATCCCGGACGGAGGCGATCTTCATCTTCTGCACGGCAATCAACCGACCGCCCTCATCCACCATTCCGCCCTTTAAGTTGGTTCCTCCGATATCAATACCGATATATCTCACACAAATCCTCCGTTGTTATCCCATCTGGCTCAACTCTGTCATCTTAGCATCAAACTGTGTCATAAAGTCGCGGCTGGAGTTCTGCCCGTAGCGCATCTGGCGATTCTTCATGGTGGCGATCTCCACGATACCGGCCAGGTTTCGACCGGGACGAACGGGGATCGTCACGATGGGCAGATCCACGCCAAGAAGCGTATACATATCCTCGCCGAGGCCGAGACGGTCGTAAAACTTGCCGTCCTCCCACTGCTCGAGCTGGATGATGAGGTCGATCTCCTTCTCAAACTGCACAGCACCCATACCAAACAGCTGCTGGATATCGATGATACCCACACCGCGGATCTCCACATAGTGGCGAATGATCTCGGGTGCAGTACCGATCAGCATGTTGTTGATGCGACGGATCTCCACAGCATCATCGGCCACCAACTGATGGCCGCGCTTGAGCAACTCAATGGCCGTCTCACTCTTACCGACGCCGCTCTCACCCAGCATCAGCACGCCCTGACCGTACACATTCACCAACACGCCGTGGCGCGTGATCTGGGGTGCCAGTGCCGTGTTCAGATACTCGATCACATGGCTGGTAGTATCCACCGTGTCCATCTCCGTGCGCAGCAGCGTGCGGCCATGCTTCTTGGCCATCTCCACCATCTCGTTGAATACCTCGAGATTACGGGAGACGATCATCGCAGGGAACTCGTAACTCATGAGGCGGTTCAACACACGGGTGCGCTCTGCCACATCCATGCGTGCCAGATACTGCATCTCACTCTTACCGAGAACCTGCAGGCGCTTGTCGTCAAAATAATCGAAGAATCCCACCAACTGCAGCGAGGGACGGAACGCATCACATACAGTAATGACTGCCGTATCGTAGTCACTTCCCTTATGGATGATTTCCATGCGGAATGTCTCTACCAGCTTCTTCAGGGATGCGGGGGTGCGTTTTACCTTTTCCATAGTACGATCTCCTTGCCGATACTATAATTATACAGAGTATATTATACCTCAGCCGCCACTTTTTCGCAACGAAATTTCCCCATCAAGACTCACAAAAATTTTTTCATTTTTTTGTCAAATAATGCTTGCATTTTGGTTCAACTTCTGTTATGATAGCTTTTGCTTGCGAATAACCAAGCATGATGTTACGACAGCAAGGAGGTGCAACGGATGGCAAAGTGCGAGTTTTGCAACAAGGGCGTGACTTTTGGTATTAAGGTGTCTCATTCTCACCGTCGTTCCAATCGTCCCTGGAAGCCCAACGTCAAGCGCGTGAAGGCTCTGGTCAATGGTACGCCTCGCCATGTGTATGTTTGTACCCGGTGCCTGCGTTCCGGTAAAGTTACCCGCGCTATCTAAGTGGTCAAACATGATCCCTGCCCTATTGGGCAGGGATTTTTGCATTTTATCATCAGATAACAAAAAAGCAGGAGACAGCAAATGCTGTCTCCTGCAGTGCTATATGGCGTGATTTCAATTAGGCGTTGGCCTTGCTGGGAGCGGGAGTGGGCTCGCACACGGCGGTGTAGTAAGCCTTGCGAGCCTTGAAGGTCTCGTCCTTGCCCAGCTCCATCAGGCGACCCTCGTTCTCGAAGATGTCAGCGCCGTGAGCAGCCTTGCCGGAGAGGATGTCGTGGCAGTGCCACTCCTGACCGTTGGGACCCAGCTCGGGATCGGCAACCAGCTTCATAGCGCCGTCCTTCACTTCCAGGTGACCCTCCAGGCCGCACAGCTCGCAAACAGCGTGGTTGGTGCCGGGGAAGATGTAGAAGTTGTTGCCGTGGCAGTGGGGGCAAGCGCCATCGGCACCCTTCCACAGGTCGAGGTTCTCAGAGCCGGGGATCATGACATTGTTGTCGATGATGTACTGGGCGGCATCTGCCAGGTTGCGGCCGATCTCCTGCACGCGGGCGATCTTGTCGTCCTGCATGATGATGTCCTTGGACCAAGAGAAGAACTCGTTGTTGATGACCTTCCAACCGGGGGACATAGCGAACATGGCGTGGTCGGTCTCGGTACGGACAGCCCAGTCGGAACCGCCGATGCCGATGAAGGAGATAGCCTTCTGACGGAACAGACGGGGATCCAGACCCTCCTTGCCCTGCTCCTTCAGCTTGCCGTCCAGCATCAGCAGCATGCCGGTGTCATGGCCGGGGCCCATGCGGTCGGTGATGGAATGGAACAGGCCGGTGCCGCCGGACTCGAAGATGGGATCAACGATCAGAACGCCGTCAGCCTCAACCAGCTTGTTATAGAAAGCAGCGAAATCATCCTTGCGGGTGCAGATCATGCCCTTGCCCATAACCAGACCGCGGGAGCAAGCCACGCAGCCGGAGCAGTAGTCGATCTTCCAGTCATGCAGATGGATGAACTCGATCTCGGCACCCTTGGCCTTAGCGGCTTCCAGAGCCACGCGGCACATGGTATCGTTGTTACCGTTCTTGGTACCCAGAGAAACGCCCAGAATCTTCATTATTGTTTCCTCCTCAAAATTCTCTCTTGTCTAAATCACCTTCACGCATGGTGATCCAGTTTGATGATTATAAGATATATGATTTTTGGTTATATGTAAAATACTTTTTTCGCAACAGATAATTGCATTTTGGTTATAGTTCAGAAGTTTTTTGTGCAGTTTGTCAAAGTTACTTGCTTATAATTGGACATCATGCTATAATCAAATCAGGATGTGATCTATATGAATTTAACGCGAATCAAGTATTTCACAGAGGTCGCCCGCTGGTGCAGTTTTTCAAAAGCGGCGCAGTCGCTCTATGTCTCCCAGCCCAATCTTTCACGTCAAATCGCCCTGTTGGAGCAGGAAGTGGGCTTTTCCCTGTTCCAGCGCAACGGAAAGCGCATCTCCCTCACCCGCGCAGGGGAATATCTCTACAACCAGGTGCGGGATATCCCCGACCATATCGAGCGGGCTGTCGCTCACGCCGAGACCCTCAGCCACCGTGAGGTAGGCAGTCTCTCGATCGGCGTGCTGGAAGGACAGGATGTCAACCTCTTCCTCTCCGAGCGCATCAATTCCCTGCGTAAAAAGGATCCCAAGGTCCTCATTGAGATGGAGCGCAACTCCTTCCGTAACCTCCGTCACGGTCTTGAACGCGGCACATACGATGTTCTCTTTACCATGGAGTTTGAAATGGACGGGCATCCCGATTGGGACAGTGTCACGCTGTTTCGCCATCACGGTGCCATTATCCTCAGCAAGACCCATCCTCTGGCCCAGAAAGACGACCTTTCCTTCTCCGATTTCCGCAACGAACCGTTCGTTGCCATCTCCCGTGAGGAATCACAGGGCGGTTACAACCTGCTGATGCAGCAGTGCGCCGAATGTGGCTTTGTTCCGAATATTGTGCGCGAACCCACCACTATGGAAAGCCTTTTTCTCTGTGTGGAAATGGGCATGGGCGTTGCCATGCTGGACCGCAACACTCGCTTAGAACGGAACACGACACTGCGCATCATCGATTTCCCCGAGAGCCGCACCACAGGCCTTGTCGCTGCATGGCGCAAGGATAATCGTAATCCCCTTGTCCCCACCCTGATCAAAGCACTGACAGAATAACTCCCCGCAAAAGAAAACACGGGACGACACCGTACGGTGCCGTCCCGTTTGTTGTTATGCCGTGATCTCTTTCTGGTTCTTGCTGGGATTACCCACATACTCTGCCTTACCGAAGCCCAGAACGAGGCTGACGATGAAGGGGAAGAAGAACAGCAGGATACCGCAGCCAGCGCCCTTTCCGAAAGACTTGGCAATCTTGAAGCGGACCTTCAGATCCAGCACGATCCACAGAATACCTGCCACGAGGGCGACGAGCTGCAGGCCAAACTGTTCCGACTCGCTGAACAGCCAGAACAGCACATCCGTCGCGAGCCACATCCAAAAATAACCGATCTTCCACGCGAACTTGTAGTAAACGAAGTTGCGCACCACAGGAATATAGGCCAAAATACCGCGGTGTCCGGCCTTCTTGAACATCTTGAAATAACCAAGGGAGGAAAGGATATACCAAGCCACAATGAAGATGACCACCAGGGCGATCATACCTCCCAGCATACCGGGCGTTACACCTTCAAGAGCCTGCTCCATTTCCTGCATGCTCTGGTTCATTTCCGCAGAATTCATAATTGTCCTCCTATCATTTCTCTCTGTTAAAGAATCGTATTCGTCAGAAACGCTTACCGTTCCTTCCAACTACCCTTAATACCCCTCAACGCCTCCGTTGGTTACACGAGCATTGAAAATTTTTTAAAAAATTTTACGACTCCACCGATGGCAATAGAAACGCAAGGAAAACTGCTGTGCCGTCATTATTCCTTTGTCAAATGTGCCGAGGCTGCCTTCAGCATCAGTTTCTTGGTGCCCACCTTATCGAAGGCCACCTCAATAAGGGCATCGCCGCCCATGGGACGGACGGAGATCACCAAGCCCTGTCCAAAGGCATCGTGCCGCACACTCTCACCGGCCTGCAGCTGCAGCGCAGGGGCTGATGCAGGCTTTTTGATACTCTCCGTAAAGTTTGGCTTCTTGGCCGAAACCTTGGGCGTTGCGGCGTATGTGGTATTGTAGCCGCCAAAGCCGCCGCTGTATCCGCCGCCGAAGCTGGAGGAAAATCCGCCGACGTCGTCGTTGTAGTCGTCGCTCCAGTGGCGCTCGGCACGGGGTTCGGGCTTGCCGATCCACTGGGAGTTCTCCTCCGGAACCTCCTCAAGGAAGCGGGAGGGCATGGTCGGCGTGGTACGGCCGAACAGCATACGCTGCCGCGCATGGGTCAGTATCAGCTTCTCCATGGCGCGGGTCATGGCCACATAGCACAGCCGACGCTCCTCTTCCATCTCCTCCGGCTCGCTCATAGCGCGATTTCCCGGGAAAAGGCCGTCCTCCATGCCCACGACATACACATGGGGGAATTCCAGACCCTTGGCGCTGTGGATCGTCATCATCACCACCGCGTTGTCACCTGCCTCGGCGCTGTCCAGATCGGTATAGAGCGCCACCTCATCAAGGAATCCTGCCAGCGTGGGGTTCTCGGGATCGTTGTCCAAAAATGCACGGATGGAGGATGTCAGTTCTCGGATGTTCTCCAGACGGCCACGGCTCTCCATGTCATTCTTCTCCGTCAGCATAGCGGCATATCCGCTGCGCTCACAGACATATTCATAGAAGTCCACCAGTTCCATCTGATCGGCCTTTTCCCGCATCTCTTCAATCATATCCGTAAAGGGATAAAACTTTACTGCCGCGGTTTTCAGGTCAGGATAGTCCTTTGCATGGCGCAGCACCTCATAGAGGGGCAAACCATTCTCTGTGGCAATACGCTGTGCCTTGTCGATGCTGGCGGCACCGATCTTGCGGGAGGGTACATTGACAATGCGCCGCAGTCGCAGATCGTCGGTGGGATTATTGATGAGGCAGAGATAGGCCAGCATATCCTTGACTTCGGCGCGGTCAAAGAACTTCATGCCGCCCATTACCTTATAGGGTACACCGTTGCGGCGGAAGGCATATTCCAGCGCGTTGGACTGGGCGTTCATACGGTAGAGGATGGCGTGGTCCCGCCAGTTCAAACCGCGATTGTAGTTCATCATAATCTCGCCCAGCACGAAGTTCGCCTCGTCATTTTCGTTGAAAGTGGTCTTGATGGTGACCTTCTCTCCCTCGCCCCGATCGGTCCACAGAGTCTTACCCTTGCGGCCCTCATTGTTGCGGATGACGGCGTTGGCCGCATCGAGAATATGCTGGGTGGAGCGATAGTTCTGCTCCAATCGAATGGTGCGGGTGCCGGCATACTGCTTTTCAAAATTGAGGATATTCTCAATATTGGCACCGCGGAAACGGTAGATGCTCTGGTCATCATCACCCACCACGCAGATGTTGCGATAGCCGCCTGCCAACAGCGTGGTCAGACGGTACTGCAAATGATTGGTGTCCTGATACTCATCGATGAGCACATAGCGGAAGCGGCGGCGGTAGTACTCCCGCACCTCGCGGTCGCTCTCCAGCAGGTGCACCGTCTGTAAAATCAGATCGTCAAAGTCCAGCGCGTTGGCACTGCGGAGCTTAGCTGTGTAAAGCGAATACACTTTACCAATGCGAATTTTTCTCCAATCAGATTGCTTTTCCCAATGTTCACAGTATTCCGCAGGGCTGACCATTTCCTCCTTGGCACGGGAAATGGCGGAGAGCACCTCGCGGGTGGAAAAGGTCTTTTCATCCAGATCCAGTTCCTTGAGACAATCCTTGATGACCCGTTTGCTGTCATCAGTATCGTAAATGGTAAAGTCGCGGCTGTAGCCAATGCGGTCGATATCGCGGCGCAGAATGCGCACACAGGCGGAGTGGAAGGTGGAGGCCCATACATCGCAACCCTCCTCCCCCAGCATCCGCTCCAGACGCTCCTTCAGCTCGTTGGCAGCCTTGTTGGTAAAGGTGATGGCCAACACCTCATAAGGCTGGGGCGGCTCTACAGCACAGAGATAGCGGGCCAGCGGCTTCTGCTCCTCGGTAGGGTTCTCAACATAGGCCTCCAAAAACTCCACCTCGTCCTCAGAAATGGGCATGGGGATCTCTTCGCAGTCGCTGCCGCGGCCGTAGCGCAGCAGGTTGGCAATGCGATGGATCAGCACTGTGGTCTTTCCGCTTCCGGCACCCGCCAACAACAATAGCGGCCCCTCGGTGGTCAACACTCCCTGTCGCTGCATAGGATTTAATTTCGAAAAATCCACCTCGATGGCACGCTTTCGGGCGGCAATAAATCTCTTTTCCAGTTCGGTCATATGCAATCTTCCTCTATCACTTGTAGATTCTTCCCCATTGTAATACAAAATCCTGTATGGGTCAACCTCTTTGGAAGATTTTCGAATTTTTGTTCGATTTTCTATTGACAGGAACCTTTGTTCGATATATAATGTACTCGAACAAACATTCTAACAGGAGGTATTTACCTATGTTCACTACTCTCGGTTACATCATCATCATTGCCGGCGCCCTGTCCGTGTCCGTGAATATCATGCGTCTAATCGACCGTCTGGAGCGTCCCCGCCGTCGCCGCAGCCGCAGCGCCGCGTAAGACTCTCCTCTACTTGAGGCACTATGGATATCGCGCAAAAACTGACCATCCTCACCGATGCGGCGAAATACGATGCCGCCTGCACATCCAGCGGTGTGCGTCGTGCTTCCCGCCCGGGGATGATGGGTAATACCACCTCCTCTATTGCCGGATGCTGCCATAGCTTCTCGGCAGACGGGCGGTGCATCACCCTCTTGAAAGTGTTGATGAGCAACGCTTGCTGTTACGATTGCGCCTACTGCGTCAACCGTCGCTCCAACGATACGCCCCGTGCATCCTTTGCGCCGCGTGAACTTGCAGAACTGACCATTGAATTTTATCGGCGCAATTATATTGAGGGACTCTTTCTCTCCTCCGGCGTATTGCGCTCGCCGGATTACACCACTGAGCAAATGATCTCCGCGCTTCAGATGCTGCGGCGGGAGTATCGTTTTAACGGCTACATCCACGCAAAAGCCATTCCCGGTACTTCACCGGAATTGATACATCAGCTGGGGCTCTTGGCAGACCGCCTCAGCGTGAATATTGAGCTGCCCTCTCAGCAAGGGTTGCAGACCTTGGCCCCCGACAAGTCGAAGGAGGCCATTTTGCGTCCTATGGGACAAATTCGGGATACGGCGCAGGAGAATCGTCGGGAGCTGGTAACATATAAACACGCACCGACTTTTGCACCCGCCGGACAGAGTACACAACTGATCGTCGGCGCCACGGCGGATTCCGATCGGCATATTCTCCATCTGTCAGAATCTCTGTACGGAAAATATCAACTCAAGCGTGTGTTCTACTCTGCCTATGTTCCGGTGGTAGAAAATTCCCTCCTCCCCTCTCTGGACACAAAGCCGCCTCTGCTGCGGGAACATCGCCTGTATCAGGCCGACTGGCTGCTGCGGTTTTACGGGTTTCGGGCGCAGGAGTTGCTGGACGAGGAACATCCGAACTTCAATCCCTACCTCGATCCAAAAGCACACTGGGCGTTGGGACACTTAGAACAGTTCCCTGTGGACATTCTTTCGGCCGATATGGAAACGCTGCTGCGTGTTCCCGGTATCGGGCCGGTCAGCGCACGGCGCATCGTCTCAGCGCGCCGCAATACCCACATACGGTTTGAGGACTTACAAAAACTGGGCGTGGTGATGAAGCGGGCTCAATTCTTCATCACTTGCCGTGGTCGGATGCGCCCGGGACTACACTTCTCCCCCACTACACTGCTGCAACAGTTGGAGGCAGTGGAGCGGGGCGACTTGCCTCATAGCGAGGCGCAGCAACTTTCTCTTTTCGATGCAGTGGGGTGATCACATGGCATGGCGCGATGTCGTTTTTCAATATGATGGCACATTTGAAGGGTTTCTCTGCTGCGTGTTCGACAGCTATGTGCATAAAGAATTCCCCATCGCCTTTTACGGCGATGAGGATTGCTGTACACTGTATGAGGTTCGGTTTGTCGCCACAGACAAAGAAAAATCACAGCGCATTGCCAACAGCATCAAAAGCCGTTCCAAAGCCGCAGCCGATATCGTCCGTCGCGGTTTTCTCACCTGCCTTGCAGACAAAGAACAGCATCTCTACGCATTCATCCGCAAGCTTTATCAGGACGGTGCATCTTTTATCCACAATCCTGCCGACGAGATTTACCACCCCATCGCCCGTGCCTTGCGCCATTTAAATGGAGAGTTGGAAAAGCTGCGTGGTTTTCTTCGCTTTTCTGACTGCAGCGGTGTGCTGGGTGCGGAAATCGAGCCGAAAAACCGCGTTTTGCCGCTGCTGCGCTATCACTTCTGCGCCCGCTATGCTGAGGAATCCTTCTTCATCTACGACCGTACCCACAGAGAACTGCTGGTCTATAGCAAAGGACATTCCCGTATCCTGCAAGTAGACAGTTTGCAGTTGGCGCTTCCCGGCGAGGAGGAAGTGCAGTTCCGTATGCTGTGGCGGCGCTTTTTCAATACCATTTCTATTGAAGAGCGTCACAATCCGCGCTGCCAAAACACATTTCTTCCCAAGCGCTACCGCGGCACGATGACGGAATTTCTTCCGGATGAACCAACCACTACTCCTCCAGAAGAAGCCGTAGTTTTGAAAGGCCCCTTCGTTCAAGGCGCGATATCTGCACCTGAGATACCCCCAGGATCTTTGCCGTTTGTTGTTGGGTAAGAGATTTAAAAAACCGCAGCAGAATGGTCATCCGTTCCTTTTCCGGCAGTGTATCAATCGCTTGACGCAAAGCCAGTTTTTCCACCAACCGCTCCTCTTCCCCGTCGTTTCCCAATGTTGACTCCAGAGTTAACCCCTCCGCTGTCTCCTGCTGCAGAGATTCCGGTGCGATGGTGGCAAGATCGATGGTGGCGATCTCTTCTGCGCTGATACCCGTTGCCTCCTCCAATTCAGACAGACGCGCATCTCTCCCCAGCTGCTGACGCAGCTTCTCGCGGGTAGACCACAGGAGTTGTCCTTTCTCCTTGATGGTTCTTCCCACCTTGATGGCTCCGTCATCCCGCAGAAAGCGTCGGATCTCGCCCGCGATCTTCGGCACGGCGTATGTCGAAAACTGTGTCCCGTATGCAAAGTCAAATCCCTTTACAGCTTTGATAAATCCAATGCATCCCAGCTGATAGAGATCGTCGCTTTCCACGCCGCAGCCGTAGTAGCGCCGTACAATGGACCAGATCAGACCGCTGTTCTCCTCCAGCATTTGGCTGGTCGCTGCCTCGTCCCCCTCCTGTGCCCGCTCCAATAACGCCAGTCGCTCGTTCATCGCAGGCGGGGTGCGATACGCTTCTGCATCACCACGGTGGTGCCGCGGCCTACCTCAGATTTGACACGCATGCGGTCCGTGAAGCTCTCCATAATGGTAAATCCCATGCCGCTGCGCTCGGCGCCTCCCGTCGTGTAGAGCGGCTCGCGAGCCTTTTCGATATTCTCAATGCCGCGTCCCCAATCGCGAATACTCAGTTCCATTGTATTCTTCTCCAAAATGCGAACCTTCAGCACGATTTTACCCAGCTTGTCGGGATAGCCATGGACAATGGCGTTGGTAACGGCCTCACTGACCGCGGTCTTAATATCCCCCAGTTCATCCAGTGTCGGGTCTAATTGTGCGGCAAAAGCCGCCACGGCGCTGCGGGCAAAGCCCTCGTTGCTGCTGCGGCTCAAAAATTCCAGCACCATATAATTTTCAGTGCGCTGCATATGTATATCCTCCTTATATGATGGATTTACTCGATACTCATCATTCGCCCGATACCGGCGGTCTCCAACACCTTACGCGCCTGGGTCGATACACCGCGCAAAATCACGCTCCCACCCGTCTCCCGCATCCGCTGCCAGCCACGCAGCGCCACAGCGATACCGGCACTGTCCATAAAGGTGACGCCATGGAAATCCATTACCAGCTCCGTGGGCAACACGGCATCGATTTCACGCTCCAATTTGGAAAGCAGGCCGCAGGCACCGTGGTGGTCCAACTCCCCTTTTAGCTTCAGTTCTAACGCACGGTCGCGGCTCGTTGCGATCACTTCCATCATATTGACTCCTTTTTGTAGGTATAGGCATGCTCTGCGGGCATGTCTTTTTTCATGCAAAAAAAATAATCACCGCAGAGAAATCTCTACGGTGATTATACTGGTTTTTATGTGCAGAACTCCGCGAATACTGTCGCAGCAGTTAGAAAATCAGAACTGCATGGCAGCGGCAGATTCATCCAGCTTGGCAATGAGGGCGCGGGCCTTGTCAGCCTTCTCACGCTCGGCATTGACCACAGCCTCGGGGGCACGGGAGGTAAAGGACTCGTTGCTGAGCTTTGCCTCGATGCGGCGCAGGTTGTCCTCAGCCTTGGCGCGCTCCTTGGCGATACGATCCAGCTCGGCGGCAATGTCCACCAGTTCAGCCAGAGGCAGATAGATGGTGGCATCGTGGGTAGCCACAGCTACCATGCCTGCCAGATTGGTGGGAGCCTCGGCGGTGACGGTCACCTCGCTGGCGTAGGCAAGACGCATGATGAAGTGGCTGCCCACCTCATAGGTGGCGCCGCGATCGGTGACGATGATCATCTGTGCCTTCTTGGAGGGGGGCACATTCATCTCGTTGCGGCGGGCGCGGACAGCGGTAATGGCGTCCTTCACGCACTCCATGTCAGCCTCGGCCTCAGGGAAGGCAAACTTCTCGTCGTACTGGGGCCAATTTGCGGTGATGAGGAAATCGCCCTCGTGAGGCAGAGCCTGCCAGATCTCCTCGGTGATGAAGGGCATAAAGGGATGCATCAGCTCCAGAACGCGCAGCAGCACATAGCACAGCACATTCTCGGCAGCCTTCTTACCCTCGGCATCCTCGCCGTTGAGACGGGTCTTGGTCAGCTCGATATACCAGTCACAGTAGGTATCCCAGATGAAGTCATAGACCTTGGCAGAGGCGATACCCAGCTCGAAAGCGTCCATGTTCTCGGTGACCTCGCGGATCAGGGTGTTCAGCTTGGAGAGCACCCACTTATCCTCCAGCTCCAGCTTCTCAGGCAGCTCCACCTTGTCGATGGTGAGGTTCATCATCACAAAGCGGGAGGCGTTCCAGATCTTGTTGGCGAAGTTGCGCATTGCCTCGCACTTCTCCACAAAGAAACGCATATCGTTACCGGGGCTGTTACCGGTGATGAGGTTGAAGCGCAGCGCGTCGGCGCCGTACTGCTCGGCCATCTCCAGAGGATCGATACCGTTGCCCAGAGACTTGGACATCTTGCGGCCCTTGTCATCGCGGACGAGGCCGTGGATCAGCACGGTCTTGAAGGGCTCCTTCTTCATCTGCTCCATACCGGAGAAGATCATACGGGCAACCCAGAAGAAGATGATGTCATAGCCGGTGACCAGCACAGAGGTGGGATACCAGTAGTTCAGATCCTTGGCGTCCAGATCGGGCCAGCCCAGAGTGGAGAAGGGCCACAGAGCGGAGCTGAACCAGGTGTCTAGCACATCCTCTTCACGGGTCAGGCTAGTGCAGCCGCACTTGGCGCACTTGGTAGGATCTTCGCGATCCACATTGATGTGGCCGCACTCGTCGCAGTACCAAGCGGGGATCTGATGGCCCCACCACAGCTGACGGGAAATGCACCAGTCATGGACATTCTCCATCCAGTTGATATAGGTCTTGGTAAAGCGCTCGGGAACGAACTTGACAGTATCGTCCTTCACCACACGGATGGCCTCCTCGGCCAGAGGCTGCATCTTCACGAACCACTGGGCGGAGATCAGAGGCTCCACATCGTTATGGCAGCGGTAGCAGGTACCCACATTGTGGCTGTAGGGCTCAGCCTTCACCAGATAGCCCTCGGCCTCCAGATCGGCCACGATGGCCTTACGGCACTCGTAGCGATCCATGCCGTTGTACTTACCGCCGTTTTCGTTGATGGTACCGTCATCGGCGATGCAGCGGATGACCTCCAGATTGTGACGCAGACCCACCTCGAAGTCGTTGGGGTCATGGGCAGGCGTCATCTTCACGGCGCCGGTACCGAAGCCGATCTCGCAGTACTCGTCGCCCACGATGGGGATCTCGCGGTTCATGATGGGCAGGATGCACTTCTTGCCGATGAGGTGCTGGAACTTCTCATCCTCGGGGTTCACGGCCACACCGGTATCGCCCATCATGGTCTCG
>JAFYVA010000075.1 GCA_017549325.1 Oscillospiraceae bacterium
CTATGTCACTGCGGCACGATCCCCGTGCAGCTGCCGCCAGAGCTGCGGCAATGGCCCGTGTACGCAGTGCAGAAAACGTGCCGCCCCGTGGAAAAAGGGTGGAACAACCGCAAACGAAGCCCGTACCACGCCGAAAAAACCGTATGTTGGTGCAGTTGCTTGTCAGCGCCATGGTGCTGATCTGCGTCGTGGGGGTAAAGTTGACTATGCCCGATGTCGTGGAGCGTTATGGCGGGGAAGTGCTGCGATTGATGGGGGAGGAGACGGACTTCGTGGCGGCCTTTTCTGCCGCAGGCCGCGCCATTGGCGGGGAAGAGCTGGAACAGGCTATTGATGAATTGTGTGTGGCGGTTTTTGGCTCCGATACCGTAGAGGTCAGTGCCACACCGGACCGCACCGATGCCGTTTATAGCCCGGAAACCACGCCGGCCCGCGTGGAAATGCTGCAGCAGGTACTGGGCTTTGCATATGTCTGTCCCGTCGAAGGGACAATGAATTCCTCCTTCGGTTACCGCGATCATCCCATGGTAGGGCAAGAGCGGTTTCATTACGGCGTAGACATCTCCGCTGAGGAGGGGACGGTCATCAACGCCTTCGCCGACGGTACGGTCATCGCGGTAGCAGAGAGCACTTCTCTGGGGAAATATGTAGAGGTGGGACATGCCAACGGCGTTACGACTCTCTATGCCCACTGCAGCCGCGTTACCGCCTCTTCCGGACAATCGGTGAAGTTGGGAGATCCGATTGCCGAAGTGGGGGACACGGGAGATGCCACCGGTCACCATCTCCACTTCGAACTGTGCCGCGATGGACGCTATCTCAATCCCGTGTACTATGTGGCGTAGTGCAGTGAAAAAGGTTCATATTGCACCGGCTGTGCCGGTGCTGTTGGCGGTATTGCTGATACTGTTCCCGCCCGTTCTGTTGCTGGCCATCTTTTCGGCATCGCTGCTGCATGAGCTGGGACACTATGCTGCGCTTCGGCTATTGAAGGGAAGTGTAAAGGGAATAAGCATTACGCCGCTCGGCGCGGAAATGGATATCGAGGGGCGGATGTCCTATGGACAAGAACTCCTTCTGGCAGCATCAGGGCCGGCGGTAAATCTGCTGTTGGCGGTGCTGCTGTCCCATTTGGGAACGCGGTGGGAGCTGTGCTATCTTTTAGGTGGCGTGCATCTGGTACTGGGTCTGTTTAACCTGCTGCCTGTGATGCCTTTGGATGGGGGTATGCTGCTGTGGAATGCCTCGTGCTGGTGCCTGGGGCCGTATACCGCAGACCGTATCAGCACCATAGTGGGTATGATTGCGGCGTGTCTGTTGACGCTGGCCGCATTATGGATGCTGCAGCAAGGGGGGAGCCCGTTTCTGCTGCTGGCAGCTGTGGGGTTACTTCGGGTTCCCCTGAGACAAATAGGACTTGTCAAACAGGTGCAAACAGGGTAAAATACATAGATACGAGAAAATTTCCTGCAAGGATTGGAGAAATATTGTGGATAAGCGTTTAGAGAGAATTTTACCCCGTGTGCAGAAACCTGCCCGCTATGTGGGCGGCGAGTACAACGCGGTGATGAAGGACAAGGCGCAGGTGGATACCCACGTGGCTTTCTGCTTCCCCGATACCTATGAGATCGGTATGTCCAATTTGGGTATGCGCATTCTCTACGGTGTCATGAACAACATGGACGGCGTGTGGTGTGAGCGCGTATTTGCCCCTTGGGGCGACATGGAAGAGGAGATGCGTAAGCAGAATATCCCTCTGTTTGGTCTTGAGTCCGGTGATCCCATCACCGATTTTGACATTGTGGCCTTCTCCGTGGGCTATGAGATGGCATTTCCCACCATTCTCAATATGCTGGATCTGGCAAACATTCCGCTCCACGCTGCCCAGCGTACGGCGCTGACGCCGCTGGTGATCGCCGGTGGTACGGCCATGTACAACGCCGAGCCCATGGCGGACTTCATCGACATCGTCTCCCTCGGTGAGGGCGAGGATGTGACGGTGGAGCTCATCGAACTGCACCGCAAGGCGCGCCGCGAGGGGTGGAGCAAGCACGATTTCCTCGTGGAAGCCGCGAAGATTCAGGGTCTTTATGTGCCCTCTCTCTACGATATCAAGTACAATGCCGACGGCACTGTCGCCCAGATCGTTCCTCTGGAGGGGGCGCCTGCACAGGTACGCAAGCGCATTGTGGAGGATATGGATCAGTCCTATTTCCCCGTCAAGACCATCGTGCCCTCCACGGAGATCGTGCAGGATCGCGTGACGCTGGAGCTGTTCCGCGGCTGTATCCGCGGCTGCCGCTTCTGCCAGGCGGGCTATGTCTACCGCCCCGTCCGTAACCGCAGCCGTGATCTGTGCGCCCGGTACTGCCTTGAGGCCTGTAATGATTCCGGCTATCAGGAAGTGACCCTCTCCAGCCTCAGCACCAGTGACTATCCGCCTCTGACGGAACTGTGCGATGATCTGGAGGCTTTCTGCGCCGAGCGCCATGTGAGCCTGTCACTGCCTTCTCTGCGCGCCGACAACTTCTCGATGGATCTCATGCAGCGCCTTGCCAAGGGCCGTAAGACGGGCCTTACCTTTGCCCCCGAGGCGGGCAGCCAGCGTCTGCGCGATGTCATTAACAAAAATGTGACGCTGGAGGATCTCCTGCAGTCCTGCCGTACCGCTTTTGCCGGTGACTACAGTGCCGTGAAGCTCTATTTCATGCTGGGTCTGCCTACCGAGACGGATGAGGATGTGCTGGCCATCGCCGATGTGGCCGCCCGCGTGATGCACGCCTGGCGCGAGAGCGCACAGAATAAGCAGCGCGGTATCCGTATCACGGTATCCACCTCTTACTTTGTCCCCAAGCCCCATACGGCGTTCCAGTGGGAACCCCAGATCACCCGTGAGGAGTATGAGCGCCGCGTGAAGCTCCTGCGCGAGGCCATTACCACCAAGACCGTCACCTACAACTGGCATGACGGCGAGACCTCCTTCCTGGAGGCCGTTCTTGCCCGCGGTGACCGCCGCATTGGCAAGGTGCTGGAGACGGCGTGGCGCAAGGGTGCCAAGCTGGACACCTGGGATGACTACTTCGACCTCTCTCGCTGGGAGGAGGCGTTTGTCGAGTGCGGCATCGATCCTGCGTTCTATGCCTACCGCGAGCGCGCAAAGGATGAGCTGATGCCCTGGGCGATGATCTCCTCCGGCGTGACGGAAAACTATCTCTGGCGTGAGCGTGAGCGTGCTTTTGAGGGTGTCACTACGCCCGATTGCCGTACTCAGTGCAATGCCTGCGGTGCCAACCGAATGGTGGGAGGTAAGTGCGATGTCTAAGTTGAGATTACTGTTTATCAAGGAGGCACAGGCCGCCTATATCTCCCATCTCGACCTGATGCGTACCTTCCAGCGCTGCTTCCCCCGTACGGAACTGGAGATCAAGCACACGCAGGGTTACCATCCTCATCCCATCATCTCTATCGTGCTGCCGCTGAGCGTTGGCCAGAGCAGTGAGTGCGAGCTGCTGGATTTTGAGGTGACTCAGCAGAGCGATGGCAGTGGTATTGCCGAAAAGCTCAATACCGGTATGCCTGCTGGTATCCGCGTGCTGGATTGCTACGAGGTGACGCGCCCTGTCCGTGAGCTCTATGCGCTCCGTGCCGATGTGACGCTGGAGTACGATAACGGTGTGCCTGCCGGCGCATGTGAGGCGATTGATGCACTGTTGAAGCGGGAGAGCCTGATCATTGAAAAGCGTACCAAGCGCAAGGAACTGGCCGAGGTGGACATTGCCCCCATGATCCTTGACAGCGCGGTGACGGAAGGGGAGAAGGAACTGCACATCGATCTGACGGTGCAGGCACAGAATCCCGGTCTGAACCCCCAGCTCATTGAAAAAGCCATCGCCCGTGAGCTGCCGGAGCTTATGCCCGACTTCGTCCGTATTCGCCGCAAGCGCATTTTGGATGCAAACGGAAAAGATTTTCGATAATTTTGGAAGAAAAGTGAAATTTCCTCTTGCATTTTTGTAAGTTGTGTGATATTCTATCATGGCGTTAAAAGGGCGGTCCTCTGTCGCCGGTGTCTCGAAAGATGAAGAAGACACCATGTATGGCGTTAAGAACACCTATAATATAGGAGGAAAATATCCATGGATCTGATCAAAGCTTTGACTGAAAAGCAGCTGAAGGAAGTGCCTCAGGTTGAGGTCGGCGACACCGTTCGCGTGCACGTGAAGGTTAAGGAAGGCTCCCGTGAGCGTATCCAGGTCTTCGAGGGCACCGTTATCGCCAAGAAGCACGGTGGCATCGAGGAGACTTTCACCGTTCGTCGCGTCTCTTACGGCGTTGGCGTAGAGAAGGTTTTCCCTGTCCATTCTCCTTCCATCGAGACCATCGAGACCGTTCGTCACGGTTTCGTGCGTCGCGCCAAGCTGTACTATCTGCGTGACCGCGTCGGTAAGGCCGCCAAGGTCCGCGAGAAGCTGTAAGCAGCAAATTGATCGAAGAAAAACCGTCCGTGTTCCGGGCGGTTTTTTCTTTTCATTTATGAA
>JAFYVA010000076.1 GCA_017549325.1 Oscillospiraceae bacterium
GCTCCCGCCCCCGTTGCTGCTGCTCCCGCCGCAGCCCCCGCTGCCAAGAGCGCCTACTCTGCCGCTCCCCGTATTAAGGCTCTGGCCAAGGAGATGGGCATCGATCTGGCTGCCGTGGTGCCTGCCAACGGCAAGCGCATCACCCAGGAGGATCTGGAGGCATTCGCCGCAGCCCAGAAGGCTGCTGCCGCCGCTGTCGCTCCCGCTCCCGCCGCTGCCGAGGCTCCCGCTGCTGCCGGCGCTTACAAGGCCTCTCCTCTGGCCCGCAAGGTGGCTGAGAGCCTGGGCGTGGATATCAGCAAGGTCGTCCCCAAGGATGGCAAGCGTATCAACCGCGAGGATGTGGAGGCCTATGCCGCTTCCCAGAAGAGCGATGCTGCCAACTTCCACGGCGGCCCCGAGTGCGGCACCACCTGCCGTCGCTGCAACTGGACTGCTCCCGCTGCTCCCACCGGCGATCGCCGTGAGAAGATGAGCGGTATGCGTAAGGTGATCTCTCAGCGTATGACCGAGAGCGCCAACCTGTATCCCTCCGCTACGCTGACCACCAAGGTGGACATGACCGAGCTTCTCAAGGTTCGTCAGCAGCTCAACAAGGAGCTGGCCGCCAGCGGTGTGAAGCTGACCGTCACCGACCTGCTGGTGAAGGCCACCGCCAAGGCTCTGCGTGAGAACGAGATCATCAACACCACTCTCGAGGGTGATGAGATCGTCTATCGCGCCGATGTGAACATCGGTATCGCCGTGGCTCTGGACAACGGTCTGGTGGTTCCCGTGGTGCGCAACGCCGACAAGCTGAGCCTTCCCGAGATCAACGCCGAGAGCAGCCGCCTCATTAAGAAGGCAAAGTCCGGCGGTCTGGGCGGCGCCGACATGGCTGATGGCACGTTCTCCATCACCAATCTGGGCATGGTGGGTATCGATGCCTTTACCCCCATCATCAATATGCCTCAGAGCGCCATTCTGGGCATTGGCCGTACCGTGGAGGAGCCCGCCGTCTACAACGGTGAGATCACCATCCGCTCCAAGGCCGTGCTGTCCATCACCCACGACCATCGCGTCATCGACGGTTATCCTGCAGCACTGTTCCTGCAGTCCATGACCAAGTACATCGAGAATCCCGTCCTGCTTCTGCTGGACTGATTTCCGGTAGTTAAGGAGGAAATAAAATGGCACAGAAAGTAATTGTCCCTCGTCTCGGTCAGACCATGACCGAGGGTACCGTTGCCCGCTTCTTCGTGAAGGACGGCGACAAGGTGGAAGAGGGTACCCCTATCTACGAGCTGGAATACGATAAGTCCACCGCTCCCATCCCCGCCAAGAAGGGCGGCACCGTCCGTCTGCTGGTGTCCGAGGGCTCCGTGGTCAAGCTGGGCAACGCTGTGGCCGTGATCCTGGAAGACGGCGAGACGCTGGAGAGCGCCGGTTTCGCCGCTCCTGCCGCTGCTGCTCCCGCAGCCGCAGCACCCGCTGCAGCACCTGCTGCTCCCGCTGCCAACTATGATGCCGACGTGATCGTCATCGGCGGCGGCCCCGGCGGCTATGTCTGCGCCAACAAGCTGGGCATGCTGGGCAAGAAGGTCATCCTCGTGGAGCGCGACCGTGTGGGCGGCACCTGCCTCAACCGCGGCTGCATCCCCACCAAGGCTCTGCTGCAGAGCGCTGAGCTCTATGAGAGCGTCAAGAACGGCGCTGCCATGGGCGTGGAGGTCGAGGGCCTCAAGGCCAATCTGGCTCAGGTGGACGCCTTCCGCGAGAAGATCGTCAACGGTCTGGTTCGCGGCGTGGAGAGCCTGCTGCGCGCCCGCAAGGTGGAGACCGTTCGCGGTCAGGCCAGCTTCGTGGACGCCAAGACCATCAAGGTGGTGGACGGCGCCAACGAGCGCAAGCTGACGGCTGAGAACATCGTCATCGCCACCGGCTCCAAGACTATGAATCCCCCCATCCCCGGTCTCGACGGCAAGAACGTCCTGACCAGCACCGAGGCACTCCATGTGACCAACCTGCCCGGCAGCGTTGCCATCATCGGCGGCGGCGTCATCGGTATGGAGCTGGCCGTGGTCTACGCCAACTTCGGCGCCAAGGTCACCGTCATCGAGGCTCTGGATAAGCTGGTTGCCATCATGGACGGCGAAGTCTCCGACGAGTGCGCCCGCCTGCTGAAGGACAAGATGGACATCCGTCTTTCCGCCCGCGTCTCCTCCGTCTCCGATAAGGGCGACAAGAAGGTCGTCACCTTCACCGAGAACGGTCAGGAGCAGCAGGTCGAGGCTGATTGGGTCCTGGCAGCTCTGGGCCGCGGCCCCGAGTTCGACGGCCTGGGTCTGGAGAACATCGGCATCAAGGCTGACCGCAAGAGCGGCATCCCCGTTGACGAGAACTTCATGACCTCCGTCCCCGGCGTGTACGCCATCGGCGACTCCAACGGTATGGGCATGCTGGCCCATGTGGCCTCTGCCGAGGGTATCACCGTTGCCGAGCATCTGTGCGGCCACGCTTCCAACATTAACATGAAGGTCGTTCCCGGCTGCATCTACTGCGAGCCTGAGATCGCCTCCGTGGGTATGACCGAGGAGCAGGTCAAGGCTGCCGGCATCCCCTATAAGACCGGCAAGTTCCCCTTCCGCGCCAACGGTCGTTCCATGATCGTGGGTCAGCCTGTGGGCTTCGTGAAGATCATCGGCCAGGCCGAGACCAACGAGGTACTGGGCGTCCACATCATCGGCCCCCACGCCACCGAGATGATCGGCGAGTGTGCCGCCGTGATGAAGCTGGAGGGCTGCGTCGAGGATATCGCACAGACCATCCACGCACATCCCACCGTCAGCGAGTCCATCATGGAAGCTGCCGAGTCCTATATGGGCGGCTGCATCCACAGTCTGTAATCTTAACTCATTTAACGAAAGGTAGGAAACCAATATGAAGCGTAAGATCGGTTTTGTCGGCGTCGGCAACATGGGTAAGGGCATCTGCCACAACCTGATTCTGGCCGGTAACGATGTCAGCATCTTCGACGTGATGGCTGACAACATGAAGCGTTTTGAGGGCGAGGCCTATATGTGCTCCAGCGCCAAGGAAGTCTTTGAGCGCAGCGAGGTCACCTTCCTGTCCCTGCCCAACTCTGCCGTCATCGAGGCCACCATGGCTCAGTTCTTCGATGCAGGTGTCGAGGGTAAGGTTGTTGTGGACCTGTCCACCAGCTATCCTACCTCTACCAAGGAGCTGGCTCAGAAGATGAAGGCCGCCGGCGGCGCTATGATCGACTCTCCTCTGCTGGCCGGTCCCCAGGAAGCCTGGGACGGCACGCTGCCCGTGGTGGTTGCCGGTGATAAGGAAGTCATCGACAAGTACGCCGATATGTTCGAGAGCTACAGCGGCTCCTGGAAGTATGTGGGCGAGAGCGGCACCGGCCACCTGATGAAGCTGGCCCAGAACTGGGCAGGTCTGCTGCAGGCCATCATGTATGCTCAGCTCTATCCCGTCATGGCTGCTCACGGTTTCGCTCCCGAGAAGCTGTACGATGTGCTGAACACTGAGTTCTATGACACCTGGTTCTTCCAGTTCTACTCCAAGAAGTACATCGAGAAGAACTATCACATGGACTTCGCCCTGAATCTGGGTCTGAAGGATCTGACCTATATGAAGAAGCTCTGCGACGAGGTTGGCGTTCCCGGCTTCATGCTGGACGGCGCAATCGACCTGTGCCGCGTGGCGCTGAAGGAAGGTAAGGATCGCGGTATCGTGCAGGATATGTCCCATGTCGCCGATACCATGTATCAGTATGTTGGCCTCGAATAATCGCCAAACCGCAACAACCAACGGAATGTAGTTTAACAGCCAGCAGGGCGCTGTGCCCGGCACAGCGCCCTGCTTTGTTGCTTGCCACAGGAGTACGATTATGAAGAATACCTATATTGCTTCCTACGATTTTGGCACCAGCGGCGTGAAAGCCGTGTTGGTAACGGCGGAAGAGGGTGCCGTGCGCAGCTATGCCACTGCCTCTTATCCGCTTCTCACGCCCCGCACCGGCTGGGCGGAGCAGGAGCCGGACGCCTATTGGCGCGCAGTTTGTAAGGCGACCCACGAAGCACTCGCCGCCGGTAACGTGCAGGGCGAAGATGTGGTGGGTGTGGTGTTTGGCACCATGTGGAAGGGAATCATCCCCATCGACAAGGACGGTAACGTGCTGCGCAACTGTATGATCTGGCTGGATGCCCGCGGCGAGAAGCAGGCGAAGGTTCTGAACGAGCGTATGGGCACTGACCGCTTCTGTGCGCAGGATTACTGGGCGCGCTTGATGTGGCTGCGGGACGAGCATCCCGACATCTATGCCGCAGCAGACTGCATTCTGGAGAACAACGCATATTTGAAGTTTAAGAGTACCGGCAAGAAGGGCGTGGACCTGACCAACTGTCTCGTCAGCTCCCCGAAGGCCGATCTCAACGAGGATTATGCCGCCATTATGGCAGCAGCGGAACTGGATATGTCCAAGTTCCCGCCCATTATGATGCCGTGGGAGACCCAGGGTGGCCTGACGGCACAGGCGGCAGCGGAACTGGGCCTTTGCGAAGGCACGCCTGTCTTTGGTGGCTGCGGTGACATTCCCGCCATCACCATCGGCTCGGGCAGCAGCGCAATGGGCGCAGCGCACATCTATCTCGGCTCTTCCGGTTGGCTGGGTATCACAGCACCGGAGCGCCGCGACGGCGTCGGAGAGGCCTACCAGTCACTGGACCGCGAGAAGGAGACACTTCTCTACACCATGCAGTCTGCCTGCATGAGTTTCGACTGGGCCATCCGCCAGTTCTATCACAACGAGTGGAAGGAACTCGGCGGCGGTGTCTACGACGTGGTCAACCGCGATGTGGCACAGGTACCTGCCGGCAGCGGCGGTATGCTGGCTACGCCCTGGCTCCACGGTGAGCGTCCGCCTCTGTCGGACAAAGCCCGCGGTGTCTTTTTCAACATCGACGCCTCCCATGACCGTCGCTATTTTGTCAACGCCATGCTGGAGGGTATCTGCTACATGCTGCGCTGGAAGCTGGACGCATATCGCCGCGACACGGGGAAGGATATCCCCATGCTGCGGGTGGTAGGCGGCGGTACCGGCAGCGCCCACTGGATGCAGATGCTGTCGGATGTACTGCAGCTTCCTATTGAAGTGCCCGCCGATTCCCGCCACGCCGGCGCGATCGGCACGGCTTACTGTGCACTCATCGGTTTGGGTAAGTGCAATGACTTTGAGGATATCAACCGTATGATCCGTATTGAAAAGCGCTATGAACCCCGTCCGGATCACACGGCTGTTTACGAAAAAATGTATGGTCTGTTCCGCCGTTTGTATCCTACACTGCAGGATATGTATTTTGAACTCAACGGCTGAGACAGAACAAGAGACGATATCGTAGGGATCAGCGATCGGATAAGCCCAAAGGGGTATCCGGCATTCCTGCGCATATGTGGGCTGGAATAAGTCCATGGAAGGAGATGTTAACAATGAGTGAGCGTAAACGTGTATTGGTTTGCGAATTCCATCAGGAGAGCGACACGTTTAACCCTCTGGTATCTACCCTTGAAAATTGTTTCCAAAAGGTTCGCTGCGCCGAGGGCAAGGAGGCCTACGACCTGGCCAAAGCCGTTCCCTGTGCGCTGCACGGTATGATCGACGCGGTGGAGGAGTTCGGCGGTGAGCTGATCCTCTCCCAGTCCCTCTTCGGCGGCTCCGGCGGCCGTGTGTCCGACGATGCACTGGCATTTTTGAAGGACAAAGTCCGCGCCGATCTGGAGAAGTACGGCCCTGTGGATGCCGTCTTTGCCTCCCTCCACGGTGCCTGCTGCACCGAGAGCGAGGACGATGCCTCCGGCGCACTGCTGTCCTTTATCCGCGAGAAGGTGGGCCCCGATGTGGTCATGGCCGCATCCTGCGACCTCCACGCCAACACCACGCCCCTGATGCTGGCATCTGCCGACATCATCTGCGGCTATCAGACCTATCCCCACGTGGACTTCTACGAGACCGGCTATCGCGCTGCCTCTCTGGGTATGCGTAAGCTGGCAGGGGAGAGCGTGCGTCTGGCTGCCACCACCATCCCCATGATGACGCCGCCTGCCGGTTATACCACCCAGGCTGAGCCCTTCAAGAGCGTGGTGGACTATGCCAAATCCCTGGTTGCCGACGGTACGCTGCAGGATTACACCATCTTCAACGTCCAGCCCTGGCTGGACATCGAGACCATCGGCTGCACCATCATTGCCGTGGCGTCCGACGAGTCTGTGGCCTGCCGCTATGCCGACGATCTGGCCGCCCGCTTCTTCGCCATCCGCGACGGTATGTGGCCCGATCTGATGAGCGTGGACGAGATCATCGATCTGGCTGAGAATCCCGATACCCCCAAGCCTGTGATCCTGGTGGACAGCGCCGACTCCCCCAATGGCGGTGCCGTGGGTGACAGCGCCTATGTGGCCCTGCGTCTGCAGGAGCGTAACGCCACCATCCGCAGCGGTATGTTCGTCAAGGACCCCGAGGCCGCCAAGAAGGCCTTCGAGGTGGGCGTTGGCAACAAGGCGTACTTCGAGGTGGGCAACAAGTTCACCCCCGATATGCCCGCTCCGCTGAAGGGCGAGGCCGTGGTGCGCTCCCTCCACGACGGCGACTTCCTGCAGGAAGGTCCCGCCGGCAAGGGTCTGCACTGCAATGTGGGTCTTTCCGCCGTGCTGGGCTTCGGCTTCGTGGACATCATGGTCTGCGAGCAGCCCGGCGCCTCCGGCGATCCCCAGATCCTGCGCCACTTCGGCATCGAGCCGAAGGTCTATGACCTCATCGTGGTGAAGGCCAACACCTCTTTCCGCGTACCCTACAGCGCCTTTGCCAGCGTGATGTGCAACGCCGATACCCCCGGTGCCGGTACCTCTAACCTCAAGCGTCTGGTGTGGCGCAAGCTGCCCAAGAACTATTATCCCTTCGATCTGGCCGAGGACTATGTCCCCGCCCCCGCCACCGTCCGCCGCTGAGAAAAGGGAGCGGTACCGCTTCCCGCTGTCGCAGTTTCCTGCGGCAAGCATATCCCAATAAAGCCACAAGCCACCGTTCTCAAAGAACGGTGGCTTGTTTGTTTTGCGGTATGGAGCGCCTTATTCCAGTTCCAGCAGCACAGGGCAGTGGTCGCTGCCCATCACCTCGCCGTGGATCTCCGCAGCCGTTACGCGGGGCATCAGCCGCTCCGAGACGAGGAAATAGTCGATGCGCCAGCCGGCGTTCCGCTCCCGGGCGCGGAAGCGGTAGGACCACCACGAATACTCCACCGTGTCGGGGTGGAGACGGCGGAAGGTATCGGCAAAGCCGCTGTCCAGCAGCGTTTTCAGCGCCGTGCGCTCCTCGACGGTGAAGCCTGCGCTGCGCTCGTTGGCCTTGGGGTTCTTGATGTCCATCTCCGTGGCCGCCACGTTCAGATCGCCGCAGTAGACCACGGGCTTGATGGCGTCCAGCTCCATCAGATATTCCCGCAGCGCCGCCTCCCACTCCAGACGGTAGGGCAGACGCTTGAGGCCGTCCTGTGAGTTGGGCGTGTAGCAGCATACGAGATAAAAATCCGCATACTCCGCCGTAATGATGCGTCCTTCATGGCGGTGCACGTCCTCGCCGAACCCGTAAGTGACGCAGAGGGGTTCGGTGCGGGTAAAGACGGCCGTGCCGGAATAGCCCGCCTTGTCGGCGCTGTTCCAGAAGCGGTGGTAGCCATCCAGTTCAAAATCGGCCTGTTCGGGCTTCATCTTCGTCTCCTGCAGGCAGATGATGTCGGGGGCAAGTCCGGCCACCGAGTCCAGAAACCCCTTGCCCAGACAGGCGCGCAGACCGTTGACGTTCCAGGAAATCAATCGCATACGGATCCTCCTAAAAAACACACCGCCGCCCGTAGTTGGCGGCGGTTGTGATGGTATTTCAGCTCAGTTGCTGCCGCGGTTGAAAATGGCCAGAATGTCGTCGAAGGACTTGTCCACTTCCTGTGCCGCCTCGGTGGCAGCCTCGCCGTCACCGGGCTCAGCGGCCACGGGGGTGGGGGCGGCAGCCTTGTACTTGCCCTCGCCCTCGGCAAAGCCGGTGGCGATGACGGTCACGCGCATCTCGTCGTCCAGCATCTCGTCGAAGGTGGCACCGAAGATGGTGAGGGCCTCGGGATGCACCGCCTGCTGCACCAGCGTGGCAGCCTGCTCCACCTCTTCCAGACCGATGTCGGGAGAGCCGGTGATGTTGATCAGCACGCCGCGTGCGCCCTGAATGGAGGTCTCCAGCAGGGGGCTGGAAATGGCCATGCGGGCGGCCTCCTCGGCCTTACCCTTACCGGCGGCGCGACCCACGCCCATGTGGGCCAGGCCTGCATCCTTCATGATGGCGGTCACATCGGCGAAGTCCAGGTTAATGAATCCGGTGTCGCGGATCAGATCGGAGATAGACTGCACTGCCTGACGCAGCACATCGTCAGCGATCTCGAAGGCGTTGGCAAAGGTGATTTTCTGATCGGTGGCGTACTTGAGGCGCTCGTTGGGGATGATGACCAGAGAGTCTACCTTATCCCGCAGTGCCTCGATGCCGGCCTCGGCGGCGCGCATACGGCGTGCGCCCTCGAAACCGAAGGGCTTGGTGACCACGCCCACCGTCAGCACGCCCTGCTCACGGGCGACCTCGGCCACCACGGGAGCGGCGCCTGTACCGGTGCCACCGCCCATACCGGCGGTGACGAACACCATATCGGTGTCCTCCAGTGCCTTGCTGATCTGGTTGCGGGTCTCCTCGGCAGCCTGACGGCCGATGTCGGGATTGGAGCCGGCGCCCTTGCCACCGGTGAGCTTCTCGCCGATTTGCAGCTTGTAGCCGGCAGAAGAGGCGTTGAGCGCCTGCTTATCGGTATTCACAGCAATAAAGTCCACGCCCTGAACGCCGTTGCGCACCATGCGGTTGACCACATTGTTGCCGCCGCCGCCCACGCCGATGACTTTGATTTTTACCACATTTTCCACGCCAGTTTCCATTCCGAAAGCCATATTGCATCCTCCCACAGAGATGGTATATCAAGAGGTTTTATCCCAAGTGAACACACTATATCTTGTATTATATTGCGATTTTCTTTGCAGGTCAAGTGGAAAGCGGCGATTTATGAAAAAACTTATGCCTGCTGCGGAATAAAGCTGGCTTTATCCTCCTGTGTCATATCGATGCGTCCTTTTTCATTGACCTCCAGCCGCTCCACCACGGCCAGCAGATAGTCCAGCTTGTAGTCCAGATCGGCATCGCGCCGCAGCGTGACATCGAAGCGATCCAGATACCGCAGCTGTAGCAGGGAGCCGTCGCTTAGATCGATCTGCTGCACCTGCGCCAGCATATTCTTCTCCGCCAGCAGCGTCAGCAGCCGCTGCAGCAGCTCTGCCGAGGCGGCGTGTTCCTCTGCCACGGTGATAACGCTGCCCACCTGTGCGCCCGTCAGAGGCAGACCCAGCACCTGAGCGTAATTCTCTGCCGCTGCGGCGGGCTTGCTGTCCACCACCTTGCACTGTGCCGAGAGGAGCCACGCCGTTCCGTTGTATGTGATGGCCGCAGGTGCCGAGCACTCCGACACCGCGATAATCAGTCCGTCGGGCAGTGCGCGGCGGATCTGCACCGTCTCGATATAGGGCAGGGCGGAGGTGATGTCGTCGGAGACCTGATACTTGTTCATAAAGAACATATTGTCCTCCAACGCGATGCCGGAGGCCGTGACGATCTGGCTCTGGCTGTAGCGCCGGTTGCCGGTGACGGTGATCTCCTCCACCTTAAAGAACAAGGTCAGCGCCACCGCGATGGCGGCGCAGATGACCACGAAGGTCAAAAACTTATACAGCAGGGAAAACCCGCCCCGCCGCCGTTTGCGGTTGTAGCGGCTGCGTCGTGCCATGCGATGTCACCTCCTTCGTTGTTTCCTTGGTAGATCTGTGCGCCCAGGGCGCGGAAATTGCCCGTCACATCCTCGTAACCGCGGAGGATGTGATGGATATCGTGAATTTCGCTACGGCCTTCGGCACTCAGCGCCGCGATCATCAGCGCCGCACCGCCCCGCAGATCGGGGGCACTTACCTGTGCGCCGCAGAGCCGGTCTGCGCCGCATACGGTGGCGCAGCGCTCGGCAAGGCGAATCTCCGCCCCCATCTTCCGCAGCTGCGGTACGTGGCGATAGCGGTTTTCAAACATCGTCTCGATGAATACCGTCTCGCC
>JAFYVA010000077.1 GCA_017549325.1 Oscillospiraceae bacterium
AGATGGCCTTCTGCGACCTCGACGGCGATCTGGAAGTGATGGAGGCTATGGTCAAGCACATCATCCGCACCGTGCTGGACAAGTGCCCCCAGGAGATCGAGTTCTTCAACTCCTTCGTGGACAAGGGCCTGAAGGAACGTCTGGAGCTGGTGGCTTCCTCCGACTTCGGCCGCATCAGCTACACCGAGGCCGTGGAGATCCTGAAAAAGAACAACGACAAGTTCGACTACAAGGTGGAGTGGGGTACCGACCTGCAGACCGAGCATGAGCGCTATCTCACCGAGCAGGTGTTCAAGCGCCCCGTGTTCGTTACCGACTACCCCAAGGAGATCAAGGCCTTCTATATGCGCCTCAACGACGACGGCAAGACCGTGGCCGCAGCCGACTGCCTCGTGCCCGGCATCGGCGAGATCATCGGCGGCAGCCAGCGCGAGGAGCGTCTGGAGATTCTGGAGAGCCGCATCACCGAGCTGGGCATGAACCCCGACGACTACTGGTGGTACTGCGACCTGCGCCGTTACGGCTCCTGCCGTCACGCCGGCTTCGGCCTGGGCTTCGAGCGCATGGTGATGTACCTCACCGGCGTGTCCAACATCCGCGACGTGGAGCTCCATCCCCGTACCGTGGGCAACGCTGAGTTCTAAGCAATACCGATCCATGACCGTCCCCATCGGGGGCGGTCATGTTTTTTTACGCTTTTTTCAACTTTTTTATCCTTTGTTGCATTTGTCACTGATATCTCCCCCGCCTTGGGATATACTACACTCAACAAACAACACAACACAAAAGGAGGCAAACTCTATGGCAATCAAACACGCAACTGCCGAAAATTTTGAATCTCTCGTTCTGGAGAGCAAGGACACCGTGGTGGTGGACTTCTGGGCTGACTGGTGCGGCCCCTGCCGTATGCTTGCCCCCGTTCTGGACGAGGTGGCCGACGAGATCAACATCGTCAAGGTCAATGTGGACGAGCTGCCCCAGCTGGCAATGGCCTTTCAGGTAGCCAGCATCCCCACTCTGGTGGTGTTCCGCGACGGCAAGATCGTCAACAAGTCCATCGGCGTGGTGGATCGCGCCACCCTCTTGGAACTGGCAAAATAAATTCGCTTACAACATTGTATCTTACAATGTTTTCCCCTCATCTTTTCTCTTGTTTTCTCTCTTCTCTAACAGAAAAGCCCGCCACAAAGGCGGGCTTTTCAATGTTTACCAGATAAAGCTCAGCAGCTTCCACCACACTTTTCTCCCCTTTTCAACAGGCGCTACGCGTTTCTCTCGTTGACAATGTTCCACGAATGGAGTACAATGTTGCCAATGTTACTGAGGAGGTAGACGACTATGAATATTGCACTGTTGGGTTTCGGCGTGGTAGGCAGCGGCGTGTACGAGTGGTGCCGCCAGCGCGATGATCTGGCGGTCACCCGCGTACTGGTGCGCTCGGAAAAGCCCGCCGTGGCACATATTGCCACCCGCGATTTTAATGAGATTGTCACCGACCCCGCCATCGACATCGTGGCCGAGGTGATGGGCGGTCTGCACCCGGCCTACGAATATGTCAGCGCCGCGCTGGAAGCCGGTAAGCACGTAGTCACCGCCAACAAGGCCCTCATCGCCGCGTATTACACGGAGCTGACAGCGCTGGCCCGGGAAAAGGGCGTGGCGCTGCTGTGCACCGCCGCCGTGGGCGGCGGCATCCCGTGGCTGGTGAACCTCGCCCGCGTGCGGAAGCTGGACACCATCGAGCGCATCGGCGGCATTATGAACGGCACTACCAACTTTATCATGGATGCCATGCACGCCGCACCCGTCTCCTTCGACGCCATCCTCAAGGAGGCGCAGGCACTGGGCTATGCCGAGGCTGACCCCTCCGCCGACATCGACGGCGACGATATCCGCCGCAAGCTGGTGATCTCGGCCAACATCGCCTTCGACGCGGTGCTGAACGAGGAGGCCATCCCCATGTTCGGCATCCGTACCGTCATCGACAGCGATATCGCCACCTTCAAGGCCAAGGGCTTCACCTGTAAGCTGCTGGCCTCCGCCTCCGCCGCGGAGAAGGGCGTGTGCGCTTACATTGAGCCCACCCTCCTCGCCGCCGACGCACTGGAATCGGCTGTACCCAAGAACTTCAACCTCATCACCTACGAGGGCGCACAGATGGGCCGCCAGAGCTACTACGGACAGGGCGCGGGACAGATGCCCACCGCCGCCAACGTGGTGCAGGACTGTCTGACCGTCCTCAGCGGCGAGCACCGCTTCTACACCGACTGCGCCGCACCCATGGCGCTGGACGGCGAAAACGAGGCACACCCCTACTATGTACGCACTGCCGCCCCCGACCGGTGGCTGGAGGAGCACACCGCCGAGGTGTGGCCCACCGGTGTGGTCACCGGCGCGGTGAATGTCTACGAGATGCTCTCCTGGGCCAAGGCCAAGCTGGCTGACGATCCCACCCTCTTCATCGCCGGTATCGTATGATTGCGCTGATCGTTATTTTGCTGCTGGCGGCCATCGTCTTTGCCGCACTGTACATCGTCTATCGCATTGCCTTCTACCCCGTGCCGCTGAAGGGGGACACCACCCTCTCGGCGCTGGATAATCCCCAGTTCCGCGCCCAGCGCCAGCGCATCCACCGGATGATCGCCGACATGGAGGCTCTCCCCTACGAGAGCGTGTCCATCACGGCGCGGGACGGCGTGTGCCTGACGGGGCGGTACTACCACAGCGCTGACGGCGCGCCGCTGGACATCGGCTTTCACGGCTACCGCGGCACCATCGACCGCGATTTCTGCGGCGGGGCACAGATCAGCCTCAGCTTGGGGCACAATGTACTGCTGATCAACGAGCGCTCCCAAAACGGCAGCGAGGGGCGGTGCATCACCTTCGGCATCCTCGAGCGGTTCGACTGTCTCGACTGGATCGCCTACGCCAACGCGCGCTTCGGCAACCCCGCCATCACCCTCTACGGCGTGTCCATGGGCGCAGCCACGGTGCTGATGGCCACGGAATTGGCACTGCCCGACAATGTTCGCGGCATTATCGCCGACTCCCCCTACTCCGCGCCGCTGGACATCATCTCTCAGGTGGGCAAGAACAACATGAACCTGCCCCACGGCCTTACGGCCATGCTGGCAACGGCCGCGGCACGCATCTACGGCAAGTTCGATCTCCGCGCGGCCTCTGCCGCCGAGGCGGTGAGGAAGGCCACGGTACCCATCCTCATCATCCACGGTGAGAACGATCACTTCGTCCCCTGCCGCATGAGCGGCGTGATCGCCCGCAACTGCGCCTCACCCGTCCGACTGGAGACATTCCCCGACGCCGAGCACGGGCTCAGCTTCCTTGCCGACACGCCCCGCTATCACCGGGCGGTGCGGGAGTTTATGACGGCGCTGCATTCTTAAAAAAAGAGAGAGGCCACGGCCTCTCTCTTTTTTCAGTTCTCCATGTTGCGGCCCAAAAAGGCGGCCACCGACTGGGCCAGCTTCTGCTCCGTCTCCCCGGCGGCCACGCCCTCCGCCGCCAGAAACAGCACCAGACCCAGCACATCGCCGGCGCAGAGGATCGGCGCGGCCACGGCGGCAAAATAGCCCTCCACGCCGCTACAGGCGGGGATGCTGTGCTGTCCCTGCTCCCAACACCACACCTGCCGCTGCTCCATCCGCTCCTCCAGCGGCTCGGAGATGGTCTTGCCCAGCAGCTCCCGCTTGGGAGCGCCGGCCACGGCGATGATGCTGTCGCGGTCGGTGATGGCGGTGATGAAATCGGTGCTGCGGCTCAGCGTGTCGCAAAACTGGGCGGCGAAGTCCTCCAAGCCGCCGAGAAGAGAGTATTTCTTAAAGATGACCTCCCCCTCCTTGGTGGTATAGATCTCCAGCGGGTCGCCCTCGCGGATGCGCATGGTCCTTCTGATCTCTTTTGGTATGACGACCCTGCCGAGATCGTCAATACGGCGCACGATGCCGGTTGCTTTCATATATCCAATCGCTCCTTGATTTACAGATTTCTGCCGTTAGTATCTGTCAAGTGCCGGAGATTATACCGCTGTTTTCTATTTTCACCCGCAGCAAAGGAAAGAGAAAAATTTTTCCTGACTACTGTAACCTTTTCACGGTTTTTGCGGTATTATGAGTATCAACACCACAGCACGACTATGAACATAAAGGAGAATATACTATGGCCGGCGATACGAAAGTCGTTTCCCCCAAGAAACTGCAAGCTGCAACGGCAGCGGAAACAAAAGCATTTAATGATGATCTCTCTGTGCTCGCCACAATGCTCTGGGGTTATGATTGGGAGGAGTCTGCTCCGGGATATTCGGTTCAGGATGCTGAAAAATTGAGTTCTTCCGAATATGCCCGTCGCCTTTTCCCCAAGTCGGAGAATGTGTTCGTTCTGGGCGAGGACGGGAAGTTTCAGGCAAATACGCTGGAGAGCGCTGAGGATCTGGCCTCTTATGCAGCCTCCGGCCGTCTGTATGCCCGCGACAATGAGAACAACCTGTGCCAGCTCCTGTTTGTGGAAGATAAGAATCCGGGAGCAAAGGCAGGCGAGAAACAAACAAAGCCCTATCTGCAGCTGAGTGAACCTGTCGTTCCGCAGGCAGTGAACGGGATCGCCTGGTGGAAGTACATTCTGGCCATCTTCTCCTCGTATTATCGCGACGAGATCCAGGCATACAACGACGCGACGGTGTTCAATGATGCCCTCGCAAAATCGGGTTTTATCAATAACAACGCAGACAGAGAGGCCCTGCAGGACGATCTGAAGAAATTTGAAAAAGATCTGAACGAGTATGCCGAGCTGCAAGGCAATGTTATCGGTGCTGTCTGGACCAAGAATCGCAGCGCAGAGTCGATCACGAACGCCATGCACACCTCGATTCGCCGTAATCTTGCCAGAGAGATCCTGAAGCGCATTAAGGATAACCCCGAACAAAAGGCGGAGATCCTGGCACAAAATGCCGCAACCTTTGAAACCAAGCTCAATGAGATCAAGGAGTTCCTGCCCAAGACCTATAATCCCAAGGAATTGGAACATCTGGTAAAATTAGGTCCCGAAGCCAGAAGTGCAGAGAAGGATGTTCTGGGCTTAAAGTTTGACTTTATTGCCGAGACCGCTCTGGAGAATTTCGACAATTATGTCAGCGCCGGAAAAACCGACACTTTCCGTCAGCGCAAGTATATCAACATAGTCAATGAAAAGGAGACCTTTGGCCAGAAGCAATACTGCGACCCTCTGGGCATCCCGAAGAAACTGTCTGTCAGCCAGATGAACCCTCAGCAGTTCAACGAATATCTGACTGAGCTGGCAAATACTAGTAGTTCCGAGCTTATTTTATCCACGCTTAAAGACGATGGGTTCACTCCCGACAAGTTCTACAATGCCATGACAACGATGCTGGAAGCCCAGGTCGCCAAAAAATTGCTGGCGGAGGCAAACAATATCACGGATAAAACCGAAAAAGAGACGTTCCTCGATACGCAGAAGAAGACCTACACGGCGCTGACCGTAGGTCTGCGGGACTTTGTAAAAGAGAGTATCGACGCAAATCTTGTCAATGCTTTCGACCAGACACGCGACAATGCTGATCGAATGCAGCTGTGGATCGCCTCGAATAAGCTCGACCTCTACGGCGTGGATCAATATATGGAGAAGCTCAAGGCGGAGAACGCCGAAAAGGAGAAGGAAAAGTCGGCGGATGCCCCCCAGAAGCAGGAAACTTCGGTGGAAAAAACGCAGTCCCAACCTGAGAAGCAGGGCGGCGCGTTGGGTATGAAGTAACCGCTGCGGCGCAGCATCCCCCAACACAAAAAAGGTTTCGCACCAACTGTGCGAAACCTTTTTTTCACTGCGCCCCTTCCCGCCGCCGCGCTTGATCCGGCGCGTTCATTTACTTTTGCCGCGCGGTGTGTTATACTGTACTCACTACGGCGATTTCGTAAAACCGATGACCAAATGATAAGGAGAAGAGCCACCATGAGTATTGTAAAAAACGAGCCGAAATATAAAAACGGGCTGCTGCAGGCCATCCGCGCACAGTTGGAGCACCGCGCCTTCTGGCTGTATCTGCTGTGCGACGAGGCGAAGAAGCGGGGTCTTGACCCCAGAGATTTCGGCAGCGCGGCGGTAAAGCGCTGCGGCCTGTCTCAGGGCGCCGATCTGGTGAAGAAGGGCAAGACCGACAGTCTCAAGGGCCTGCGCAAGACGCTGTTTACCAAGGCGGCACAGTTCGTCTTTGAGATGGACATCGTCGAGTCCACCGACGACAAGCTCTCCATCGACTTCCACTACTGCCCGCTGGTGAAGGCGTGGCAGAACGCCGGATGCAGCGATGAGGAGATCGCCATGCTCTGCGACATCGCCATGTGCGGCGACCACGGCATCGGCGAGTGCTACGGCAGCGTGCTGGATCTGCCCAAGTGCATCGCAAAGGGCGACGACATCTGCGCCCTGCGCTATCATAAGAAGGGTGAATAACCGCCACGGCATAATGAAAAGAGACGCTGCAATGCAGCGCCTCTTTTTTTGATGATCGACTTACTCGCCAGCCTGCTCCTTCTCCTTCTCGTGGAGCATGGCAGCGGCCACGCACAGGGACAGGTAGGCGTGCTCCTCGGTGCTGGAGCGGGAGGTGATGGCCATGGGCACACGGGTACCGGCCAGCACACCGCAGGAGTTGACATTGGCAGACATGGTCAGCACCTTCATAACGGTGTTGCCGGCCATGACATTGGGCATCAGCACGGCATCGAACTCGCCGCAGGCCGGGTGGTCATAGCCCTTGATACGGGCAGATTCCTTGCTGACGATCATATCCCAGGGCAGGGGGCCCACCAGCTCACAGTCGGCGATGGGTTCCATCATGTGGGAGCGGACGATATTCTGTGCCTCCACGGTGTCGCGCATATGGAAGGAGGGCTTCTCCACCAGAGACAGCACGGCGATCTTGGGCTTCTCAACGCCCAGATGGCTCAGAATGTCCACGATGTTCTTCACTACCTTCTTGCGCTGACCCTCGGAGGGCTCGATCAGCACGGACACGTCGGACAGTGCCAGCACCTTGTCGTAATAGGGCACCTTTACCAGTGCCACCTCGCTGACAAGGCCGTCCACCAGCTTGTTGCGCTTGTCCAGAATGGGCATGAGGAAGTTGCGGGTGGAGGTGTTGCCGCGCATGAGGATGTCGCCCAGACCGTCGTTGATGATCTTAATGGCGCGCTCCATATAGGCGTGGTAATCGGTGATGGGATCGAAGCGAGGCTCGTAATCGGGCACATCGCTGATGGTGTAGTCGCGGTCATACAGGCCCAGATCCTTCAGCATGGGGATGATGCGCTCCTTGGCACCCACCAGAATGGGGTTGCAAAAGCCCTTATCCTGCGCATGGAACACGGCCTTGAGGATATTTTCACAGTCGGCGCCGGCCACGACCACGCGGGCAGGACGCTCCAGAGACTTGGCGCGCTGGATGACAAAATCAAATTCTTTCTCGTAAATATGCATACATTTCCTCCTTTTGCACCATTACAGCAGACCCATACCGCCGTTGATCAGCAGGAACACGGGGGCAAAGACCAGGGACACGACGGTCATCAGCTTGATGAGGATGTTGATGGAGGGGCCGGAGGTATCCTTGAAGGGATCGCCCACGGTGTCGCCCACGACGGCGGCGCGATGTGCTTCGCTGCCCTTACCGCCGTGATTGCCCTCTTCGATGTACTTCTTGGCGTTATCCCATGCGCCGCCGGCGTTGGACATGAACAGCGCCATCAGCACGCCGGTGACCAGTGCGCCGGCCAGCAGGCCGCCCAGTGCGCTGGTACCCAGCACGATGCCCACTACCAGAGGTGCCACCACGGACAGGACGCCGGGAACCAGCATCTCGTGGAGCGCAGCCTGCGTGGAGATGGCAACGCAGGAGGTGTAATCGGGCTTGGACTCACCCTCGAGGATGCCGGGGATGGTGCGGAACTGGCGGCGAACTTCCTCGATCATCTTATAGGCGGCCTTGGACACGGAGTCCATGGTCAGCGCCGAGAAGAAGAAAGGCAGCATACCGCCGATGAACAGACCGACGATGACCTTGTAGTTCAGCAGATCGATGCCCAGATCGAAGAGCTTGACAGCCTCGGCATAGGAGACGAACAGTGCCAGAGCCGTGAGGGCGGCCGAGCCGATGGCGAAGCCCTTACCCATGGCGGCGGTGGTGTTGCCCACGGCATCGAGGCGGTCGGTGATGTTACGGACGCCCTTGGGCAGGCCGGACATCTCGGCGATACCGCCGGCGTTGTCGGCGATGGGGCCGTAAGCGTCAACGGCCACGGTGATACCGGTGGTGGACAGCATACCCACGGCGGCCAGTGCGATACCGTACAGACCGTCGGCCATATAGGCACCGATGATGCCCACGGCGATCAGCAGGATGGGGATGGCGGTGGAGTGCATACCCACGGCCAGACCGGAGATAACGGTGGTGGCAGAGCCGGTCTCGGACTGCTGGGCGATCTTCTTGACGAAGCGGTAGTCGCCGGAGGTGTAGACCTCGGTGATGATACCGATGACCACGCCCACTACCAGACCGAAGATGATGGCCAGCGCAGACTTCAGGTTGCCGAAGAAGCCCCAGCTCATCAGCAAAGAGGCAACCACCACCACACCGCTGGAGACATAGGTGCCGGTCTTGAGTGCCTTGTGGGGGCTGGACTTCTCATCGCCCTTGACGAAGAAGGTGCCGATCACGGCAGCGGCAATACCCACAGCGGCCAGCAGCAGGGGGAAGATGGCGCCGGTGATGGAATAGGACACGGCACCGAGGGTAATGGCAGAGACGATAGAACCGACATAGGACTCAAAGAGGTCGGCACCCATGCCGGCCACGTCGCCCACGTTGTCGCCCACGTTG
>JAFYVA010000007.1 GCA_017549325.1 Oscillospiraceae bacterium
AGGGGCGCTACATTCTGGAGGACGACTACGACAGCGAGTTCCGATTCGTCGGCCGTCCCATCCCCACGCTCTATTCGGTGGATGAGAACAGCCGCGTCATCTACCTGAACACATTTTCAAAGACGATTGCCCCCTCCATCCGCATCAACTATATGATCCTGCCGCCGCACCTGCTGTCGGTATATCGGGAGAAGGTGGGGTTCTACGCCTGCACCGTGTCGGCCTTTGAGCAGTATACGCTGGCCTCGTTTCTCTCGGAGGGCCACTTTGAGCAGCACCTGAGCCGTATGCGCAAGCGGTATCACCAGAAGCGGGACGCGGTCATCGACTGCATTCGCGGCAGTGCGCTCCGCGCCCGCATTACCGAGGAGGACGCGGGACTCCACTTCCTCGTCCATCTGGATACCGCACTGGACGATGAGACGCTGCGCCTCCGCGCCGCCGAGGCGGGGCTGCGCTTGGCGCTGCTGTCGGACTACTACGCCGATCCCACCGCCGCGCCACACCATGTGCTGGTGGTGAACTACGCAGGATTGGAACTTTCAAAACTCCCCGAGGCGCTGGAGAGGTTGAAAACGATACTGGAAACATGAAAAAAGCACCCGATGGGGTGCTTTTTTATCGTTATACCAGTTCCTCGAAACTGCGGATGGTGCTATGGCAGACGGATTGGAGCTCGGGCCATGCGTTGTTGAAAAACTCGTCATACACGCCCACCGTCTGCATACCTGCTGCGCGGGCGGCGCGGCTGGCGGCGGTAGAGTCATCGTAGAGGGTGCACTCCTCGGGCGCGACGCCCAGAAGGGCCGCCACCTTGCCGTAGATGGTGCTCTCGCGCTTATCAAGGCCCATCTCCTGGGCAAAGAACACCTCTTCGAAATACTCGTTCAGACCGTTGGCCTCCATGGCGACGCGGCAGTGGGAGGGGACGCAGGAGGTGAGCACCGCCATCCGCTTACCTTCGGCGCGGCACTTATCCAGATACTCCCGCACGCCTGCCTTGAGGGTTACGGTGTGGTACATATCGCCTGCCAACTCCATCCACTCGGCGATGATCTCCTCGTCGGGTGTGTCGATCTGGCAGTACTGGCGGGTGAATACCGCCGCCTGCGGCAGTGCCGTGTGGGCGACGCCCTCGTAGTACTCCTGTGTATACGGCAGATTGCGGCGGCGGAGAAACGCCACATCCACATCGTGCCAGATGCCGTTGGAGTTAATGAGGGTGCCGTCCATATCGAAAAGCAGCATTGCGGTGACCTCCCGAAGAAAAAGTTATAACAGAGTATTGCCATTTTATGTGTGCGGTGTTATGATTCTACCATTGTTTCCAATCAATGTAAATACGAAAAGAGATGATTCCCATGGGTGAATACAACTACAAAAAGGGCCTCTCGGCCATGCTGTGCTGCTTCCTGATCTGGGGTTTCCAGCCGCTGTACTGGTACCTCTGCGAGGGGATGGACACCTTCTTCCTGCTGGCCAGCCGTATCATCTGGGCGGCGGTGTGCTGCCTCGTGCTGCTGAAGGTGCAGGGCAAGCTGGGTCAGCTGAAGGCGGCCTTTATGGATAAGCAGATCCTGAAGCGGGAGATCCCCGCCATGCTGCTGATGCTGGCCGACTGGGCCATCTACCTCTGGGCAGTGCAGAACGGCCGCGTGCTGGAGTGCTCTCTGGGCTACTATATCCAGCCTCTGGTGGTGTTCACCTTCGGCGCGGTCATCTTTAAAGAAAAGCTCTCCTGGCGTCATCTGGTCATCATCGCCATCGTGGTGGTGGGCATTGTGCTGAGCACCAACGGCTTCGGCGGTCTGCCCTATGTGACCATTTCTCTGGCGGTGCTCTTTGCTATCTATGCCGCCATCAAGAAGAGTATGACCATCGATTCCATTGTCAGTACCAGCATGGAGATCATCATGATGGTGCCTCTGGCGCTTCTGTTCATCCTCTTCTTCCGCATGGGCGATAACGGTATGGCCTCCATCACCGTCAGCCGCCAGCTGCTGCTGATCGGCTCGGGTATCGTGACGGGCGTACCCATGCTGTTCTACGCCGTGGGCGTGCGGAATCTCCCCATGATGACCACCGGCATCTGCCAGTATCTCAGCCCCACCATCGGCATTTTCTGCAGCATGATTATGGGCGAGATGCTGACCCGCGAGAAACTGGTGAGCTTCTACTTCATCTGGGCCGGCGTTGTTCTGTATGTGCTGAATATGTTCTACGAAGAGCACAGGAAAAAGAAGCAGGCGGCATAATGGAATTTTCCAAGCGGCTCGGACCGAATCGGTCCGGGCCGCTGTTTGTGTTTACAAACGGGGAAAAGGGTGGTATAATGCTATGCGTATTACTATGTAAAGGAAGAGGAACGCTATGGGAACGCTGATCGTATTTGAAGGAACCGACGGCTCCGGCAAGGCTACACAGACCGCGATGCTGTGCGCTGCACTGGAGAAAAAGGGCATCCCCTTCAAAAAGCTGGAGTTCCCCCGCTATACGGAGGAGTCCTCGGCGCTGATCCGCCTGTATCTGAACGGCGCCTTCGGCAGCAGACCCGAGGATGTGAACTGCTACGCCGCCTCCATGTTCTATGCCGCCGACCGCTATGCATCCTACAAGCAGGATTGGGGCAAGTTCTATGAAGAGGGCGGGCTGGTGATCGCCGACCGCTACACCACCTCCAACGCCGTACATCAGACCTCCAAGCTGCCGCCTCAGGAGCGGGGCGCGTTTCTCGACTGGCTCTTCCATTTTGAGTATACGATGCTGGGTCTGCCTGCACCCGACCGCGTCATGTATCTCGACCTCCCCACGGAGGTGACCGAGCAGCTGATGCGCCGCCGCGAGGCCGATACCAACTCCCACGCCGACATCCACGAGCAGGATGGCGCCTATCTGCGCCGCTGCCGTGAGAACGCCGCCTTCGTGGTGGAGCGCTGCGGCTGGGAGCGCGTTGACTGTGCAAAGGACGGAGCTTTGCGCTCCGTTGAGGATATCCACAGCGAGATCGTGGAGCGTCTTTCTGACCTCCTGTGACCGCGAAAGAGAAAGGAAACCGCTATGGCAAAGGATAACAACAAGTACGAAACAGCGTATTATAACGCTGAGGAGGTGCGCCGTCAGAGCGCTGCCAGAAAAAAGAAGAAAAAGCGCAACCGTCAGGGTGTGGCGCTGTATCTCATTTGCGTGCTGATCGTCTCCTGCCTGCTGGCCGGTATCGGCTGGCTGCTGGTGAACGATATGTGTTCGCTGAACAAGGATGCCGTCACCACCGAGATCACCGTGGAGGAGAAGGATTCCATGGGCGATATCTCTGCAAAGCTGAAGGATGCCGGCCTCATCAACCACCGCTGGTTCTTCCGTCTGGTGGGCGGTATGTTCTTCGATGCCAAGGATGTCATCGACTCCGGCACATGGCAGCTCCACAGTGAGATGGATTACCGCGCCCTGATCCGCAATATGCACGATTACGAGGCCGACCTCATCGCGGAGGAGGGATGGATCAGCGTCACCATTCCCGAGGGTATGATGGTACACGAGATCCTGGCGCTGCTGGAGGAGAAGGGTGTCGCTACCATGGAGGAACTGGAGGATGCCTGCGCCAACTATGAGTTCCAGGATTACGAGTTCCTCGATGACGAACTGCTGGGCGATATCCGCCGTATGGAGGGTTATCTCTTCCCCGACACCTATGCCTTTGACCCCAGCCGCAGTGCCGTTTACGCCATCGATACCATGCTGACCAACTTCGTGCTCCACTTCGATAACGAGCTGATGGCCGATATCCGCGGCTCGGAGTACACCTGGGAGGAGATCATCACCATGGCCTCCATCATCGAGAAGGAGGGTATCGGTGACGAGACTGAGCGCAAGAACATCGCCTCGGTCCTGTATAACCGTATGAACACCCTTGACCGCGAGACGTACGGTTATCTGCAGCTGGATACCACCATCTACTACTCCCTGTATATCGAGGGTAAGGATAAGACCGACTTCGATCTGGAGAAGGATACGCCCTATAACACCTACAAATATCCCGGCTTGCCCGTGGGCCCCATCTGCTGCCCCGGTCTGAGCTCTATTCGCGCCGCCGTGTATCCCAACGATACGGATTACTTCTACTTTGCCGCCGGTGTGGACGGTGTGAACCACTTCTTCTCCAGCTACAACGACCACATCAACTTCGTCAACAGTGATATGTATCAGCCCGACTAATGGATTGGAAAAAGCCTGAATTGCTCGCCCCCGCAGGGGACATGGAAAAACTGAAAATGGCGGTGGCCTACGGCGCCGATGCCGTGTATCTGGCGGGCACCACCTTCGGTATGCGCTCCTTCGCCGGTAACTTCACCGATGAAGAGCTCTCTGCGGCGGTGCGCTACGCCCATGACCGCGGTGTGAAAGTCCATGTGACGGTGAACACCATGCCCCGCTCCGGGGAGGTGGATGTTCTGCCCGCGCATCTGGAGCGGCTGGACGCGGCGGGTGTGGACGCCCTCATCATTGCCGATCTGGGTGCCTTCACCATGGCGGGGAAGTATGCGCCCCGCTGTGAGCGCCACATCAGCACCCAGCAGTCCATCGCCAACTACGCCACGGCCCAGAGCTGGTTTGACTTGGGTGCCAAGCGTGTGGTGCTGGCCCGTGAGCTGTCTCTGGAGGAGATCGCCGAGATCCGCCGCCGCACCGACCCGCAGCTGGAGATCGAGACATTCTGCCACGGCGCACAGTGCGTGTCCTATTCCGGCAGATGCCTGCTGTCCAACTATATGACGGGCCGCGACGCCAACCGCGGTGCCTGTGCCCAGCCCTGCCGCTACCAGTATGCGCTGGTGGAGGAGAAGCGCCCCGGCGAATATTTCCCCGTATTCGAGGACGAGACGGGGACGTACATCATGAACTCCCGCGATATGTGCATGATCGACCATCTGGACGATATCATGAAGGTGGGCATCGACTGCATCAAGATCGAGGGCCGCGCCAAATCCGCCTACTACGCCGCCATCGTCACCGGCGCCTATCGCCATGTGCTGGACGATGTATATGCCGGCCGCGACATCGACCCCGTGTGGCGCGACGAGGTGGAGCACGTCTCCCACCGCCATTACGCCACCGGCTTCTACTACGGCCATCCCGGCCAGTATTACGAGGACTCCCGCTATATCCGCGACTGGCAGATCTGCGCCGTGGTGACGGATTGCGATGCCGATGGCAACGCCACGCTGAGCCTGCGCAACAAGTTTGCAGCAGGGGATACCCTGGAGGTGGTGGGCCCCGATACCAAACCCTTCACCGTTACCGCGGCACCCATGGTGGACAGTGAGGGCAGCACCCTCACCGAGGTGAAAACGCCCCAGATGGTGTTCTCCATGCGCCTGCCCAAACAGGTGCCGCCCATGAGCTTTCTGCGCCGCGCCGCCGATCTGAGCGCGAAAGAGTAAACACAGAAAAGACAGCCTGCGGGCTGTCTTTTTTGCGTCTTTGTTGTGATAGTGCCGAAAAAATCCCATCTTTCCCGTTGACAATGACGAAAGATGTGGTAAAATACTGTGTAGATATTGCAGAGCGATGAGGAAACCAGTTCGCCCGTGCCACCCAGAGCGAGAAGGGGACAGTGCAAGCCCTTCGGGATCGGTATTGCGAACAGCCACTTCCGAGCTGGCGGCGAGGAGTCGTCCGATTGGTCCCCGATAGAGGACCGCTTAAGATGACGGCCTGCGGCCGTCAAATTAGGGTGGTACCGTGAAGTTGCGCTTCGCCCCTATGTGTGGGGCGGGGCGTTTTTTGTTTAGGTAATTCAAAAAATTAGAATAGAAAAGGAGTAACTACTATGTCTCATCCCTATCATGGTCTCAACGAGCTGCGTGAGATGTTCCTGCGCTTCTTTGAGACGAAAGATCATCTGCGTCTGCCCAGTTTTTCCCTGATCCCCCAGAACGATGCCAGCCTCCTGCTCATTAACTCCGGTATGGCGCCCATGAAGCCCTACTTCACCGGTGAGCAGGTGCCTCCCCGCCGCCGCGTCTGCACCTGCCAGAAGTGCATCCGTACCGGCGATATCGAGAATATCGGTAAGACCGCACGCCACGGCACCTATTTCGAGATGCTGGGTAACTTCTCCTTCGGCGACTACTTCAAGCGCGAGGCCATCCACTGGTCCTGGGAGTTCCTGACCTCTCCTGAGTGGGTGGGTCTGGAGGCTGACCGCCTGTATCCCTCCGTGTTCGAGGGCAACGAGACCACTCCCGCCGATGACGAGGCCTTCGACATCTGGAACAAGGAGATCGGTATCCCCGCCGACCACATCTTCCGCTTCGGTAAGGCCGACAACTTCTGGGAGCACGGCTCCGGCCCCTGCGGCCCCTGCTCCGAGATCTACTATGATCGCGGCATCGAGTACGGCTGCGGCAAGCCCGACTGCACTGTGGGCTGCGACTGCGACCGCTACATCGAGGTGTGGAACAATGTGTTCTCCCAGTTCAATAACGACGGCAACAACAACTACACCGAGCTGAGCCAGAAGAACATCGACACCGGCATGGGCCTTGAGCGCCTTGCCTGCGTGTGCCAGAATGTGAAGAGCCTGTTCGACGTGGACACCGTCATGAACATCACCGACAAGGTCTCTGAGATCACCGGCGCCCACTACGGCGAGAGCGACAAGAAGGACGTGTCCCTGCGTATCATCACCGACCACATCCGTTCCTCCGCCTTTATGATCTGCGACGGCGTCCGCCCCTCCAACGAGGGCCGCGGCTATGTGCTGCGCCGTCTGCTGCGCCGCGCTGCCCGTCACGGCAAGCTGCTGGGCGTCAACGATCCCTTCCTCTTCCGCGTGGTGGAGACCGTTATCCGCGAGAACGAGGGTCACTACCCCGAGCTGCGCGAGCGCGAGGAGTATATCACCAAGGTCATCCGTGTGGAGGAGGAGAACTTCGCCAAGACCATCGATGCCGGTATGCGTATCTATAGCGAGATGCTGGCCGAGCACAAGGCAAAGGGCGAGACCGTCTTCTCCGGCGAGAACGCCTTCGATCTGGCTGCCACCTACGGTTTCCCCATCGACCTGACCGTCGAGATGGTGGAGGACGAGGGCATGAGCGTGGATATGGATGCTTACTACGCCAAGCGCGAGGAGGACAAGATCCGCGCCCGCGAGGCCCGCAAGGCACTGGGCGATCTGGGCTGGGCCGGCGTGGAGTTCGGTCAGGATGTGCCCGATACCGAGTTCGTGGGCTATGACTACGACGCCATCGACGACGCCAAGGTGCTGGCCATCGTCTCCGAGGGTCAGCATGTGGACGAGATCGTGGCCGGTCAGGACGCCATCGTGGTGCTGGATCAGACCCCCTTCTACGCTGAGATGGGCGGCCAGAGCGCTGACCACGGCTATCTCTGCGACAGCGCCGACGAGAGCATTGAGAATCTGGAGGGTAAGGGCAACGCCCTGTCCTTCATGGTGGACAATGTCCAGAAGAATAAGGGCGGCAAGTATATGCACTACGGCAAGCTGCTCCGCGGCAGCCTGAAGGTGGGCGATACCGTCACCGCCGCCATCGACACCGAGCGCCGCGCCGCCATTCGCCGCGCACACAGCGCCACCCATCTGCTCAACGCCGCACTGGTCAAGCTCCTGGGCGATCATATCCATCAGGCCGGTTCTCTGGTGGAGCCTGACCGCCTGCGCTTCGACTTCAGCCATTTCGAGGGCGTGGACGGCCACACCCTGCAGCTGATCGAGAATCTGGTGAACCAGTGGGCCATGGAGGGCCACGCCATCGTCACCGAGGAGCTGCCCATTGAAGAGGCTAAGAAGAAGGGCGCCATCGCCACCTTCGGCGAGAAGTACGGCGATGTGGTCAGCGTGGTGGAGATGGGCGATGCCTCCATGGAGTTCTGCGGCGGTACCCATCTGGACAACACCGCCAAGGTGGGCTCTTTCCGCATCGTCTCCGAGGGCAGCGTGGCCTCCGGCGTCCGCCGTATCGAGGCCGTGGTGGGTAATGAAGCACAGCTGGCTATGATGAATGACCGCGAGAAGCTGCGCGTTGCTGCGGCTACCCTCAAGACCAATCCTGATATGCTCTGCGGCCGTATCGATGCCATGCTGGAGGAGATCCGCGAATACAAGCGTCAGATCGAGCAGTTCAAGGCCAAGGCCTCTGCCGGCGGCGCCGACGATATGCTGAAGAATGCCGAGGATGTGGGCGGCCTCCATCTGGTTACCGCCACCGTCACCGAGGGTGATGCCAACAGCCTGCGTCAGCTGGGCGACCTGCTCCGCGACAAGGACAGCGCCGTGGTGGCCGTCATTGCTCTGGTGGGCGAGAAGCTGAGCCTGCTGGCCGTCTGCGGTAAGGATGCTGTGGCCAAGGGCGTCAAGGCCGGCGACATCATCAAGACCATCGCCCCCATCGTGGGCGGTAAGGGCGGCGGCAAGCCCGACAGTGCCATGGGCGGCGGCAGCGACAAGTCCAAGGTGAACGAGGCCTTGGCCGCTGTGAAGCCCTTTGTTGCCGAGAGAGTGTAAAATACAAAAGATGGTGCATCAGCCTTTGGCTGGATGCACCATCTTTTATCGTAAAAGAGATCCGGCATGGGATCATTATTGTGATTAAAAAATGAGCTCCAAGCGGGGGTGACAGTGGTGTCACCTCTGTTTTTTTGTTTCCGATTACATTTCATGGCGAAAAAAGCGCATTTCAGGGATAACATCTTCTTTCCTGACAGAGCCGTGCTATACTTTCAATGGAAGAAAATGCTAATTTCTGCAAAAGGGGCATGCCCCTTTTGCTATCCCAACCGGGATAGCAAATACCATTGATATGGAAAAAGCTCATTCACGGAAGAAGGTGTGGTGCGTGGCGATCAAAATACTGCTGGGCGTTTTGCTGTTGGGCGTTGTCTTATGCTTGGTTCTATGGCTGAAAAAAGTCTGGACGCTCATGCACGAGCGCAAGAAAACCGTAGAGCTTGCGGCACAGCAGGTGAATATCCTGCGTGCGATGGCAGAGAAAGTCGACGAAGGCCCTCTGAAGAGAAGCGAAAGCATCTACCTGCAGGCTGTTGATTTATACATGAAGGATTACAACAAACCTGAGAACCATATCCCTGCTATGGTATTTGGGTTTCATCCCATCGCGAAAAACGACTTGTTAACGCAAGCGGGAAAACGATGTTGATGCAGGAGTGAGTTCGATAGACAGTACGCGAAAAAGTCTGATAAGAAACCAATCAGGCTATTTGGCGTTTTCGTAAAGTGAGAGAAGAGAAACAACGGAGGAATAGTATGTTTAAGAGTTTGTTGGCAAAGCTGGCGGCCATGTCGCTGCTGAGCAAAACCATCGCAGTGGCAGCGGCTGCTGTGATCGTTGTGGGAGCTGTGGCTGTTGGCTTGACAACCCAGAACCCGTCTGTTGATCCTGACGATCAGCAGAGCGGCCCCCAGCAGGAGCAGCTGGGTGATGTGACCCCCGATGATGAGAACGGGGATGGCTCTGGCTCCGGTGACAGCGACGGCTCGGAGGATGTCGCCGTCGAGGATGACAAGAAGAATGATGACAAGAAGAAGGACGAGGCTAAGGAAGAAGAGAAGACAGGCTCCGTCAGAAAGTATACCGTCAAGTTCGAAACCGGTGAAGGCAGCGAGCTGAAGAAGTTGCGTGTGCGCGCCGGTACTGCCATCAGTTCGCTGGATACGCCTTACCGTGCTGAGCACATCTTCCTTGGCTGGTACTACGATGCAGAACATACCCAGCCCGTGGAGAGCGATGACAAGGTCACGGAGAATTTGACTCTTTATGCCGACTATTTGCAGCAGCAGCCTCTTGAGACGCTGGAGACGGTGAACTTCGCCAGCGCAGAGGATGTGGGCACCAGTTTTGCCATCTCTGTGGTATCGGCAGATACTTCCATGACTGCCGAAGAAGTGTTGGCTGCTATTACGGCCGATGACCTGACCGACCCCGATGCAAAGGATGTCATCACTGTCAGCGGTTCTAACGGTAATTTTACCGTGAAGGGCAATGGCGGCTTCCACGAAGGCGGCTCTTACCGCATTACCCTCAACAGAGATGAGTTGACCTTCAAGGATCAGCCTGAGAGCGCTCGTGAATTCAATTTCACCGTCCACCGTGATGAGGTGATGAACCTGACCATGCAGAGCGATATCAAGTATATCCCTGTGTCTCAGGTCAGTAACATCGTCAACAATGGTGCCACTGTTGCTACGCTGGATCTGGCTCTGTACCAGACCGACGGAAACAGTGTGTCCGTATCCGAACTCTCTACCGGAACCTTTACCTACAGCGGCACGCTCGCTGTGGGCGATAAGGTGTGCATCTATGAGGGTGCCATCCCTACCGCCAGAGATAAAAATACGCCCAAGGATCAGTTGGGCGACATGGCCTATCTGGAAATCACCGGTAAAAACGAAAACTCCTATACATATAAAAACGCCGAGGCAGAGGATGTGCTCTTCATGCCCGACGTGCTTCCCATGCCCGAATCTGCCGATACGGATGACGATGCATCTACCATCACGGTGAAGAATAAGTATCTGGACTACTCGGCAGACTTCTATGCCAACATGAATCTGGACAGCCAGACCACCGTGGATGTGGGGGATTTCCTCGCATTCTACACCGGTGAACTTGGCGTGGAGAGCGGCGAGAATGCTGGCAAACTGACCGGTTACGGTAAGGTCACAAACGTAGCCCAAAACGGCAATGAAACCACCACTGTCTCCTTTGTCACGGTGACCTGGGATGAGGTGCAGGCCTGCATGGATGTCTACGCCGAGGAGTCTCTGTCGGGTGCAGAACTGCTGGAGGGTGTGGACACCGAGCAGATGGAGTCCGAGATCGAGCAGCAGGCCTACGACAGCGGCTTTGCTGAGGAGGCAGCCACCTATCTTGCCTCTCTTGCTCTGGCCACGGAGAACTTCACTGCCCTCAGCGACAATATGAACCTTGAGGACTATAAGGTTACCCTGACCGACGGTACTCCTGTCTCTCCTGAGACGCTGCAGCTGATGGCTGGAAACGGTCTCAAAGTGAAGATGGAAGATCCCGTGATCAAGGCCAGAGTCAGCACCAAGCCTACCCATCTGGGCAATATTGCAGGCACTGCCGCTGACGAGAAGGGTCTTGCCATCAGCCTCGAGGTAACGGTGGTCTTTACCATCGGTTCCGAGGATGGCGACGGTCAGCTTGAGATCACCGTGACCGGCAGCTTCGTGGAGGAAGTGGGCGTTGACTTTGGCGTCAGCGCCGATGCCGTCTGGGATTGGGCCTTTATCATCCCCTATATTTCCGATATTAAGGTCTCTGCCAATGTGGACACCATGAACTACACCGGTGTGTCCTTCAATGCCACCATGATCACCAAGGAGAACGAGGGTGATGCGGAGGATCCCGTGGGCGATGCTATGGACATGGCCAACGAGATCAAGGATCTGCTGAAGTACATGACCAACAACGGTGACAGCGGCGATGAGATGCAGGATCAGCTGGTGGAGCGCTATTCCGAGATGCTCAATGCCGAGTCCGACTGGATCCGCGTGGTGGAGTACAACATCGTCGAGGTGAAGAAGAGCGTACCTTTCGGTATCCCTCTGATCAACATCAGCTTCTCCGTTGACTTTGTCATCGACATGGACGCATCCATCTCCGTTGGCTTCGACTTCGAGTACATCGAGGGCAAGCGTCATGTCTTCACGGTTGCGGTGAAAGACAAAGACATCTACTCCGACACCATTGAACTGAAGGAAAAGACCTACCAGTTCTGCTTCTATTCCATGGGCCGCATCGGTTTGAAGGCCGGTGTGGAGATGGATTTCTCCATCTCGGTGATCTCCGCCAGCCTCGGCTCAGTGGGCTTTGAGGCCGGCGCCGGTGCCTATACAAACCTCTACGGCTATTTCTTCTATGAATTGCACTACACCGCATCCCAGGGCAAGACGCAGCAGTATAGCGGCGCATTGCTGATGGACGTGGGTATCTATCTGGAGGCAGGCCTCAAGGCACAGGCACTGGGCGGCAGATACTCCGCAGAGATGAAATTCCTCGATAAGGAATGGCCCATGTATGAGGCAGGACGCCGCGACAACGTGCTGGACTTCGCAACCGAGCAGCCGGATATGCCGGAGATTGTCATGAAGCAGTTTGTCCGCCAGGTGCAGCTGCCTGATGATGCATTCAACATGGATTACCTTGACCTGATGACAGGCGAGGCGAAGAACGCCGTCTACAACGATTGGAACGACCCCAACCGCGCAGGTGACTTCCGCAACGGCGCGAATTACTCCATCAAGATCACCAACGATAAGTTTACATACGATCCCGTCACCAACAGCATCACCGTCGAACCCGACAAGGATGATCTGAAGGTAGAGGGCGAGATGGTCATCACCTGGAACAAGAAGCCCATGGCTTTCAGCTCCAAGCCCATTCAGCGTACCGTGTCCCTCTATTGGGATAACCTGCGCGACGGCTACATGATCGTGCCCTACACCAATGGCGGCTCCTATGTGCCTATCATCGTCAAGAACTACGAGGCCAAGGTGACCACTCCCGCCAACCCCACGAAGCTGGGCTATACCTTCGCCGGATGGTACACGGATACCGAATTTACGCAGTCCTATACCTTCCCCGAACTGATGCCCGCAACGGATACCAGCATCTACGCCAAATGGGAAGCCCGCACCGATATCCCCTACACCGTGGAGCACTATCTGGAGGACTTCCGCTCCGGTTCCTAGGAGCTGACGGAGACTGAGTCCTTCAAGGGTACTACCGATACCTATGTGACCCCCGCGGTCAAGAGCTACACCGGCTACATTTCCCCCGCACAGGCCGAGCTGAAGGTGGAGGCCGACGGCAGCGCCACGCTGCGCTACTACTACACGTTGGAGCGCCATACCGTCACCTTCAATCCCGGTGAGGTGGGCGGCGACACCGTCTCCTATGTGCTCAAGTACAGTGCGGGTATCCCCGTGCCTCAGCTGGCAGCCAAGGGCTACACCTTCGCTGGCTGGACTGTGGACGGCACCACGGCCGTTTTGCCTGCCGTGGAAATGAAGACCGCAGAGCTTACCTACACGGCTATGTGGACGAAGGACAACGATACCGAGTATCGTGTGGAGTACTATGTCCAGCAGACAGACGGACGCTTCACCCTGCAGCATATGTTCAAGGATCAAACCATGACGGGTGCCACCCTTGCTGAGGCGACGCTCCGCGAGCAGATCGTGGGCGACGGCAAGACCGCTGACGAAGCCTATATCGACGCCGACGCCACCTTCTTCCGTGATATGACCGTGAGCGGCATCGCTGGCACCGTCGCCACGGTGGATGGCAGCGGTAAGACCGTCATCAAGGTCAACTACGCCCGCCAGCAGCACAGCATCATCTTCGATATGAACTACGGTGATGTGGCAGATACCGTTATCACCGACTACTACGATGCCCAGGTGATCCTGCCTGCCGATCCCGTCCGCGTGGGTTATACCTTCATGGGCTGGAGTCTGGACGGCACCACCGCTGTGACGCCCTCCAATGTCATCGCCAAGACCGATGTGACCTACACGGCCCTTTGGAAGGCCAATGAGGACACCGCCTATACCGTCAAGCACTATCAGCAGGCGGTGGACGGCAGCGAGAACTACGCCCTGTCCGATACCGACAACCTCACCGGCACCACCGATACTGAGGTGACCCCCGCTGTGAAGAACTACGAGGGCTTCACCGCTCCCGCCACCGAGACTAAGGTCATCGCACCCGACGGGTCTATGCTGGTGGAGTACAAGTATACCCGCAACCAGTACGATGTCACGCTGAATGCCGATGGCGGTGCCTTTGGCGAGGGTGAGGATGCGTCTGCTACGAAGGAATTGACCTTCTACTACGGCGCATCCGTAGAGCTGCCCACGCCCACCCGCGCAGGTTACGGCTTTACCGGCTGGTTGAAGGACAGCGCATCCTATACCCCCACCACCA
>JAFYVA010000078.1 GCA_017549325.1 Oscillospiraceae bacterium
AGCGACCATGGGCCATGCGCCGCGGCCAACGCCGGTGACGGTCCAGGTGGAGCCGGCGGGAATCTTGTTGACCAGGAAGGCCAGATTCTCGGGGGTGGCGGGGGTGCAGCCGCTGACGCCCAGCACGAAGTTGAACTGCATGGGAGCGCCGGGGACCTCGCCCTTGCGAGCCATCTCCAGAACGGTATCCAGATGACCGATCTCGAAGCACTCATACTCGGGCTTGATGTTGTTCTCGATCATGCGCTTGCCGAAAGCACGCATGGTGGGCATGTCGTTGACGAAGATGTCGTCGCCGAAGTTGCAGGTACCGCAGTCCAGCGTAGCCATCTCGGGCATCAGCTCGGTGGGCTGCAGACGCTCCTCGGGAGTCATGCCGGTGGCGCCGCCGGTGGAGGGGATCAGGATGGCATCGGGGCAGGCCTCCTGGATGGCGGGCAGGATCTCAGCGAAACGCTCGCGATCCTGAGTGGGGGTACCGTCGTCACGGCGGACATGGACATGGATGACGGCAGCGCCGGCATCGTAGGCGGACTTGGCCTCGCGGACCATCTCCTCCTTGGTGTAGGGAACGGCGGGGTTGTGAGCCTTAGTGACCTCAGCGCCGCAGATAGCAGCGGTAATAATCAGCTTATCCATTCTCTTCTCCCTCTCTTACTTGTTGTTGCGCTGGCAATCCTTGGGGGTGACGCAGGTGCCGTGAGCGCGGCAGACCACGATGGGCTCGGCCAGCACGTCGGCGGCGGAAGCGGAGATGTCGGGACGGGAGACGATGACCTTGCGGGCCTCGAACTTCATCACGCGGGAGGTATTGCCGATCTTCTCGATCTCGCCGTAAGCCTCGATGTAATCGCCGGCATAGACAGGAGCCAGGAACTCGATGTTGTCGTAAGCGCAGAACAGGCCCTCGTCACCGTCGCAGGCGATGAGCAGCTCGGTTGCCACGTCACCGAACAGGTGCACCATGTGTGCGCCGTCCACCAGGTTGCCGCCGTAATGAGCATCCTTGGCGCTCATGCGCAGACGCAGCAGAGAAGTGATCTTTTCCATAGTTGTGTCCTCCATTCAAAAAATAATTTTTTGTTGTGATTTCTTCCGATCTCTCCGTTTTCCGGTACTCTAAAGAAACAAAAAGAGCGCCGTCGGTCAGTGTATGACCAATAGCGCTCCACACCAACACGGCATGACAGCACCGCCGTTTGCACAGCGACGCCAGAGGATACGGCGCGGGACGCAGTACCCCCTTCGGCGTAAGACCCCTTCCCGGGCGGTTTTTTGCGGAAATCCCCCGTTCCAATACCGCCAGGTACCCTGTCTACGCACCTCTATTGTCGGATTCTCGGAATCCTTACAGCGTCAATTATACAAAAAATTCGGAGAGCTTGTCAAGTGTGATTTGTTAGAAAAATAACGCATTTTTTAACCCATTTGCACAAAAAATCACCCCGCCGCCGCGGGGTGATTTTTCAGTGTCTTTTACGGGAGCACAAAGGTGTTTTAAACCCTCAATACTGCTCCTCGATTTTGGCCAGGATCTCCTCCTTCAGAGACAGCATACGGCAGATATTCAGCGCGTCACGGGGGCAGTCGGACTTGCCCTCCACGCGGTACAGACCATAGTTCATGTGCCGTGCGATCACATGGACGCCGTCCTCGGTGGTGCCCAGCAGTTCGCGGCGGATCGCCTCGGGGTCGATGTCGCGCAGACCGATGATCTGATAGTGTGCCGCGGCGTGCTCGGCCACCTTGTCGTAGTGGGTGGTCAGCAGGGAAATGGCATCCACCTCGCCCAGATATTTGGTGACGGCCTGCACGATCACCGCACCCTCGTCGGGGTTGGTGCCGCGGGCAAACTCGTCCAGCAGGAACAGGGAGTAGCCCTTCTCCACCTCGGTCAGCGCCTTCTGGAAATGGACGATCTCGGAGCCGAAGCCGGACAGACCCGACTGGATGGACTGGAGGTCATCGAAGAGCATCTTCACGCTGTGGAACAGGGGCATCTTGGCCTCGCGGGCGCAGACCAGGAAGCCGGCCTGGAACAGCAGGGCGTTGAGCGCCACCGTCTTCATGGCCACAGACTTACCGCCCATGTTGGCGCCGGTGATGACCGTGGCACCGCGGCCGAGAGAGATGGACACGGGGACGAAGCTTCTCCCCTGCTCGCTGAGAAGATCCACGATCTCGGGGTTCACCATATCGGTAAGTTCCAGTGCCCCGTCGGTGATCTCGGGGTTCACGCCGCCGTAACGGACGGCCAGCAGCGCCTTCTGGATCATGAAGTCCAGACGGCCCACCGACTCGGCATCGGCAAGCAGGTCATCCACCATGGGAGCCAAGGCAGCGCCCATGGCGCGGCGCACCTTCATCTCCTCGCTCTCCTCCTCGGCGCAGATGCGGGTGCGCTCAATGCGCAGCTCGTCCTTCTCCGCGTCGGTCTTGGCGTGGAAGAGCTGCTCTTCCAGCTTCTTCTTGGCGGCGCGCACCTCCCTGAGGCGGGGCGTGGCGCTGTCGGGGATATAGAAGCCGCGGGAGCCGGTGCCGTCGGGATCGAGGACGGCCAGTGCCTCACGGGGCGCGTGGAAGGTCAGGCCACGGAAGGCCACCTTCTCATTCATCTCCTCGTAAAGGGGGATGAGGCTCTCCAAACGGCGCAAAAAGCCCTTCATCTCAAACAGCTCCACATGGTCGGGGGTCTCCCCTGCGGCGCAGCGACGGAAGGAGTTGCGGATATCCTTCATCTGGCACAGGAGGATCACCGTCTTGTCCATGGCGCTCTTCAGCTCCGTGGCGTGGCGGTAGAGGCCCTCCACGTTGTACAGTTCCTCCTCCAATGCGTCCCGCTCGGCAGGGGCGTAGAACTTCAGACGGCGGATGCGCTCGATACCGAAGGGCGAGCAGCCGTGAAGCGTTTCGAGAATATATTGCAGGCCGATTTTGACCTTATCATCAAATGTAACGCTGATCATTCCATTTCCTCCCTGACATTGATCACGGGCGCATCGATGGCGTCCTTCATCCTGGCCATAAAGGCATCCTTATCAAAGTGCCAACCGTAGGCGGAGAAAGGGTTGACGGTGACACAGAGGGTGCGGGCCGCCTGCTCCGTCTGGAGTTTGACCTCCCGCACTTCCAGTTTATCCAGTGTATCGGGACTAAGCAAAATCTTGCTGGGGTCTTTCACCACGATGCGGCCTTTCCGCAGCACGCCGCTCTTGAGCAGGGGCAGCACCATGGTATCGGTGAGTGCGCCGCCGACGAAGGCCTCGCCGTTGCGCTTGAAGTCCGCCTCCAGCGATTCGTCTGCCACAGGCACCGTCTCCGCCTTGGGGATGTTCATCAGGCGGTAGATATAGGCGGTGTCGGCCACCACCTTCTCCATGCTCATGTGGTAGCTGGCGCCGGTACACAGCACCACGCCCTCGGCCACCGTGCGGGCGCCGAGAGACTTGCGGCCCAGTGCGCCGTCGATGATGGACTGCTCCGCCCCCAGCTCAAAGAAGGCGCGGGACACCTCCTGCAGCTGCGTGGTGATGGACGGGCCTGCCAGCTGCACGTGACCTGCGCTGCGGGCACGCATGACGACCACCTCGCCCAAGGGGGTGGGGATGCCCGTGGTCATCAAGATCTCCTTGGTCACATCGCCCAGACGCAGCATATCCTTGGCCGTGGCGATCAGGGTGCCCTCGGGGACATAGATACCGGGCTTCTCGGTGCCCGTCACCACATCGGTGGACTCGCCGTCGCGGCCGATGGAGGTCAGGCCCAGCGTCTGGCCGTTGGTATTGGCCAGCATCCAGTTGAGCATGGTGGTCTTGCCCGCGTTTTTGCACATGCCCACGATGGACAGTGTTTTCACGCTATGCAGTTGCTGCAGCAGTTCCTGTTTCATCTCTCTTCTCCTTCAATGGGGAAAACTGACATATTCCGTAATAGTATACTCCAAAGCCGAAAAAAAAGAAAGCCTAAAAGGACACTTTGGGCAATAATTTCCTCTTCTTTTGCTCATACTGACAGAGATATGTAAGGAGGTGCATTCCATGATTACGGCATTTTTCCGTACCGTGGCCCTGTATTTGCTGTTGATGGTGGGCCTTCGCCTCACCGGAAAGCGGCAGCTGGGGCAGATGGAGCCCACGGAGCTGGTGCTGATGATGCTCCTGAGCGATCTGGCGGCAGTGCCCATGCAGGACTTCGGCATCCCGCTGCTCCACGGCGCGATACCCATTATCACGCTGCTGGGGCTGAGCACCTTTATCAGCGCCCTGTGCATCCGCCACATCCGCTTCCGCGATCTGGTCTGCGGCTCCCCCACCATCGTCATCCGCGAGGGCGTCATCCAGCAGCGGGAGATGGCCAAGAACCGCCTGACGGTGGACGAGCTGCTGGAGGAGCTGCGGCTGCAGGGCGTCCTCTCCCCTTCTCAGGTGAAATACGCCGTACTGGAGACGGGCGGGCAGCTGAGCGTGATGCTCCGCGCCGATCAGCAACCCGTCACGGCGCGGCAGATGGCTTTGCCCGTTGAGGACGATGTGTTCCTCCCCGTGGTCATCGTCAGCGACGGACATCTCTTGCAGAAGAACATGGACAAGCTGCACTTGGGAGAACACTGGCTGCAAAAGCAGCTGAAGCACCACGGCCTGAGGGATCACCGTCAGGTATTTCTTCTCACGGTGGACGGCACGGGGAAGGTGGAACTGACGAAAAAGGAGGGCAAGGGATGAAAGCTGCCATCATTTCAGCCGGTGTGCTGGTACTGGTGCTGCTGGCAGGACTGGGCAACAGCGCCTGCATCTCCGCGCAGTGCGAGGCGTGGGAGCGGCAGCTGAGCGGCATAGAGGATGCCGCCGTGGAGAAGCAGTGGGAGGCGGCGCAGCTCCAGCTGGAGGCGCTCCACCGCTCGTGGGATAAGGCCGAGCCCTATCTCCACACCGTCACCCACCACGAGGATGTGGAGCAGGCGTTGCTCTTATTGGAGCAGTGCCGCCTGTTTGCCGCACTACAGGACGGCGACGCACTCCTGAGCGCAGGAGAACAGCTCCGCTGTCAGTACCGCCATTTGGCGGAGACAGAGGAGCTGCGTCTTGAAAATATTCTGTAATATCCTTATTTCTCGTTCAGGAGCTTGCTCAGCTCGGACATGAAGGTGTCGATATCCTTGAACTGGCGGTAGACGGAGGCGAAACGGACATAGGCCACCTCGTCCACTTCCTTGAGCTTTTCCATGACCTTCTCGCCGATGATCTCGGTACCGATCTCGCGATCGAGGGAGTTTTGCAGCTCCTGCTCGATCTCCGTGGCCATGCGCTCCATGTCGGCAACGGGGACAGGGCGCTTCTCGCAGGAGCGCTCGATACCCCGCAGGATCTTGGTGCGGTCGAAGGTCTGGCGGCTGCCATCCTTCTTGATGACCACCATGGGCAGACTCTCTACCGTCTCGTAAGTGGTAAAGCGCTTCTCACACTGCAGACACTCGCGGCGGCGGCGGATGCTGCTGCCCTCATCGGCAGGGCGGGAGTCCACCACTTTGCTCTCTTTATAGCCGCAAAACGGACACTTCATCTCTCTCTTCCTCCCGTATACTGCGGCATACACCGCATATTTCTTACAGTATACCACAGCGCCACAAGATATGGTAGTCTTTTTTGCATTTTTTCGCAGATTTTCACACCACCCCTGTCCCGCGGGCATAGGATGGATTGCAGCAGCGGTGCATCGGCGTATAAACTGCAGCGCTGCTGGGGACAATGAAAGTGACCTGATTCCCAAAGGGTACTTTCCAATGAGGCGGAGCGTGAACGAAAGTGGATACAACTGTCAAACGCGGCGAGATCTACTACGCCGACTTAAGTCCCGTGATCGGCAGCGAACAAGGCGGCGTACGGCCTGTTCTCATCGTGCAGAACGATACAGGAAACCGCCATAGCCCCACCGTTATCGCAGCAGCCATCACCTCGCAGATGGGCAAGGCAAAACTGCCCACACATATTGAGCTGCAGGCCATGCGCTACGGTTTGCCCAAGGAATCCGTGATCCTCCTCGAGCAGGTGCGCACGCTGGATAAGCAGCGTCTGCGGCAGCGTATGGGACAGGTGGACAACGATGTGATGCAGCGGGTGGACGCCGCCATCGCCGTCAGTTTCGGGCTATCCCAGCCACGGCTGGTGTAAAAAAGGGTGTGCTGCAAATTGCAGCACACCCTTACTTCTTTCCTTACATTCTCAGCAGCAGTTCCCGCTTGATGACCACGCCGTGTTCCATATACACGCGGGGTACGCGGCGGCTGACGGCGCAGACCAGCTCGTAGGGGATGGTGCCCGCCGCGGCGGCCAGATCGTTCACCGAGGCGCGGCGGCCGAAGATCTCCACCTCGTCCCCCACCTGCACCGCAGGCAGCTCCGTCAGATCCACCATGGACATATCCATGCAGATCCGTCCCCGCTGAGGGGCAGGACCTGCATCGGTCATCAGAGTGCATTTATCGGACAGAGCCCGCATAAAGCCGTCGGCATAGCCGTAGGGCAGCACGCCCATACGGGTGGTCTTTTCGGTGGTATAGCACCGACCGTAGCTGATAGCGGTACCCCCTCCGTAGGTCTTGATGGTACTGACGGTTGTCTTGAGAGTCATGACGGGAATAAGGCCCAGTTCCTTGGCGTGCTGGGTGCAGCCGTAGAGGAGGATGCCGGGGCGCACCATGTCCATGTAGCTGTCCCGATGGAGTGCCACCGCACCGGAGTTGGCACAGTGATGAAGGGCAAAGGCTCTGCCCAGACGGGACTCCACCGCCTCGATGACACGGCGGAACAGCGTCAGCTGCGCCTTCGTATAGGCGATGCTCTCCTCGCTGTCCTCGTCGGCCACAGCAAAGTGGGTGAAGATACCCTCGGCCTCCAGATGCGGCAGCGTGCAGGCCTCGCAGATACCCGCCACACCCGTGTCGAAATGGACACCGTCGCAGAGGTAGCCCAGACGGGACATACCCGTGTCCACCTTGATGTGGATCTTCAGCGTGCCGCCGCAGCGGACGGCCTCATCACTGTATTCGTCAGCCTTGGCCTTGCAGGTGACGGCCTGCGTAATGTCCAGTTCGATGAGTTTCCCCACCTGCTCGGCGGGGGTGTGACCCAGAATGAGGATGGGCATGGTAATGCCGCCGTGGCGCAGCTCCATCGCCTCATCGAGGCTGGATACCGCCAGATAGTCGCAGCCCTCGGCCTGCAGCACCGCTCCGACTTCCACCGCGCCGTGACCGTAGGCGTCGGCCTTGACCACGCCCAGGAACTTCACCCCGTCACCGATGCGGGCGCGGAGCGTTTTGTAGTTGTGACGCAGGGCGTCCAGATCGATCTCCGCCCACGTTCTCCTCAGTGTAGATTCCATTGTTTACTCCTTCGTTGCCTCCTCCTGCAGCGTGCAGGAGAAAGAAAGCATATTGACATCCAAAACCGTCTCGCCGTCCACGGCGAACTCGGCATACCGCGGCAGCAGCGTCTCCTCGTCGATCCACACGGTACACACCGCAGCACCGAAATCGGTGTCCAGCACCAGACGATAGCAGGGTATGTACTCCAGGGACTCGCGCCCCTCTTCCAGCAGATATCCCCCGCCCAGCGCTCTGAGCAGTTGGGGCAGGGCCGCAATGGGGTTCACCGGCCCCACATCTCCCACGGAAAAGCTCTCGCCGCCGTATTGGAGCGTCATCTCCTCCCCCGTTACCACTGCGCTGATGCCCGCCACCGTCTCCGGTGCCGTCACCGTCACGGTGGATTCCCGCGGCGTGTAGTCACACAGCAGCGTGAAGCATCGCTCCTCTCCGCGATTGTGGAATGTGACCTCCGCCTCCATCGCCGCCGTGGCGATAAGACCGTACTGCCGCTGGATCTCGGCGGCATCCGATGCGCTTTCTCCGCAGCCGGTGAGCAACAGCGCTGCACATAGCAGGGGCACGAGTATCCGTTTTTTCATTTTCTTCCCTCCGAGCCGTCAAATTCGGAAGGCTTCCCTCTATCCCTCGATCTCTTTATAGGCGTAGGGCAGCATATCCAGCACATCCTGCAGTGTCATGCCGCGTCTGCCCTTTTCCCGGGCGGCCATGTCTCCCGCCAGACCGTGGATGAACACGGCGGCGCAGGCAGCCTCGAAGGCGTCCATCCCCTGACCTAAGAGACTCAGCACCATGCCCGAGAGGATGTCGCCGCTGCCGCCCTTGGCAAGGCCGTCGTTGCTGGTGGTGTTCACCATCACACGCCCGTCGGGCGCGGCTACCACCGTGCCGGGGCCCTTCAGCACCAGCACGACGCCGTGCTCTGCGGCAAACTTCTTCGCCGCCTCGTCACGGGGCAGTGTGCTCTCGCCGCCTACGCGGGCGAACTCCCCGGCGTGGGGTGTCAGCACCGTGGGCAGGCTGCGGCGGCGCTGTAATCTATCCATATGCCCTTGCAGCGCATTTATGCCGTCGGCATCCAATACGAGAGGGAGTTCCACATTCAGGAGGCTCCGCACAAGGCGCTCTGTCTCCGGATTGCGGCCCAGACCGCAGCCCATCAAGAAGGCATCCATCCCCACGAGCTTTTCGCAGATGACGGACTCTGCCGCCAACGCAACGCCTCCGTCCTTTTCCGGCAGCGGCGCAGGCATGGCGCTGAGGCACTTTCCCGCCACAATGGGCCACACCGATTCGGGCACACCGAGAAAGACGAGGCCGCTGCCGCTGCGCACCGCCCCTTCGGCGGCCAGACAGGGCGCACCCGTATAGCCCACGGCACCGCACAGGCCGTAGACCTTACCGAATGTCCCCTTGTGACCCATGGGGTCGCGGCAGGGCAGCACGTTTTTCACAAAGGAGGCGGTGATATCCATAGTTTTCTCCCTTTATACTGCTATTTCTTACAGTATATCACATCTGTCAATATTGCTTTTTTGGTAAAACTTCTCTTGCAAAAGGGCGAAAACTGTGTTATAAATGGTAGCAGTTGAAAAGCGATGATTGAGAAGTTCCGCGCACAGACACGATTTTCAGAGAGGGTCGGTCACCGGCTGCAAGCCGACCTAAGGAGTGGCGCGGTGTTCGCTCAGGAGCTGCCGCGAGGAAATGCGCGGACGGGTCATCCCCCGTTATTGGGAAACGAGTGCGCAGCACACGCTGCGAATTTGGGTGGTACCACGGAAGGTATATTTGCGTCTTTCGTCCCTACGATTGGGGATGAGAGGCGTTTTTTGTTGTCTGCACCCCAACAGACCATATCAGAAATCGGAGGAATCATCTATGCGTGAGAAGATGGAAGCCGTACTGCGCGAGGGCCTGGATGCCATCGCCGCAGTCAAGAGCGAGCAGGAACTGCAGGAGATCAAGGCCGCTTACCTCGGCAAGCAGGGCACGCTGACGGCATTTATGAAGGAAGTCCCCAAGCTCCCCGTTGAGGAGCGCCCCGAGATGGGCAAGGCTGTCAACGCCGTGAAGGTGCAGCTGTCCGACGCCGTGGAGGCGCGCCGCACCGAGCTCAAGCTGCAGGTATCCCAGATCCCCGCTGATTTTGACTGCACCATTCCCGGTGAGCTGCCTCCCGAGGGTGCCCTGCATCCCATTACCCAGATGTGCTACGACCTGAACGACGCCTTCCGCTCCATGGGCTTCGAGGTGTATCAGGAGGATGACATCACCAGCGAGTACTATGCATTCGACAACCTGAACTTCCCGCCCCAGCATCCCGCCCGCGAGAGCATGGATACCTATTGGCTGGAAGGTCACGATAAGGGCGAGGCCAACGAAAAGCTGTGCCTGCGTCCCCACCTGACCGGCGGCTCTGTCCGCTATCTCCAGACCCATAAGGCACCCTTCCGCTTCGTCTATCCCGGTCACGTCTACCGCAACGAGACCACCGATGCCCGCCACGAGCGCGCCTTCTTTCAGTACGAGGCACTGCTGGTGGATAAGAATGTCACCTTCACCGCCGGTAAGGTGATGATCAAGAGCATCCTGTCCAAGGTGTTCGGCCGCGATGTCCCGGTGCGTATGCGCCTGGGCTTCTTCCCCTTCGTCGAGCCCGGCTTTGAGATCGACATGGGCTGCCTGGTCTGCAACGGCAAGGGTTGCTCCGTGTGCAAGCACGTGGGCTGGATCGAGGTCATGCCCGGCGGTACGCCCCATCCCAATGTCCTGCGCGCTGCCGGTCTCGATCCCGATGAGTACACCGGCTTCTATGTCAACATCGGCCTTGACCGTCTGGTGATGATGCGCTACGGCGTGGACGATGTGCGTATGTTCCACGGCGCGGATCTGCGCTTCCTCAAGCAGTTCCATTAATCGAAGGGAGGAAATGAAGCAATGAAAATTTCTCTGAATTGGATCAAAGATTATGTAGCGCTGCCCGACGATATGGATCTGATGCGTCTGAGCTACGATCTGACCATGTCCACCGTGGAGGTGGAGGATGCCGAGGATCTCAGCAAGCGCTTCGACAATATGGTGGTGGGTGTCATCACCGAGGTGCTGCCCCATCCCAATGCCGACGCGCTGAAGATCTGCAAGACCGACATCGGCGGCGGCGAGATCAAGGAGATCGTCTGCGGCGGTATCAATGTCCGTGAGGGTCTGCACGTGCTGGTGGCACTCCCCGGCGCCATCGTCCGCTGGCACGGTCAGGGCGACCCCGTGGAGATCAAGAAGGCCAAACTCCGCGGTGTGGAGAGCTACGGTATGATCTGCGCCTCCTCCGAGGTGGGTCTGGCCGACCTGTTCCCCGCCGCCGCGGAAGCCGAGATCATGGAGCTGAACGATTTCGCCGCTCCCGCCGGCACCCCCGTCGCCGACGCCCTCGACCTCCACGACGTCATTCTGGATATCGATAACAAGTCCATGACCAACCGCCCCGACCTGTGGGGTCACTACGGTCTGGCCCGCGAGATCGCAGCCCTGTATGACCTGCCTCTGAAGACCGTCGAGCCCTACGCCGCCCCCGAGGGCACCGCACCCCTCACCGTGGAGGTGCTGGACACGGAGCGCTGCCCCCGCTTCACCGGCGTGAAGATCGAGAACGTCTCCGTCAAACCCTCTCCCTACTATATGCAAAGCCGCCTGTGGCGCGTGGGCCAGCGTCCCATCAACGCACTGGTGGATATTACCAACTATGTGATGATGGCCACCGGCCAGCCCGCCCACGCCTACGATGCCGATCAGATCGTGGATCACATCATCGTCCGCCGCGCCGCCGAAGGTGAGGCGCTGTCCCTCCTCAACGGCAAGGAGCTGACGCTCTCTTCCGATGATCTGGTGATCGCCGACACCACCGAGGCCGTGGGTCTGGCAGGCGTGATGGGCGGTGCCAAGGATTCCATCCTGCCCACCACCAATCGCGTCATCCTCGAGACGGCCAACTTCGCCGGCCCCGGCATCCGCAAAACGGCACTGCGCTACGAGAACCGCACCGATGCCGCCGCCCGCTATGAGAAGGCTCTCGACCCCGCCCGCGTGGATCAGGCCGTCAGCATGACTATGGCACTGTTCTCCGAGATCTATCCCGAGATGGCCGTTACCGGCTACTGCGATCTCTATCCCACGGAGCACAAGGGCACCGAGATCGACATCTCCCTCAGCTGGCTCAGCAGCCGTCTGGGTAAGGTGATCCCCAACGAGGTCATCGCCGCCAAGCTGGGCGCACTGGGCTTCACCGTCACCTTCGACGGCGACAACATGCATGTGCTCTCCCCCACCTGGCGCTCCACCGGCGATGTGTCCATGAAGGACGACATCATGGAGGAAGTGGCCCGTATGCACGGCTACGAGAACTTCGAGCAGACCCCCATCACCACCACCTTCACCGCCGCCATCAACCAGCTGGATAAATCTCTGGTGCGCAACATCAAGGAGTATCTGGCCTTCCGCTGCGGCATGAACGAGGTGTTCACCTATCCCTGGATGAGCGATAAGTATGTGGAGGCCGTTCTGGGCACCACCGAGGGTATCCTTGCCCTGTCCACGCCCCCCTCCCCCACCGAGAAGTATATCCGCTGCTCCCTGCTGCCCAACCTGTGCGAGGCCGTGGTGAAGAACGAGCGCTACTTCGACTCCTTCGCCATCTTCGAGGAGGCTCAGGTGGCCTTCGACCGCGACTACTCCTCCCCCAATGACGAGTGCGAGCTGCTGCCGTGTCAGCGCCGCTACATCTCCGGCGCACTGACCGACAGCTATGACAATGTGGTCGCCCTCTTCCGCCGTACCAAGGGTATCGTGGAGAATATGTCCCGTTACGTTCACATGGAGGCCCTCACCTTCGCCAAGAAGGAAAAGCCCTATTGGGCCGACGAGACCGTGTGGCTGAATGTGTTCCGCGGCGAGGCCAAGATCGGTGATCTGGCGCTGCTGAGCAAGAAGGTCGCCATGGACTGCGGCATCAAGAATCTGGCCACCATGCTCTTCGAGCTGGATGCCGATGCCCTTGTCCCCCTGACCTCCCGCGACAACACCTTTGCCCACCTGCCCGAGTTCCCCATGACCGACTACGATGTATCCCTCCTGTTCGACACCAATGTGGTGTGGTCCGACATCGCAGCCACCGTAATGGGCAAGGGCGGCGATCCCCTGCTCCACGGCGTGGAGTTCGTGGACGAGTACCGCGGCAAGCAGGTACCCGAGGGTAAGAAGTCTGTGACCCTCCGCCTGAAGGTGGGTTCTCTCACCAAGACGCTGACCTCTCAGG
>JAFYVA010000079.1 GCA_017549325.1 Oscillospiraceae bacterium
ACGCTGTACTCCTAAGCGGAAGGTCGCTGGTTCGAATCCAGTTTGGGGTGCCAAAAGGGAGCCAAACAGTTTGTTTGGCTCCCTTTTTTGTTATCATCGGTTATTTACTTCAGATACTCACCGGGCACTTCGATGACCATATCGGACAGAGCGAAGGTGCAGCAGGGATGGATATAGCCGTTCACCACGTCGGAATGGCGGCGGCCCTCATTCTCTGCGGGGGTGTAATACTCACCGGACACCAGCTTGGAACGGCACCAGCCGCACTCACCGCTGCGGCAGCGGGAAGGTGCAGCCACGCCGGCACGCTCAACGGCCACCAGAATGGGTTCGTTGGCAGCAGCATCCACCGTCCACTGGTTGGGACCCTGATGAATGGTCAGCTTGAAAATCTTATCCTTGCAATCGGCGGGATAGCCGTCCTGCTCCCAGACCTTCTTGGTCACGCCCAGCATCTCGCGGCGGACATTCTTGCCGGGCAGTTCCAGCTTCTCCACCTCACCGGCCACAAAGCGATACATGGCCTCGGGGCCGCAGATGAACACGCTGTAGGGTGCCTGTGCATACTTCTTGATGAGTTCAGCGGTAATGAAGCCGCTTTCAAAACCGTCCTTTGCCTCGTCGGAGAGAACATGAACCACCTTGATCTTATCGCAGGCGGCACAGATATCATCCAGTTCCTTGCGGAAGAGGATGCTCTCCTCCGTGCGGCTGCCGAAGAGGATGGTCAGGTTGAAATCCTCGATGCCGTCGCGGATGGCATAGGCCATGGACAGGAAGGGCGTGATGCCGCTGCCGCCGGCCAGTGCAATCACATTCTTGGCGTCACGCAGACCCTCATAGTAGAACTGGCCCTCACCACCGGAAGCGATAACATTATCGCCCACCTTCAGGTTCTCCAGCAGCCACTCGGCGGCAAAGCCCTCGGGATTGGAGCGAACGGTGATGGCAACCTTGCCCTCCAGCGCCCACTTGGGAGAAGAGCTGATGGAGTAGGGACGGGTCACAAAGCTCTCGCCGATCTGCAGCTTCAGGGACAGATACTGGCCTGCACGGAAATAGGCCAGAGGGCCGCCGTCGGCAGATTTGAACACAAAGGTCTTGGCAGCCGCTGCACCGTGGTCGATGATCTCACTGACCACCAGTTTCTGATGATCGGGGTGCAGCAGTTTTGCGTTGCGGTTGATGGCAAAGTCGCCCTTGATCTCATTGGCGGGAGCTGCCTGAATGGCCTTCTCACGAGCCTTTGCCATATTCTTAAACTTCAGCATATCCAGTACGCCGATCAGACCCACTTTAACATTCAGTGCCATTACTGGTTCCCTCCTTCTTCACTCAGATCCTTCAGGGCAAGACGGGCCATCAGCTGGCCGCAGAGATAGGCAGCGCTGTAGCCGTCGCCGCGGGGACCGGCAGCACCGATGGGGCGCAGACCCTTGATGGGATAGTCGGGGGTCAGCATCATCATACGGGCCATCATGCCGTCCCAGTCGGCGGTCTCGTGACCGTACACAGCGCCCTCGGGGGTGCCCAGATAACGGGCGAAGGTCCAGGGAGAGGCCACGGACATCTCTTCGATGTAAGGCGCAATGTCGATGCCGGCCTTGTCCTTCAGGCTCTTCAGGAACTTCTCCACAAAGCGGTTCTTCAGGGCCACATAGTCCTCCTGCTTGAGGTTATCCCAATCCTTGGGAGTGCCCATGCTGGTGAAGCTGCAGATACAGGTACCCTCGGGAGAAGCCTCGGGGTTGGCGATGTTGTAGCACAGGAAGATGCTGTAATCATTGGTCTCCACACCGCCCATGATGTCGCGGTATTCCTGAGCGGAGTCGGCAGTGCCCTGCAGGAAGATGCTGTAATCCTTGATACCCAGTTCCTCAGCGGTCTTGTTCAGGCAGAAGTAGGCGGTGAACATACGGCCGCCGTATCTGCCGTCACGGGCAGTGGACAGCTTCTTCTCACGCTCGGGGATCAGTTCCTTGGGCATCATCTTGCCGTAGATGATGTCGGGGTTGATATTGGCCAGCACGTAATCGCAGTCGATCCGGCCGAGGTTGGTCTTCACGCCGCAGCAGCGGTCACCGTTGAAGAGGAACTCTTCGGCACGGCAGTTGAACCAGATCTCGCCGCCCAGTTCGCGGAAGCGCTCGGTCATGGCCACGCTGATCTCGTGAGAGGTGTAGGTGGGGATATAGGCGCCGCGGCTGACATACTTGTGCACCATGGCGGCATAGTGGATAAAGGCCAGATGCTCCATATCCACGCCCAGATAAGACCAGTAAGTAGCCAGAATGTCCTGACACTTCTTGGGCAGCTTCAGTGCGTCAAACACCTTCTGGGTGCAGTAAGCACCGGTGCGGAGCATATTGGGATACTTTTCCTTCAGCACGTTGGAATCGGCATGGCCGGCAGAAGCAGAGATGTAAGCGATACCGTCCAGCACTTCCTGGAACAGTTCAAACAGTTCCACCATCTTGGGGCGGCTGCCGGGAACATAGACTTCCATCTGGTCGATGAAAGCCTCGATGGTGGAGGGCATGGTAACGTCCAGCACTTCGCCGTCAGAACCCTTGGTAATGACACGGAAGCAATCGGGCACGCGCTTCCAGTCCACCTTAATGCCGTACAGATCCATAATATTGCGGACATCACCGGGGTTGTCCAGCGGGCCCACATCACAGAGCTCGTACAGAGAAGGCTCGATCTCGAAACGGCCTCTTCTGAAACTGGTGGCGCAGCCACCGGGAA
>JAFYVA010000080.1 GCA_017549325.1 Oscillospiraceae bacterium
TAGCCCTCTCAGTCATTTGCTTCGCAAATGCCAGCTCCCCCAAAGGGGGAGCCAAGGGGGAGAGCCAAGGGGGGCTCGGGTGCGGTGCATCTGTAAAGGTGCATCGCACCACCAACATATCAAATCAAGGAGGAACCATCATGGCAAAGAAAACAACGAAGCAGGAAGCGCCCATGGTCAGCGTGTGCATCCCCCGTGGCCGTAAGCAGGAGGAGAACTTCATCGTCGTCTCCGTCAACGGCCGCAACTGGAAGATCATGAAGGGCGTTACCGTGGAGGTGCCCGATTTCGTGGCGGCAGTGCTGGACAACGCACGGGCCATGGCCGAAGAGGCCCGCCGCTACGTGGACAAGATGGCCGATTGAGAAGGAGGTGGCGCAGATGGCTGAACTGACCGCAGGCGCCGTCCTCCGTCAGGTGGACGCCCTGCTGCCCAACGGCTACACCGCCGAGGAGAAGCTCCGCTGGATCACACAGGCCGAGGGGCTGATCCGCAGTGCCGTGTACGGACTCGACAGCGCCGTGAGCCTCACCGAGGCCGACGCGCTGACGGCTCCGGTGCCCTACGATGAGCTGTACCGCCACTACGTAGAGGCGCAGATCCACTACTGCAACGGCGAGATGAGCCGCTACAACAACGCCGCTGCCATGTGGAACAGCGGCATGATGACGCTCCGCGATGCGGTGAACCGCCAAGGCAGCGGCAAACAGGGCGCATCGGCGCTGAAATTCGCCTGAAAGGGGTGGGACGGATGTATTTTGCAGCAATGAAAACCACCCCGCAGCACCGCACGGCGGTGCGCGCCTTCGGGGGACTGGACAGGCGCGCCGGGGCGGCGTTGGGCACCTTTGAAGAGATGGAGAATATGACGGGCGAGGCCTATCCCGCCCTCCGCGCCAGAGCCAAGCGCAGTACGGTGGCCACCCTGTCGGGACACGGCGGCGGTATGGCGGTGAAGGACGCCCTCCTCTACGTGGACGGCACGCACCTGTACTGCAACGGCATCAAGACCAACCTGACCCTCACCGAGGGGGACAAGCAGCTTATCTCCATGGGCGCGTACCTCCTCATCTGGCCCGACAAGTGCTATCTCAACACCGCCGATCTGCGGGACTGCGGCTCTATCGAGAGCGCCGTCACCACCGAGGGCAGCGTCCGTCTCGTGCCGGTGGCGGCGGAGGAGGACGAGGAGGGGCAGACCTCCCACATGGCGCTGGAGTGCGGCGGCATCGGCGTGGGCTTCTCTGCCGGTGAGGGCGTGTACCTCTCCGGTCTCGGCGCGGTGGTGCCCGACGGCACCTATCAGCTGCTGGCCTGCGAGGCCGACCGCATCGTTATCCCGCTGCCCCTCACGCAGGAGCACACGGTGGATGCGCCCGTGACGGTGCGCCGCTTCGTGCCGGAGATGGACTTCGTCTGTGAGTGCGGCAACCGCCTCTGGGGCTGTAAGTACGGCGTGGTCAACGGCGAGACGGTCAACGCCGTGTACGGCAGTGCTCTGGGCGATTTCCGCAGCTGGAACAGCTTTCAGGGGCTGGCCTCCGACAGCTACGCCGCCTCCCGCGGCTCCGACGGCGTCTTTACCGCCGCCTGCCCCTATCTGGGCAGCGTGCTGTTCTTCAAGGAACACTGCATCGAGCGGCTCTACATCGCCCAGAACGGCGCCCACCAGATCGTGACGCTGGAATGTGACGGCGTGGCCGCCGGCAGCCACCGCAGCCTCGCCATGTGTGCAGGCGTACTGTACTACCACGGCAGCGGCGGCGTGTACGCCTTCGACGGCTCGCTGCCCCGCTGTGTCAGCGAGGCGCTGGGGGATTTTCGCGGCACGGGCGGCGTGGGCGGTGCGCTGGATGAGGTCTACTACCTCTCCGTGGTGTCGGCGCAGGGTGCGCGCACGCTGCTGACGCTGGACACGCGGCGCGGTCTGTGGCACCGTCAGGACGATCTGGCGGCCGTGCAGTTTGCCCGTCGCGGCGGCGAGCTCTTCGCCATGACCGACAGCGCCATCGTGGCCATGAAGGGCACGGTGGGAAACCGCGAGGTGGGGGATGTGGTCTGGTCTGCCCAGACGACCCCCATCGGCATCGGCACGGTGGGCGAGCGGTATCTCAGCCGCGTGGAGGTGGAGCTGGAGACGGCGCTGGGCGCTGCCGCCGCCGTGGCCGTCAGCTATGACGGCGGCCAGACGTGGCACCACTGCGGTACGGTGGAGGGCAGGGGCTGCCTGCGCCGCGCCACGGTGGCCGTCCGTGCCGTCCGCGCCGCCCATCTCAAGCTCCGCATTCTCGGTGTGGGCCCCTGTACGGTCCACGCCCTCCACGCCGTCTATGAGCAGTAAAGGGGGGGAGGAGCGATGAACATCTTGTCCATGCCGCCCGTCCCCACGGGCTCGCAGCAGCAGATGGCGGCTCAGCAGTACGCCTACCTCTTCCAGCTGGTGCAGCAGCTGAATCTGGCGCTGGGCGCCATCGAGAGCGGTACGGCGGTGAGCGGCGGCCATACGGCCCAGACGGCGCCGCCCTCCACCGCGTCGGTCCAAGCGCTGCGCTCGCAGGTGGAGAACCTCCGCTCGCTGGTCATCAAGACGGCTTCGGAGGTGGAGAAAACCACCGAGAGCCTCACGGCGGAACTGTCGGAGCGCTACGTGGCGCAGTCGGATTTCGGCAGCTACGTGCAGACGCTGAGCGCCTATCTGGAGGCCAATCCCGACGCCCTCACCCAGTACTACGGCTTCGGCGCGGAGCTGAAGGCCGCCGTGGGGGCGGTGGACGCGGCCTTCCAACACTATAAGCTGGACACACAGGGCTATATCCGCACCGGCATCGTCTCCTATGACGGCGACGGGCCTGTCTACGGCGTGGCGGTGGGACAGAACCTCACCACATACGAGGTGGACGGGGAGACGGTGGTGGAGCCCAGCGATTTCCGCGCCCTGTTCACCCCGCGCCGTCTGAGCTTCTGGCAGGGCGAGGTGGAGGTGGCGTATCTCAGCGACAACCGCCTCTACATCACCGACATCACGGTGCTGTCGGGTCTGAGCGTAGGCCCATGGCGCATGGAGAGCGGCGGCGGTCTGAGTTTTCAATGGATGGGAGGATAAGGAAACATGGCAACGGCAAGTGATTTTACCCTGACGCTGCCCGCCCTGACGGCGGGACAGCAGGGGGAGATGACCTTTACCCGCCCCTCGGGGCAGTACAGCCTCCGCGAGGTGTACGTCACCTTCGGCGGCGTCACCGAGCCGATGGCGGTGCAGGTATTGAGCCAACAGCAGACGCGGGTGGTCTACGGCTTCACGCCGCCTCTGTACTGGTGCGCCGACCTGCCCGATGCCGTATCGGGCAGCGGCCGTGTCAGCGCGGTGGTGGCATTCGACAGCGCCATCGACGCGCTGGATGATCCCCATGTGTGTACCCTCGAGGCCGACTTCACCCTCTATGTGCCCGAGTCGGTGCGGCCCGAGGCCGCCTTCACCGTCGAGCCGGTCTACGGCAACGAGACGGCGCAGGCGTGGGGTACGCTGCTGCGGGGCATCAGCCGCCTGCGCTATGAGGTGAGCGCCCAGCCGCCCACGGGTGCGGCCCTCACCTCCTGCCGCGTCCGTGTCGGCTCTCAGGAGGCCGCCGCCATGGCGGGGGAGCTGCCGCCCTTCACGGCGGCGGGAGAGTTCACGCCCACCGCCACGGTACACGATTCCCGCGGCCGCAGCGTCACGGTGAGGGCCGAGCCCGTCACCGTATGGGACTACCACCGTCCCACCCTCTCGGGCATCAGCGTCCTGCGCTGTCTCGCCGACGGTACGGTGGACAGCGGCGGCGCGTATCTCAAGGTGCGCGCCGTGGGCAAATGCGCCTCGGTGGGCGGGCGCAACAGCGTCAGCGTGACGGTGTCCGTCCGAGCGGTGGGCGGCACATGGGGCAGTCCCGTTTCGCTGCAAAGCGGCGAGGCCAAGGTGCTGGCAGCCGACGCCAACGCCGTCTATGAGGCGCGTTTCACCGCCACCGATGCCCTCGGCAGCGAGACGGCGGTGAGCAATCTCAGCGGCACGGCGGCGGTGGCCTTCCACCTGCGTGACGGCGGGCTGGGTGCCGCCTTCGGCAAGCGGGCCGCCGACGACGGCTTCCACTGCGCGTGGGATGCGTGGTTCGACGGCGCACTCAGCGCCGCATCGCTGCAGCTGGGCGGCAAGTCGCTGCTGGATCTGACCTATCCCGTGGGCAGCGTGTATCTCTCCCTCAGCGATGCCGACCCCGCCACGCTCTTCGGCGGGCAGTGGGAGCCCATCCACGGGCGATTCCTGCTGGGTGCCGACAGCGCCCACGCCGCCAATTCCGTCGGCGGCAGCGAGAGCCACACCCTCACTGCGGCGCAGATGCCCGCCCACAGCCACCGCGTCCGCGGCGATACCGACGCCACCAACGTGGGGCACGACCACTCCATCCCCAACATCCGCACGGGACAGAGCGGCGAATACGGCGCCTACGCCGAGACGTGGGGCTACGGCACAGGCAGCCGCAATCTCTACACCGACCATACCGACATCACCCACATCCACCGCGTGGACATCACCTCCCAGACCGCAGGCAGCGGGCAGGCCTTTTCCCTCCTGCCCCCCTATCTGGCGGTCTATATGTGGCGGCGTACCGCGTAGTTTCACGGGAGTCGGAACAAGAAAGGAGTCAATATGGCATCTACCTATCCTCTGCTCTCCCTCGGCTCCGGCGGCAGCGCCGTCCGTGAGCTGCAGGAGGCACTGAACCGCCACGGCTACGGTCTGGCCGTGGACGGCGTGTTCGGCGACAAGACGAAGGCCGCCGTGCGGGATTATCAGGCGCAGAACGGCCTGAAGAAGGACGGCGTGGTGGGCGAGGAGACATGGGGCAGTCTCCTCTCGGCCAACCCTCAGGAGACGGCGATCGCAGCACCCGCCGTCTCGGCCAACACCGCTGCGGCGCTGGAGAAGCTGGAGCAGGGCTATCAGCCCTCCGCCGACGCGCAGGCCGCCAAGGACTACGCCGACAGCTTCGTGGCCTTCGAGGACTATACCTCCGCCTTCGATGACCAGCTCGCCGCGTTGTACGAGGAGATGAACTCCCGCGAGGCGTTCTCCTACGACCCCGCCGCCGACGCGGCCTTCCAGAGCTATCTCAAGCGCTACGCCCGTCAGGGCAAGGCGGCCATGGAGGACACCGTGGCACAGGGCGCCCATCTCAGCGGCGGCTACGGCTCGAGCTACGCCCAGAGCGCGGGCGCACAGGCCTACAACGACTATCTGGCCCGTCTGAGCGACGTGCTGCCCCAGCTGCAGGAGGCGGCCTACCGCCGCTATACCGACGAGGGTGCGGCGCTGCTGGAGAGCTACAAGCTGCTCAGCAGCCGCGACGAGGCCGACTATGAGAAGTATCTCCAGCGCCTCAAGGCGTGGCAGAGCGAGCGTGACGCCGCCGTGAAGGCCGCCGAGGCCCTCAGCGACGATGAGCGCCGGCAGTATGAGCTGCTGCTGGACTACTTCGCCGACAAGGCGGCGGCAGAGGGCAAGGGTCAGACCCTCTCGGCCACCACGCCCACCGCTGCCACCGTGGGCTCGACCCTCTCCTCCCGCGGCGCCGAGAGCCTCTATAAGGCCATGACCAACTACCTCAAAAGCGGCGATACGGCAGCGGCAGAGGCGCTCTTCCGCCGCTATGACAGCCGCATCAGCCCGCAGCAGCGCACCCGCTTCGTCAAGCTGATGCAGGGCTACAACATCGCGCTGTAAGCACCGCCCGTAAGCCGCGCCGTAGCCGTCGGAGAAGGAAAAAAGAGTTGCATTCAGTAGTGTCCTATGCTACAATGACTACATCTGTCAAACAGAAACCTTCCCAAAAGTGACGGCGCGGTTCCCATGGCCGCCGCCGCGAAAGGAGACTATTTATATGAAAGAAAAGCTGCAGCGCTTTATCACTGCCTTTAAGATGAACGGCGAGGTGAAGAAAAAGACCGTCACCGTGGCCGCCATCGTGGTGGCGGTGATCGCCATCGTGGTGGTGATTTTGTGCATCAACGGCTGCAACAAGCAGCCCGATGAGCCCGTGGTGGACGATCAGCCCGTGGTGGACGAGGGCCCCGACTACTCCGACCGCGTCGAGCCGGCGCCGCTGGAGCCGGTAACGGATCTGGCCACCATGGAGGAGACCTTTGAGAAGTATCCCGACGTGTATGCCTGGCTGGAGATCCCCGGCACCAAGGAGGGTCTGGAGATCGAGTCCGACACCTCCTATCCCGTGCTTCTTTCTCCCCCGCAGCAGGCCGGTGAGAAGGCCGACGATACCCGCGACTTCTATCTGCACCGCGATCTCGACGGCAACTACTACTATCCCGGCTCCCTCTTCAGCGATTCCATGGTAGAGGGTAAGTACATCAACGGCCGCGACCTGTCCGATCCCGTCATCGTGATCTACGGTCACAATATGGCCAACCGCTCCATGTTCGGCGGCCTCGAGCGCTTCATCCGCGAGATGGACTTCTCCGAGGAGCACGTGATGTATATGTATCAGGCCGACGGCCGCCGTGTCACCTACCAGATCGTGGGCGGCGTGCAGTACGATACCAGCCACATCATCTACTACCACGACTTCAACGATGAGCAGGTGTTCAACGATTTCTTCACCGCTCTGTGGAAGGAGACGGCCGGCAGCACCAACCTCGACGGCGACGATAAGCCCGTGGCAGGTGACAAGGTGCTGATCCTCTCCGTGTGCAAGAACGGCGACACCGAGCATAAGCACCGCTTCCTGATCGTGGGCAAGATGATCGAGGACACCGCCGATCCCGAGACCTGGGCCATGAAGGAGCAGCCCTCCGAAACGCCTGCGGAGTAAGTAAACAAAAAAAGAGAGCCCTCTTGGGGGCTCTCTTATGTTTTATTCTTCAAATGTTTTATTCTGCAAAGTGTACGTGGGAGAAGATGTGTTCCGAGCAGTAGCACCGATAGCCGGCGCAGCGGCTGCAATAGCGGAAATCCAGATCGGGATGGCTCTCATCCGTCCTGCCGCAGACGCAGCACTTGTGGTGATAGCCCTTGGGGGCTTCGGCGGCTTTCACCTTGGCCCGGTACTGCACCGCCTGAGGCCGATGCTGTGCCGCAGCGCGGTCGACGCGGTACTTGGCCTCGGGGTAGATGAACACGGCGAAGTTGAGCAGTGCCACCACCGCCATCACCACGCCGCCCCAGATACCGGCGATGGCGTAGTTGACGATGTCGTAGACGAAGATGGCCGCATCCAGCCACGCCAGCCATTTCATCTTCACGGGGATGAAGAAGAACAGCAGCACCCGCGCGTTGGGGAAGAGGCAGGCAAAGGCGAGGAAGAGGCTGAGGTTGACGTAGGTGGCGCCCGCCACGGTAAAGACCACGCCGGAGATGGCGTAGGCCAGCACGGAGCCGATGGCCGTCAGCAGTACGCCCGAGACGTAGTAGAGGGTAAATTTGGCCGTACCCCACTGGCGCTCCAGCGTGGAGCCGATCCAGTAGTAGAAGTACAGGGAGATCAGCACGAAGAACAAGCCGCCGCCCGTGGGCACGAACACGTAGGTGAGGATGCGCCACACCTCGCCCCGCAGCACCATCTGGGGGTTCATGTAGAGGAAATGGAGGGCAGTGGGGTCGCTCTGCACGGTGAAGGTCTGCAGCACGTAGACCAGAATATTGCCCACCGCGACGCAGAGCATCAGATTGGGGATGCCGAAGCGGGGATGGCGCGCGCAGAACCGCTGCACCGCCTCATGGAGCTTTTTCAAGGGGGAGTACCTCCTGTTGGAAACATTTTGCACTGGCATCAGTATACCCTATGCAGTGGAAAAAGTCATTATCTTTTTGTGAATTTATCCGCCCCTCCTGCGCCGAACAGGGTGCAAAAGGCGGAAAATGGGGGCTCATACCAACAACAGCAACAGAATAATGCCGACGAGGTTGACGGCGGTGAACACCGCCAGAAACCGTCCCACGCTGGCCTTCTCCGTCCCGCCTGTGTAGAGCTTGAGGGTGATGAGGCTGGCAAGGGACGCGCAGGGCGTGCCCAGACCGCCGATGTTGACGCCCTGCAGGAGGCCGCGCCAATCGGAGGTGAACTCCGAGAGCAGCACCGCCGCGGGCACATTGCTGATGACCTGGCTGGCACCTAAGGAGGTCAGGAGGGTGCTGCGCTCCAGAAGGGACTGGAGGAACTGGCGCACCCCGTCCATCCGTCCTAAGTTGCCCGAGAGAATGAAAAAGCACACGAAGGTCACCAGCAGCAGGTAGTCCACCTTCTTCAGCAGCGAGCGGTTCAGCAAAAACAGTACCAGCACCACGATGACGGTCACCACCGCGTAGTGCATCCAGCGGAATACGGCGGTGAGGCACAGGATGAACAATGCGGCGTAAATGAGGAGCTTTTCCGTATCGTGGAGGGATTCTTTTTCCATCTCCACGGTGGGCAGCACTTTGGGCAGCAGGAACAGCGACGCCACACCCAGTCCCATGAAGCACGCTGTGGTCAGGGGCAGCATAGCGGAGAAGAACTCCACGGGGGAGAGGGTATAATAGCCGTAGAGGTACAGGTTCTGGGGATTGCCCACGGGGGTGGCCATAGAGCCTAAGTTTGCCGCCACCGTCTGTAATACCAGCGTGGGGATCACGGACTTATGGCAGCCCATCTGTCCCAACAGCAGCATGGTGAAGGGCACGAAAGTCAACAATGCCACATCGTTGGTCACCAGCATAGAGGTGAAGAAGGGCAGCATCACCAGCACGAAGCCCAGCACCTGTCCCCGCCGGCAGCGGCGCAGCAGTGCGTAGGCCAGCGTGGAGAAGGCACCGCAGCTGCCAAAGCCCGCCACCACCGCCATGAGGCACAGCAGCAGGCACAGCACCCGCAGATCCATATAGGCGATATAGCCCCTGTCGGGGGGCACGAAGAAGGCTGTCACCACGGCGCACAATGCGGCGATGGACAGCACGGGGTCTTTCTTTATAAAACGAAGCACCGTTTTCACAGCGGCAATGCCTCCTTATTCTTACAAAATCCGCAGGAAAGAATAGCATATTTGCTGCGCGAATGCAACAGGAAAAGGGCAAGAAATGCCATCTTTTGCGCAGCAAATATATCTATTAAAAAAGCGAGGGGTCATACCCTCTTCTCCGCGCTAAGAGCCGCCCTGTCGGGCGGTTGCGCTCTCGCACAGCGCCTGCGGGCGCTAGCCCCTCGCGCTCCCCCATGCAGAGTCGAAAGCTGTTTGCTTCGGCAAGAAGCAGGGGAAATTATCCGTTTGCTGCGCGAATGCAACAGGAAAAGGACAAAAAAAGACCACCCCGGGGGGTGGCTTTTCTTATTATTTACATCTCGGCAGAACGGTTACGGCGATGGCTCCGCGTTGCTCTTGCCGTTGTGCATAGTTGAGGATTTTTTCTGCATTACTGGCAGGATGCCACACATAGGCAATCAGATAGTCGCTGCATGAGATCATGCGGCGGTTTGCCTGCACGATGGCAAAGCGCCGGGGCGTGTGTTCCATTCCGTCGGGATAATAGGAATCATCAAATCCGGCGGGCAAAACAACGGGGTGCTCAGCAGGATGATAGGGGAGCAGCAGCGACAGCGACACATGGGGATGTCGCTGTTTGGCATCTATTACGGCTCTGGCAGCCATGCGGTCAAACCCACCGTAGTTTCCGACAACAAATTCGGTTACGCCATACGCTGTGATGTGCTTTTCGACTTCCCGTAGAAGCAGCGGGAAAATTTCTTCCCCCGTTTCTCTGTGCCCAATGAAAAAGCAACGCTTCATATCACCACTCCATATTTAGTAATACCAAATTAAATATATTATATTTGGTGTTACCAAATATAGCAAGCCTTTCGCGGCATATAATAAGGCCAACAGAGGAGGTGAGCAGTGTGAAACCGAGAAAACTGGCGCTGGGCGAGCGAAATCTGATCGGTGCGCGCGTAACGGCGGCGCGAAAAAAGTTGGGGATGAAACAGGTGGAGCTGCTCGCTAAACTACAGCTTGCGGGCGTGGATATGAGCGTTCCCGCGTTATCTCTATTGGAAGGGCAAAAACGCCCTGTGTCCGATATTGAGCTGAGTGCTTTGGCCGATATTTTGGATGTATCTGTCGACTGGCTGCTGGGAAGAGAGGAATGAACAGAACGCTTTGGACACACCGTTCACAATTCAAAACAGAAAAAAGCCACCCCCGGGGGGTGGCCTTTTTTATTGCTTTTACATCTCGGCCTTGGTCTCGCAGTAGCGGCAGCGATAGACGTGCTTGGCAGCGTCGGTCAGATCGAAGATCTGGGGCAGCTCCTGCTCCACGGAGGTGATGCAGCGGGGGTTCTTGCAGCGCACCACGCCGCGGATGACCTCGGGCAGCTTCAGCTGACGCTTCTCCACGCGCTCGCCGTCCTTAATGATGTTGACGGTGATGCTGGGGTCCACATAGCCGATCAGATCCCAGTCCAGCTCCAGCAGCGTGTCGATCTTGATGATGTCCTTGCGGCCCAGCTTAGCGCTGGTGACGTTGTTCAGCAGTGCCACGGAGGCATCCACCTTGTCCAGATTCAGAATGCGGTACAGCTCCATAGCCTTACCTGCGGTGATATGGTCAATTACGATACCGTTACGGATTGCATCGATAGTCATAGTTCAGTACCCTCCCTTACTTATTCAGACCCAGCAGCTCCAGGATCAGAGCCATACGGATGTAGCGGCCATAGCGCACCTGACGGAAGTAGGCGGCGCGGGGATCGTCGTCCACGGCCACGGAGATCTCGTTGACGCGGGGCAGGGGGTGCAGGATGGTCAGATCCTTCTTGGCGTTCTTCAGCTTCTCGGGAGTCAGGATGTAGCTATCCTTCAGGCGCAGGTAATCCTCCTCGTTGAAGAAGCGCTCACGCTGCACGCGGGTCATGTACAGGATGTCCAGCTGAGGCATTGCGCTCTCCAGATCGGTGGTCTGCTCGTAGGGGATGTTGTTGTTCTTGATGTAGGTCTCCTTGACATAGCTGGGGACCTTCAGCTCCTCGGGGGAGATGAGGACGAACTTGGTGCCCGTGTAGCGGGACATGGCGGCGATGAGGGAGTGGACGGTACGGCCGAACTTCAGATCGCCGCAGAGGCCCACGGTCAGGTTGTCGAAGTGACCCTTCTCGTGGTGGATGGTGAGGAGGTCGGTGAGGGTCTGGGTGGGGTGGTTGTGGCCGCCGTCACCGGCATTGATGACGGGCACGGTGGTGTTCATGGAAGCCACGAGAGGAGCACCCTCCTTGGGGTGACGCATGGCGATGATGTCGGCGTAGCAGCCCACGGTACGGATGGTGTCGGCCACGCTCTCGCCCTTAGCGGCGGAGGAGGAAGAGGCCTCGGAGAAGCCCAGCACCTGGCCGCCCAGAGACAGCATGGCAGACTCAAAGCTCAGGCGGGTACGGGTAGAGGGTTCAAAGAACAGTGTGGCAAGGATCTTGCCGTCGCACTTGTGTGCGTACTTTTCGGGATGCTCGATAATATCGGTTCCCAGGGCGACCAGCTCGTCGATCTCGGCGGTGGTCATCTGCATAATGTCGATCAGGCTTCTCATAGTGTTAGTTTCCTCCTTTAATCCAGCTCTCGTCCGAGGGATTGGCACGGAAGCGCAGCAGGCGGTCAATGTCCTCAGGCTTGATATAATTTTCCTCCGCCGCCACCTGTGCGATGGTGTCGAAGTCAGTTAAACTAATGTTTTTCACGTTGGCAGCGGCCATGCGGTCAAGGCCCTTCTGCATCCCGTAGGTGAAGATGCTGGCAACGCCCAGCACCTCGGCGCCCGCCTCGCGGAGGGCTTCCACCACCTCGATGCAGCTGCCGCCGGTGGAGATGAGATCCTCGATGACCACCACCTTCTGGCCCGCCTCCAGGCGACCCTCGATGCGGTTCTGGCGGCCGTGATCCTTGCTGCCGCTGCGAACGTAGCCCATGGGCAGACCCATGATGTGGCCCACGATGGCGGCGTGTGCGATACCGGCGGTGGAAGTGCCCATCAGCACCTCGGCCTCGGGATAGAAGCGGCGCACCACCTCGGCAAGGCCATTCTCCACATCGCTGCGTACCTCCGGTGCGGTGAGGGTCAGGCGGTTGTCGCAGTACACGGGACTCTTGATGCCACTGGCCCAGGTGAAGGGCTCTTCGGGACGGAAGAACACGGCGCGGATCTTCAACAGGTCCTTGGCGATCTGAATTTTGATTTTCTCCATTTCTCTCTCCTTTATCCGACAAATTCTGCCACGCAGCGGCGATAGGCCGCCACGGGATCTTCAGCCTGCGTGATGGGACGGCCCACCACGATGTAGTCCGAGCCGATCTCCTTGGCCTTTGCAGGGGTGGTGACGCGGGCCTGATCGCCCACGTCGCCGTCGGCGAAACGGACACCGGGGGTCACGGTCAGGAAACCTGCACCGCAGGTTTCGTGCACCTTGCCGCTCTCCAGAGGGGAGCACACCACGCCGTCGAGGCCTGCCTCTGCGGCGCACTTACCGTAGTGCATCACCACATCGTCGAGGTTGCGCTCGATCAGCAGATCGGCCTTCATGCGCTCCTCGGTGGTGGAGGTCAGCTGCGTCACGGCGATCAGCAGGGGACGGGTGCCGTCGGCGCGGGTCAGACCCTCGAGAGCTGCCTCCATCATGGCCTTCGTACCGGCGGCGTGGAGGTTGGTCATGTCCACGTCCAGACCCGAGAGCACGGCCATGGCCTTCTTCACCGTGTTGGGGATATCGTGGAGCTTGAGATCGAGGAAGATCTTGTGGCCGCGTGCCTTGATCTCACGGACAATGGCGGGACCCTCGGCGTAATACAGCTCCATGCCGATCTTCACAAAGGGTTTCTCCTCGGTGAACAGGTCGAGGAATTTTAGCGTTTTTTCGCGGCTGTCGAAGTCCAGCGCGATGATGACATCCTTACCCATGGTGGGCACCTCCTATGATAGATTCCAAAGATTCGATTCCGTACTGTTTGCAGACTGCGGGGAGAGCGTCGATGATGTCGCGGCAGAGGAAGGGGTTGGCAAGATTCCCTGCGCCGATCTCCACGGCGGTGGCGCCGGAGAGCATCATCTCGATGACATCCTCGGCAGAGGACACGCCGCCCATGCCGATGATGGGGACGGACACGGCCTCGTAGACCTGATAGACCATCCGCAGCGCCACGGGGAACACGGCGGGGCCGGACATACCGCCCATCTTATTGGCCAGAATAGGGGCGCGGCGCTTGAGGTCGATGCGCATACCCAGCAGCGTGTTGATGAGGCTGATGCCGTCGGCGCCGGCCTCCTCGCAGGCCCGTGCGATGGCGGCGATATCGGTCACGTTGGGGCTGAGCTTCATAAACACCGGCTTGGTGGTCACTTCCTTCACCGCTGCCGTCACCTCGGCTGCGGCCACCGGGTCAACGCCGAAGGCCATGCCGCCGTTGTGCACGTTGGGGCAGGAGATGTTCACCTCCAGCCAGCCCACCTGCTCCTCGCGGTCCAGCTTCCGGCAGGTGTAGACGTAGTCCTCGATGGAAAAGCCGCTGACGTTGGCCATCACGGGCTTATGGAAAATCTTCTTCAGTGCCGGCAGCTCTTCTTCGATGACCTTGTCCACGCCGGGGTTCTGCAGACCCACCGAGTTCAGCATACCCGAGGGGCACTCGGCGATGCGGGGCGTGGGATTGCCGTAGCGGGGGTCTTTCGTAGTGCCCTTAAAGGAGAAGGTGCCCAGGCAGTTGATATCGTACAGCTGGGCAAACTCCTGCCCGTAGCCGAAGGTGCCGGAGGCGGGGATGACGGGGTTGTCCAGCTCGATACCCGCCAGATTGACTTTTAACTTCACCATACGACCTCCTCCTTCGTCAGCACCGGGCCATCCTTGCAGATGCGCTTGTTGCCGTATTTGGTCTTGCAGGTGCAGCCCACGCAGGCGCCGAAGCCGCAGCCCATGCGCTCTTCGAAGCTCAGCAGGCCGGAGGTGGCGCTGGCGTCGGACACCGCCTTGAGCATGGCCACCGGGCCGCAGGCGCAGAAGAAATCGTATCCCTCGCCCAGCGCCTCGGAGACGAAGCCGCGCTGTCCGTAGCTGCCGTCCACCGTCACCACGCGGGTCTCCACGCCGAGGGCGCGGAATTCCTCTTCGTAGAACACATCACACTTGCTGTTAAAGCCCAGCACCGCGATGGGGTGCTTGCCCTCGGAGAGCAGGCGCTTGGCCGTGCCGTACATGGGGGGCACGCCCACGCCGCCGCCGATGAGCAGCGTTTTCTCGCCGCACAGCGCCGTGTCGAAGCCGTTGCCAAGGCCGGTGAGGATGTCCAGCACCGTGCCGCTGGGCATGGCGGTCATCTCCTTCGTGCCGTGGCCCAACACCTTATAGATAATGGTGATGCTCTTCTCATCCCAGTCGCAGATGGAGATGGGACGGCGCAGGAAATGACCTGCGAGCTTGATATTGATAAACTGACCCGGTGCGGTGATGGCAGAGGTGTCGCCCTCCAGAACCATGCGCCACACATCCTGTGCCAGCATCGTATTTTCCGTTACGGTATACAAAGACTGTCTCATGCGTTCTCCTCCTGCCACACGATCATTCCGTCCTTCACGGTCAGCAAGCACCGCCCGTACAGCTCCATGCCGGTGAAGGGGGTGGCCCGCCCCATGGTCTTGAACTCTTCCGGGTCAACGGTGTAGCTGCGGCCTAAGTCAAACACGGTGAAGCTGGCCGCACCGCCCACTTTCAGCTCCGTGCCCACGCCGAAGCGGCGGCGGGGTGCGGTGTGCATCAGCTCCACAAGGCGCTCCATGGTGATCACGCCCGGTTTTACCAGATGGGTGTACATGGCGGCGAAGGCCGTCTCCAGACCCACCACGCCCATGGCGCTCCTCTCAAGGCCGCGGCCCTTCTCCTCGGCGCTGTGGGGAGCGTGGTCGGTGGCGATCATGTCGATGGTGCCGTCCACGATGCCCTCGATGAGGGCGGCTCTGTCCTCTGCGCTGCGGATGGGGGGATTCATCTTGAAGCGGGCGTCCTCCTGCAGATCCTCATCGGTGAGGATCAGGTAGTGGGGTGCCGTCTCGCAGGTGACGTCCACGCCCCGTGCCTTGGCCTGACGGATGATCTCCACGCTCTCTTTTGTGGAGATGTGGCAGACGTGATAGGCGCATCCGATCTCCTCTGCCAGCTTCAGGTCGCGCGCGATCTGACCCCACTCGCTCTCGGAGCAGATGCCCCGATGGCCGTGAGTTTTGGCATACACGCCGTCGTGGATGTAGCCGCCGAAGAGGAGGGAATTGTCCTCGCAGTGGGCGGCGATGATCTTGCCCAGAGACTTGGCCTTTTCCATGGCCGTACGCATCATGTCCTCATTCTGCACGCCCCGTCCATCGTCGGAGAAGGCCACCACATACGGTGCCATCGCCTCCATGTCGGCCAGCTCTTCACCCTGTTCGCCCACGGTGATGGCGCCGTAGGGTATCACGTCGATGCACGCGCCCTCGGCGATGCATCTGAGCTGCACCTTCAGGTTGTCCATGCAGTCGGGCACGGGGTTGAGGTTGGGCATGGCGCACACGGCGGTATAGCCGCCCCGCGCTGCCGCTGCCGTACCCGTCTCCACCGTCTCTTTATAAGAAAAACCCGGCTCACGCAGATGAACGTGTACATCTGCGAAACCGGGAAAAACAACAGCCTTATTCTCAAAATCAATAACAGTGGCGTTGGGAGCGGAAACGGGAGCGCCAATGGAAACAATACGGCCATTACGAACAAACACATCGCCCGTGGTGGTCGTTTCGTTCATCATGACCGCGACGTTCTTCATCAGAAATTCCATGGTTCGCACTCCTGTCATATTCATCATTCTATCCCTAATATTCTATCAAAAAATTTCCCCCTGTCAAGAGAAAACCACCCATCCCGAGGCCGCAGTTTTTGACAAAATTTTCTGTTGTTGAAAAGGCCTGCTTTATGCGATATAATCAACATGATATTGTATTTGGTTATACAGGGAGGGAACGATTATGTGGTTGGTGTTGGCTGTTTTCTCGGCGGTGTTTGCTGCGCTGACGTCTGTTTTGGCAAAAGTGGGTATCGACGGGGTCAATTCCAATTTGGCAACGGCCGTGCGTACCGTGGTGGTCGTGGTGATGGCGTGGGGAATGGTGTTCCTCACCAACACCCAGGGCGGCCTTATGGAAATCAGCAAAAAGAGCTGGATTTTCCTTATCCTCTCCGGTTTGGCGACCGGTGCATCGTGGCTTTGCTATTACCGCGCGTTGCAGATGGGCCATGCCTCCAAGGTGGTGGCCATCGATAAGCTCAGCGTCGTGATCACACTGGTGCTGGCAGTGGCATTTCTCCATGAAAAGTTCACGCCCAAGTCGGCGATTGGCTGCGTGCTGATGGCGGCGGGTGCGATTTTGATGGCACTGTAAGACACCCCCCTTGACGGAAGGGCAAATCCGTCATAGAATAGTGCGGTGAGCGAAGAAGAGAAAGAGAGTACCTATGATCATACTGGATTTAGAGTGGAACCGCGGCTACGATAAAAAGCCCATCGACGAGATTTTGCAGATCGGTGCGGTGAAGATCGAGCGTGTGGGCGGCCCCATCGTGGACAGCTTCAACGCCTACATCAAGCCCGTCATCCACGCCAAAATGGATGTCGGTGCCCGCAAGCTGCCGCAGCTGCAGGATTATAAGGATCAGGGCACCACCTTCCCCCGCGCCATGAAGGCCTTTCGCGCCTGGTGCGGCGAGGAGACGGAGTTTGCCTCCTGGGGTGGTGACGACCGCCGCGCCATCGAACAGAATTGTAAATATTACCGCCTGCCCACCTTCGAGATGAAAACATTTCATGACCTACAGCGCGCCTACTGCCACGCCGTAGGTGCCGACGGACAGCAGGTGGCGCTTTGGCGCGCCGTGGACTACCACGGTATCCCCGCCATCTACGATTACCACGACGCCCTGTACGACGCCGTGTACACCGCGCTGGTGTGCCGCTACCTCCTGCCGGAGGACTTGGAGTGGAAACCGGTGAAGGTCAAGCGCGGCCGCCGCAACATCACCTTCTCGGCCCAGCCCTTCCCCAAGCAGCCCCGCCGCCGCATCGGCCCCTTTGAAAAGGCTGAGGACGGCGCCTCCGACCGCTCCGCCCGCAAGCCCGCCTGCCCCTTCTGCGGTCAGCTCAGCAGCGTCTCCCGCTGGAGCTACGACAGCAGATGCAAGCCCGGTCAGCAGGTGTACTACGCCCCCTTCCGCTGTGAAGAGCACGGCTATTTCCTCACCCGCATCACCATGTCGCAGGATGGGGACGGCCAATGGTGGGGCCGCGTGACGGTGCCGTCGCTAAGCGAGGAGACGGTGCGTCAGTACACCCACATCCAGCGCTGCGAGGAGCTGGTCTGCCACGCCGCCCCCGGTACCAAGCGCCGCCGTCGTCACCGCCGCAAGAAAAAAGATTAGAAAAAGGGAATGTGCTATGAGAAATACGATTTGTGACATCGCCGATATGCGCAAGCGCGTCTTTGCCGAGGTGGCAAAGATGGCCTATGAGCAGGATTACGGCCGCATGGACCGCCTGCCCTACGAGATCCTGCCCGGTGACGAGACCCGCGACACCATTTTCCTCGAGCGCGCCATCGTGGGCGAGCGCATCCGTCTGGCCATGGGTCTGCCCCTGCGCTCCATGGCCGAGCACTCTCTGCTTTCCACCGGTGTGGAGCAGAGCGCCGTGGCGGAGAAGTACTATGACCCGCCCCTGATCAACATCATCAAATACGCCTGCAACGCCTGCCCGCCCACCCACTACGAGGTCACCAACCTCTGTCAGGGCTGCCTTGCCCATCACTGCTCCCACGCCTGCCCCAAGGATGCCATCTCCTTCGTCAAGGGCAAGGCCGTCATCGATCAGGACAAGTGCATCAAGTGCGGCAAGTGCAAGGCCGCCTGCTCCTATCAGGCCATCATCCGCTTCGAGCGCCCCTGCCAGCAGGCCTGCGGCATGGACGCCATCACCTCCGACGAGCTGGGCCGCGCCCACATCGATCAGGATAAGTGCGTCTCCTGCGGTATGTGCCTTGTCAACTGCCCCTTCGGTGCCATCGTGGACAAGGGTCAGCTCTTCCAGCTCATCCACGCCATCAACCGCGGTGAGAAGGTCATCGCCATCATCGCCCCCGCTTTCTGGGGCCAGTTCGGCGAGAGCGTCACCACCGGTCAGGTGAAGGAGGCCATGAAGCGTCTGGGCTTTGCCGCGCTGGAGGAGGTGGCGGTGGGTGCCGACCTGTGCGCCATCGAGGAGGCCGAGGAGTTTTTGCATGATGTGCCCGAAAAGCAGCCCTTCATGGCCACCTCCTGTTGTCCCGCCTGGTCTGTCATGGCCAAGAAGGAGTTCCCCGGCATGGCACCCTACATCTCCATGACCATGACCCCCATGGTGCTGACCGCCCGCCTCCACAAGCGCCGCAATCCCGGCTGCAAGATCGCCTTCATCGGCCCCTGCGCCGCCAAGAAGCTGGAGGCCAGCCGCCGCACCGTCCGCAGTGAGGTGGACTTCGTCGTCACCTTCGAAGAGCTGCGCGGTATGTTCGAGGCCAAGGAGATCAAGTTCTCTGAGATCCCCGACGAACCGGCTTACTACGAGGCCAGCGCTCCCGGCTGCGGCTTTGCCGCCGGCGGCGGTGTGGCACAGGCGGTGGCCGAGGTCATCCACCGCATCGACCCCGACCGCGAGGTCAAGACTGTCAGCGCCGAGGGCTTGCGTGAGTGCCGCCAGATGCTGCGCATCGCCCGTACCGGCAAGTACGACGGCTATCTGCTGGAGGGCATGGCCTGCCCCGGCGGCTGTATCGCCGGCGCCGGCACGGTGCAGCTTCCGGAGAAGTCCAAGGCACGTCTTGCCCAGTATAAGGCCACGGCACCCCTTTCCAACCCGCTGGATACCCCCTATATGCACGAGATCCGCCTGCTCCACGAGGAGTACGAGGACTGGGATCGCGTGGGAAGACACTGAATACAAAGAAAACGACCACCCGCGAGGGTGGCCGTTTCCTTTTTGAAAAGAGACAGAGAAAGAGAGTGAGACAATTTCTGTTTTTTGTTTGTTTACAGGGACTCGATGATGTCCACCAGCTCGGCGCCGATGCGCTTCTGCGCCTCCTTGGTGCCGGCGCCCACATGGGGCATACAGGCCACGGCGGGGTGAGCGGCCAGCTCCCAGTTGGGGTCCTTCTCGCTGAGCCAGACGTCGATACCGGCGGCCTTCACCTTGCCGGAATTGAGTGCCTCCAGCAGCGCCTTCTCATCCACGTTGGAGCCGCGGGAGACGTTCACGATCACCACGCCGTCCTTCATCTTGGCGATGCTCTCGGCATCCACCAGAGGCTTGTCGCCGCCGGGGGCGCAGAGGATGATGATGTCGGACTGGGCGAAGAGCTCGTCGGGTGTGACGAACTTCATGGTTTCGCACTCACAGCCCTCCGGCTTATTGCGGTTGACATAACTCAACACGCTGGCGCCCAGCGCCTGACACTTCTGACCCACCATCTGGCCGATGCGGCCGTAGCCGATGACGCCCACCACCTTGCCGGAGACTTCGAAGCCCTTGGAGTAGGCCTTCTTCTCCCACTTCTGCTCACGCATGGTGTGGCCGGCGATGGAGATATTGCGGGCGCAGGCGAACAGGAGGGCGATGGCCAGCTCCGCCACGGCGTTGGAGGAGGCGCGGGGCGTGTTTTTCACCACGAAGCCGTTGGCCTCGGCGTACTTGACGGCGATGTTGTCCACGCCCACACCGGCGCGGATGATGACCTTCAGGCGGCCGCCCTTGGCCGCGTCGATCTGCGGCTCTTTGATCTTGGTGGCGCTGCGGATGATGACCACGTCGAAATCGCGGAGCGCCGCACCCAGCTCGTCGGGCTCATAGAACTGCTCAACTACTTCAAAACCGTCTGCACGCAGCTTTGCCACGGCGGAGGCGTCCATACCGTCGGTAACAAGAATACGCATAGTTATATTCTCCTTATCTTATACAGAATGTGAAGGGGGCGTGAGTGTTGGTACTTTCTTTTCATCAGCGAAAAGAAAGTACCAAAGAAAACGCCGTTTGAAACCCATGGTTTCAAAACTTCCTTCCCGCGCTTCGTTGCGCAGGAAGGTGAGGGGATCCCTCGCGTAGATTTCTGCGGTGGTAACTTCGCTTAAATGTGGCATCGTCTCTGCTTCTAACTCGCTCAGCCGCTTGCTGCGGTGGAAATGTAGGGCTATGAGGACGATTTATTTCAATCATGTTTGCCTGCGCTTTGCGTAGGCAAACATACTCTGCGCTCTGTAAGTGTGCGAGCAAAGCGAGTGCGCGGCACAGAGTGGGAGGGGGAATCTAAAGGGGGGACGAAGTCCCCTCTTTAATGAGAAGCCTCGAAGTCCTTGAGGAACTCCACCAGAGCCTGAGCGCCCTCGATGGGCATGGCGTTGTACACGCTGGCGCGGAGGCCGCCCACGGACTTGTGGCCCTTCAGGTTATCAAAGCCTGCGGCCTTGGAGGCAGACACCACCTCGGCATCCAGATCCTTATCGCCGGTGACGAAGGGGATGTTCATCAGGCTGCGGTCTTCTGCCACAACAGTGCCCTTGAACAGCTTGGACTGATCCAGGAAGTCATACATGACCTTGGCCTTCTCCTGGTTCAGCTTATCCATGGCTTCCAGACCGCCGATGGACTTCAGATACTTGAAGACCTTGCCGCAGCAGTAGATGGCCCAGCA
>JAFYVA010000081.1 GCA_017549325.1 Oscillospiraceae bacterium
CAAGCTCATCCCCCCCGACTGCCGCATCCATACCACCTTCCAGAATACCGTCACCGCCACCGGGCGGCTTTCCTCCGTGGAGCCCAACCTGCAGAACATCCCCGTGCGTACCGAGCTGGGGGCCGAACTGCGGAAGATGTTCGTGGCCCCGGCGGGCAAGGTGCTGGTGGACGCGGACTACTCCCAAATCGAGCTGCGGCTGCTGGCCTGCATGGCCGGGGACGAGGCCATGATCGACGGCTTCCGCTCCGGGGCGGATATCCACACCATCACCGCCTCCCAGGTCTTCGCCGTCCCTCAGGAGGAGGTCACCCCCCTCATGCGCCGCTCCGCCAAGGCGGTGAACTTCGGCATCGTTTACGGCATCTCCCCCTTCTCCCTGTCCCAGGATATCAAGGTGTCGGTGGCCGAGGCCAAGGAGTATATGGACCGCTACTTCGAAACGTACCGGGGCGTTCGCGCCTATATGGACGATGTGGTGGAACGGGGACGGGAAAAGGGCTATGTCGCCACGCTCTACGGCCGCCGCCGCCCTCTGCCGGAGCTGAATTCCCCCAACCACATCCAGCGCGCCTTCGGTGAGCGGGTGGCGCTGAATATGCCCATTCAGGGCACGGCCGCCGATGTGATGAAGCAGGCCATGATCCGCGTACACCGCGCCCTGCGGGAGTCGCAGATGCAGGCGCGGCTCATCATGCAGGTACACGATGAACTGATCGTGGAGTGTCCCGCCGCCGAGGCTGAGGCCGTGGCCGCGCTTTTGCGCCGCGAGATGGAGGATGTGGTCACACTCTCCGTCCCGCTGGTGGCCGAGGCCCATTGGGGCAGCGACTGGCTGGCAGCGAAGGAATAATTAATAGGTAATCATTAATTAATCTAGTTATCGATCAATAGGAGTACCCACTATGTCCAACATCCACATCCTCCCCATGCACGCCGATCATATCCCCGCCATCGCCGCGCTGGAGAAGATCTGCTTCTCCCGCCCCTGGTCGGAGCGGATGCTCAGTGAAGAACTGGAAAACCAGTGTGCCGCCTTTTTGACCGCCACCGACGATACGGGCGAGGTGCTGGGCTACGCAGGCCTCCTCGTGGCCGCCGACGAGGGCTACATCACCAATGTGGCCGTGTTCCCCCAGCACCGCCGAAAGGGCATCGCCGCACAGCTGTTGCAGGTGTTCTGCGACTTCGCCACGGCCCACCATCTGGCCTTCCTCACCTTGGAGGTGCGCCCCTCCAACGAGGCCGCCATCGCCCTGTATGAGTCCTTCGGTTTCACCGAGCGGGGCCGCCGCCGCAACTACTATGACCTCCCCAAAGAGGACGCCCTCATTCTCACCCGCGACTTCGGATAAAGGAGACAGCTACATGAACATTCTCGCTTTTGAATCCTCCTGCGACGAGACCGCCGTGGCGGTGGTGCGGAACGGACGCGAAGTCCTCGCCGACGCCATCCTCTCTCAGGCGGATATGCACGCCCTCTACGGCGGCGTGGTGCCGGAGATCGCCTCGCGCAAGCATGTGGAGGCCATCGCCGCCCTTACCGACCGCGCCCTTGCCGATGCGGGCATCACCAAGGAGGAGGTGGACGCGGTAGCCGTCACCTACGCACCCGGCTTGATCGGTGCGGTGCTGGTGGGCGTCAGCTTCGCCAAGTCCGTGGCGCTGGCACTGGGAAAACCCCTCATCCCCGTCCACCATATCCGCGGCCACATCGCCGCGGCCTACTGCGCCTTCCCCGACCTGGAGCCGCCCTTTCTGGCTCTCTCCGTCTCGGGAGGCAACTCCCTTCTGGTGGATGTGCGGGACTATACCGATATGCATATCTTAGGTGCCACCCGTGACGATGCCGCCGGTGAGTGCTTCGATAAGGCCGCCCGTGTGCTGGGGCTGCCCTATCCCGGCGGCAAGCCTATGGATGAGCTGGCACAGCAGTCTGCCGGCGGCGTCTACACCCTGCCCCAGGCCCATGTGGACGGCTCACCCCTCGACATGAGTTTCTCGGGCCTGAAGACGGCGGTGGTGAATCTGGTGCACAACGCAGAACAGAAGGGCGAAGTCCTCGACCGCGCCGCGCTGGCCCGCGACTTCACCGAGGCCGTGGCCGAGGCGCTGGTGAGCCGCGCGGCACTGGTGCTGGAGCAGACAGGTCACCGTAAGCTGGTGGCCGCAGGCGGCGTGGCCGCCAACTCCATCCTCCGCGCCCATTTGGAGAAGATGTGCCGCGACAAGGGCGTACAGCTCTATCTCCCGCCTCTGAAGTGGTGCGGCGACAACGGCGCCATGATCGGCGCACAGGGCTATTACGAATATCTCGCCGGACACCGCGGCGACATGAGCCTCAACGGCCTCGCCACGGAGGATTTGGATAAGCTCACTTACTAAAAAAGAGACACCCCTACGGGTGTCTTTTTTTGCGCTTTGCCGTAGCCGTGTTGGTGAAGGAGAGGGTAGGGCGCAAAATATTCTTCCGCAGGGGTGTATAAGGGAGAGGGAAATCCTCCCATACTAACACGAATACAACTTCCTGAGGAGGGACGGTATGGTGGATTTTACAAGGCGCTGCCGCGAACTGGACGCGCTGCTGGGCGTGGGCCGCAGCTTCGATGTGCTGGGCCGTGACATCGGGGTCGGCGGCAGGCGCGGCCGACTGTGGGTGGTGATGGGCTTCGTCAAGGACGAGCTGGTGGAGCGTCTGGTGGGCGCGCTTCAGCGCATCGACACGCTCCACAGCCCCACGGCGGAGAGTTTCATCGCCCGCTGTGTCAACATCGCCGATGCCAAGGCCGAGGAGGACGAACAGACCATCCTCATGGGCGTGTTCTCCGGCAAGACGCTGTTGCTGATCGAGGGGTATGACGAGGCCATCCTGCTGGAGGCCAAGACCTACCCCACCCGCGCCGTGTCCGAGCCCGACACCTCCAAGGTGCTGCGGGGCAGCCATGACGGCTTCACCGAGAACATCATGCAGAACGCCGCCCTCCTGCGCCGCCGCATCCGCACCCCCGAGCTGACGCTGGAGCACCACCGCATCGGCGGGCGCAGCGGCTGCGATGTGGTGCTGGCCTATCTCAAGGGGGAGGCCGAGGAGGCGCAGCTGCAATGCCTGCGGAAGAAGCTGGCGGCCATCGATGTGGGCTCCATCGCCATGTCGCAGGAGTCGGTGGCCGAGTGCATCGTGCCGCGCCAGTGGTGGAACCCATTCCCCAAGATCCGCTACACCGAGCGGCCCGACGTGGCCACCGCCACCGCCATGGAGGGCGGCATATTGCTGATGGTGGACAACTCCGCCTCCGTCATGCTGCTGCCCACGTCGCTTCTCAGCTTCGCCGAGGAGATCAACGACTACTACTTCCCGCCGCTTATTGGCTCGTACCTGCGCATCGTGCGGCTCACGGTGCTGTTTTTGACGGTGTTCATCACGCCGCTGTGGTACCTGCTGGTGAAAGACCCCGCGCGGCTCCACGAGAACTTCCACTTCCTCTTGATCGAGGACGAGTACTTCGTGCCTCTCATCGTGCAGCTGTTGCTGGTGGAGTTCATCATCGACATTTTGAAGCTGGCCTCGCTGAACACGCCCGACGCCCTGTCCAACTCCTTCTCCATGCTGGGTGCGCTGATCTTGGGCGACTTCGCCGTGCAGGCGCGGTGGCTGGTGGCGGAGGTGCTGGTGTATATGGCCTTCGTGGCCGTGGCGGGCTATGCCCAGCACAGCTACGAGATGGGCTATGCCTGCAAGCTGGTGCGGATGAGCCTTCTCATCCTGATCTGGGCCTTCGATATCTGGGGGTTTGCAGCGGGCGTGGTGCTCTCGTTCCTGCTGGTGGCCTCCACCAAGACGGTGGTGGGGAAGGGGTATCTCTATCCCCTCATCCCCTTCAACGGCAAGCAGCTCAAGCGCATCCTGCGCCGAAGAGCCATATCCAAGGAGAACACATGAGGGGTGCACCCTTGCCTCTCCCTCCGGGGGAGGTGTCGCCGCCAACGGCGGTGACGGAAGGGGCTTGCGGAGGATCTGTTACAGCCCCCTCCGCCTCGTTTCACTCGGCACCTCCCCCAAAGGTGGAGGCAAGGGGGGGAACCTCTCAAAGCCTCCCCTGTGTAAGGGGAGGTGCCCCGAAGGGGCGGAGGGGTTGACACAAAAAAGGTCAATCCCCCAGTCTCGCCTATCGGCGAGCCAGCGCCCTCCCCCCTCTCTGTCGCCTACGGCGACATCTCTCCCCGCCGGGGAGAGTCTTGCCCTTTACACAAGGGGGCCTTTGGCGCGGTGCGCTCCAATATTCCCATCCGCGCTCTTGCAAATCTCACAAAAATATGTTACGATTTTTGGGAACAAAGACGAACTTCCATCCGTCTATATCTTTGGAACGGCTCTTCCGAGCCGCGCGACAACCAACAAGAGAACATATTTTTACAATTTGGAGGATACTGAATATGAAAAAGTTTCTTGCCCTGATGCTGGCCATGGTGATGGTGCTGAGCCTTGCCGCCTGCGGTAAGCAGGGTGGCGGCAGCGCCGCCTCCGTGGATGTGGAGTCTCCCGAGGCTCTGCTGAGCGCCGTGTTTGCCCCCTACGCCGAGGACGAGAAGTTCCCCATCGCCGGCGGTGACGCCGTGAACATGGTGATGGATGCTCCCGGCGCCATGGATATGGCCGATCTGGAGACCATCGACTACATGGTGGGTCTGCCCGCCGATGCCGCCACCCATGTGGACGCCGTGGCCTCTGCCCTGCACATGATGAACGCCAACACCTTCACTGCCGGCTGCTATCGCGTCACCGACAGCGCCAACATGGACGCGGTCGTCAAGGCTCTGCAGGAGAACATCCAGGCCCGTCAGTGGATGTGCGGCTTCCCCGAGATCCTGGTGATCTACACCGTGGGCAACTATGTTGTCTCCGCTTTCGGCAACCAGCAGGTGGTGGACACCTTCACCTCCCATCTGAGCGCCGTCTACGGTGAGGCCGCCGTGGAGGTCGTGTCCGAGCCCATCGCCTGATGAAGCGATTTGTCTGCGGGCTTCTCGCCCTTGTGATGGTGCTGAGCCTTGCCGCCTGCGGCAAGAGCCCTGCACCCGATGCGACACCCGATGATCCCCCCGCCCCCGATGCTGCCCCCGAGTATTTCGTGGTGGAGGACGGGGTCTACCGCTTGGAGAAGGAACTGGACGAGAAGAGCGTTGACCGCGCCATCGGCAAGTTCCAAAAGTTCGCCGAGGACTACTGCGGCGAGTCCGAGCGCGTGTTCCTTGCCCTCATCCCCTCGAAAAACGGCTATTTGAACGCAGAAAATCCCCCCTTTACCAACGATGCCGAGCGTGCAATCTTACAGTCGGTTTACGACAAGTGGGGGCGCAACTTCATCGATTTGAGCGTGTGCCTTACCTTGGAGGACTACTACCGAACCGACCCTCACTGGCGGCAGGAGCGCTTGGGCTTCGTCCTTCGTGAGTTGGGGGCGGCGCTGGAGTTCGACACGGACATCATCGATGATGACGGTGTGCTGACAGAGAGCTGGACGGAAGAAGTCCTTACCACCGAGTACATCGGCGTGTACGGCGATGAGGTGGACGGCGTCCCCGCCGAGCCCATGACGGTGCTGCACCATCCCATGATGGAGCACTACACCGTCCGTAACGGTGAGACGGGCGAGGAGATGCCCCTCTACGACACCGCCAAGCTGAGCGCGCGCGACCCCTACGAGCTGTTCGCCGGCGGCCCTGTGAGCATTGTCACCGTCGAGAACGCTGCGGCCGACAATGACCGCCATCTGGTGGTGGTGCGGGACTCCTTCGCCTCGGCGCTGCTGCCCCTCTTGGCCCAGAGCTATGCTAAGGTGACGGCGGTGGACATCCGCTACATGATGCCCGCTATGGTGGGCAACTTTGTGGACTTCACCAACGCCGATGTGCTGTTCCTCTACAGCAGTACCGTCATCAACAACAGCATTACCTTAAAATAAGCAAAAAAAGAGAGCCATATGGCTCTCTTTTTTTGTTTTTCTTTTTTCACAGCAGCGGCAGCGTTCTGTCGCGGCCCATGAAGAAGAGGGCCACCGTGCCGGGGCCGGTGTGGGAGCCGATGGTGGTGCCCACATAGTAGATCTCCACCTTGCCCTGCAGCTTGGGGAAACGCGCCTCGATGAGGTCGGCCACGGCGCGGGCGTCGTCGTAGCAGTGGGAGTGGGAGATGTAGCACTTGCCGTCGTAGTCCAGACCCTTGTCGGCGTACTGCTCCATCCGCTCCACGATCTCGGCGATGACCTTGCGCTTGCCGCGGATCTTGGCACGGGGAATGAGGCATCCCCGCTCGTCCATGTTCAGCAGCGGGCAGATGTTCAGCACGCCGCCGATAAAGCCGCTGGTCTTGGACACGCGGCCACCCTTGACGTAGAAGGTCAGGTCGGTGGAGAAGAACCACAGGTTCATCTTCAGGCGATTCTCCATGGCCCATGCGTACAGTTCATCCACGGATGCGCCGGCATCGCGCTTGTCGGCCAGCAGCTCCATCAGCAGACCGTAGCCCGAGGAGGCGCCCAGCGAGTCCACGATGTGGATCTTTCTCTCGGGGAACTGCTCGCGGAGGATCAGGGCGGCGGAGCAGGCGGAGTTGTAGCTGCCGCTGAGACCGGAGGACAGGGACACGTGGAGAATGTCCTTGCCCGACTCCAGAATGGGGGTAAAGAACTCCAGATACTGGGAGATGTTCACCTGAGAGGTAGAGGTATCGGCGCCGTTGGCCATCGCCTCGTAGAACTGGGGGAAGGGGACGGACTGGCCCAGATCATCGGGATAGACGGTGCCGTCGAGAGTGAAGTGGAAGCACACATATTGGATATCGCGTGCGGCAAAATGCTCGGCCGTCAGGTCGGCGGTGGAGCAGCAGGTCAATGCATAGGACATGGGAAAAAACTCCTTTTCGTAAGCTGTGGCCAGTATATGCCCGAACCGCACCAAAAGGCAACCTACAGACGGGGGAGAGGCGCTCCAGAAACGCGAGAGAGGCACTCTACGTATGGTAGAGTGCCTCAAAAAAATGATCAAATCTTTACTTTTTCACGCGGAATGCCAGGAAAACGATGGTGATCGTGGGAACAAGCAGCAAAAACAGCTGCCAGGGGTTGTCGTTGAGAAACAGGAGATAGAAAGCGGTGATGACGCTGATGGCCAGCGCCGCCACGATAAAGCGGTTGCCTCGACCCTGATGGAATACCGACTGCATCACCAGCAGCGTGATGAGGGAGATGGGCAGTGCGAACAGCAGGATCTGCCACAGGATATAGCCCGCCAGCCAGAAGGCCACGAACAGTGCCAGTGCCAGCGCCCACACGCCCAGCGTGGCGATGGCGGTGATGATGCGGGTGTTGTAGGGCGTGGGCTTGTTGTAGATGACGGGGTCTTTCTCCCCGTGTACGGTGAGCAGATAGTCCACGCTGACGCCGAAAACATCGGCAATATCCATCAGCACGAACACGTCGGTGGTCACCTCGCCCCGCTCCCATTTGGAGATGGTCTTGTCGGAGTAGCTGAGCTTTTCGCCAAGCTCTGCCTGTGTCATGCCTGCGGCCAGACGCAGCCGAATGAGATTGCTGGCAATGGTGGCTTTTCGTTCATCCATACCGCGTCCTCCTTTCGTAGGGTACTATATTTATTATGTATGAAAACGGCGACCCTGTCAAGGGGTGTGCAAAGCACAAAAAAAGACCACCCATTCGGGTGGTCTTTTTATTCCACAGATTACTCGGCGGGGTAGACGGAGACCTTCTTACGGTCCTTGCCCAGACGCTCGAAACGGACAACGCCGTCAGCCTTGGCAAAGAGAGTGTGGTCGGTACCCATACCGACGTTGGCACCGGCATGGATGTGGGTGCCGCGCTGGCGAACCAGAATGTTGCCGGCGAGAACGAACTGACCGTCAGCACGCTTGGGGCCCAGACGCTTGGACTCGGAATCACGGCCGTTCTTGGTGGAACCAACGCCCTTCTTGTGGGCGAAGAACTGCAAACCAATGTTCAGCATTTCGCAGTACCATCCTTTCTAAAAGTTGGAAGAAGTGGGTTCAGCTTTCGCTCTCCTGCACTTCGATAAAGTCGGGGTATTCAACGTGAAGTTCGGAAAGATACACCATCAGACCCGTCATGAGATTCTGACAGGTATTCTCCGCCGTGGGGCCCAGAGAGCCGGGGAGGCGGAAATGGATGGTGGCCGTCTTTTCATTGACCTTCACCGAGGCACACAGGCCCATCACGTCGTTGACGGTGGCCTCCACCAGACGCACGGCGCTGGTGACGGCGGCGCAGACGATATCCTCGCCTTCCTGCGCGTAGCCGCTGTGTCCCGCTGCATCAAACCCGATGATGCGGTTTCCTTCTGTGAGGAATGTAACGCTCGTCATCTACGATACCTTAGAAGCTGATCTTAGCGATCTCAACCTTGGTGTAGGGCTGACGATGACCCTGGCGTTTACGGTAGCCCTTCTTGGGGGTGTACTTGAAGATACGGATCTTCTTGCCCTTGCCGTTCTTCACGACGGTAGCGTCCACCTTAGCGTTCTCCACCACGGGAGCGCCGATCTTGGTGTTCTCGCCGTCGACGATAGCCAGCACGCGGTCGAACACCACGGACTCACCGGCCTCGGCCTCCAGCTTCTCGATGAACAGGACGTCGCCCTCGCTCACCTTGTACTGCTTGCCGCCGGTCACAATGATAGCCTGCATTATTTTCAACTCCTTTACTACGGGCTCGCTCTCGTAGGAGGAAACCTGGGTTTCACTTGCTGCCCCACTCAA
>JAFYVA010000082.1 GCA_017549325.1 Oscillospiraceae bacterium
CACCGCTGTGCCGACTGCAAAAAGGTCATCATCGACTACGAATAACGCATCCCCCGGTCAATATCTATGACACATAGCAAAAAGGAGCGCCCTTGGCACTCCTTTTTTGTATGCTTATTGGTAAGTCTTCTTTATTCCGCAGCGTCCTTCTTAGCCTGCAGCTTGGTCTCGCGCTTGTTCTCCCAGGCATTCACACACACGGAGCAGGCGGCGTCACCGGTGATGTTGACCACGGTGCGGCCCATGTCCAGAATGCGGTCAATACCGGCCACCAGGGCGATACCTTCCACGGGCAGACCCACGCTCTGCAGCACCATGGCCAGCATGATCATGCCGCTGCCGGGCACACCGGCCGTGCCGATGGAGGCCAGCGTGGCAGTGAGGATGATGGTGATCTGCTGAGAGATGCTCAGGTCAATACCGAAGATCTGGGCGATGAAGATGGCGCACACGCCCTGATAGATGGCAGTACCGTCCATGTTGATGGTAGCGCCCAAGGGCAGCACGAAGCTGGCGATCTCCTTGCGCACACCCAGCTTCTTCTCGGTGGCTTCCAGGTTAAAGGGCAGCGCACCCACGCTGCTGGCGCTGGAGAAGGCGAAGATCATGGCTTGGCTCATACCCTTGAAGAAATGCAGGGGGCTCATGCCGGCAAAGACCTTGACGGTAGAGGAATAAATCACCACCATGTGGATGATGTAGGCAGTGTAGGCCACCAGAATGACCTTCAGCAGGGGCAGCAGCACCTTAGGGCCGTTCTCCGCCACCACGGGGCAGATCAGGGCAAAGACGCCGATGGCGCTCAGGCTGATGATCATGCCCATGATCTTGAAGGACACCTCGGCAAAGCTCTCCACCACACGGGAAGCGATCTCGCCCTTTTCACCGGCCAGGATAATACCAAAGCCGAAGAGGATGGCGATGACGATCACCTGCAGCATGGTAGCGTTAGCCAGAGGCTGGATGATGTTGGAGGGGAAAATATTGACCAGGGTGGTCATAAAGCCGGGAGCGGCAGAGGCCTCATAGCTCAGCTCGCCGCCGGGCAGCACATAACCGGCGCCCACATTCATCAGATTGGCAAACAGCAGACCGATGGTCACGGCCAGAGCGGTGGTGCACATGTAATAGGCCACGGTACGCACACCGATGCTGCCCACCTTCTTCACATCCTCCAGGGAGATGATGCCCTGAATGATGCTCAGCAGCACCACGGGAACCACGATGGTCTTGATGAGGTTCAGGTAAATGGTGCCGAAGGGCTTGATATACCCATTGGCAAATGCGGCATTGTTCTGCAGCAGCAGACCCGCAAACACGCCCAGCACCAGACCAATGACGATCTGCAGCGTCAGCGAAAGCTTCTTCTTTTCGTTCTTCATGTGAAAATTTCCTCCTTCTTTCCTGTGGGTCAGCTGTTCCGCGTTGACTCACAAAGAGTATTATATAATACTCCTTCTCAAAAAGAAACTTTTTCTTTTCAAAATTATCCCACAATATTCCACACTCCGTTATTCGCTTCACAATTTTCCCACAAATTCCGCTTTTCCTCTTCCGCCCTTCGTGATATACCAGATGTTTTTCTTGTCACCTTTTCCGCTTTGTGTTACACTGAAAAAAACAGCGCAAGGGGGAACGAAGCATGAGCCGCGCAGATGAAATTTTCAAAGAGAATATTCGCGATATCCTCACCCACGGCGTGTGGGATACCGATCAGAACGTCCGTCCCCGCTGGGATGACGGCACGCCTGCCCACACGGTGAAAAAGTTCGGTATCGTCAACCGCTACAACCTGAAAGAGGAGTTTCCCATCCTCACCATCCGCCGCACCTATTTCAAGACATGCATTGATGAGCTGCTGTGGATCTGGCAAATGAAGTCCAATAATATCCACGACCTGCGGGGCCACATCTGGGACAGCTGGGCCGACGAGTCCGGCTCCATCGGCAAGGCCTACGGCTATCAGCTGGGCGTAAAGCACCAGTACAAAGAGGGCGAGATGGACCAGGTGGACCGTGTTCTCTACGACCTCAAGCACAACCCCGCCTCCCGCCGCATCCTCACCAATATCTATACCTTCCAGGACCTGCATGAGATGGCCCTGTACCCCTGCGCCTATTCCATGACCTTCAATGTCTCCGGCAATACCCTCAACGCCATTTTGAACCAGCGCAGCCAGGACATGCTGGCCGCCAACAACTGGAACGTAGTGCAGTACGCGGTGCTGGTGCACATGATGGCCCAGGTCAGTGGCCTGGAGGCCGGTGAGCTGGTGCATGTCATCGCCGATGCCCATATTTACGACCGCCACGTGCCCATCGTGGAAAAGATGCTGGAGAAGGAGGGCCGCGAAGCGCCGAAGTTCCTCATCGACAAGTCCGTCACCGACTTCTATTCCTTCACCCGCGACAGCTTCTCCCTGGAGGGCTATGACCCCCACGCTTTTGAGGACAAGATCCCCGTCGCTATCTAAAATATTTCGTGCAAAATCTCTGATTTTGCACGAGGAAAGGTATGACTATGCAAGCTATCGTCGCCGTCAGTGAAAACTGGGGCATTGGCAAGAACAACGATCTTCTCTTCCGCATC
>JAFYVA010000083.1 GCA_017549325.1 Oscillospiraceae bacterium
CGGTCGGGGTGGAACAGCTCGATCATATCCAGCTTTTCGCCCGTACCGACGAACTTGATGGGCTTACCGGTGGTGGCCTTGATCGACAGGGCGGCACCGCCGCGGGCGTCGCCGTCCAGCTTGGTCAGCAGCACGCCGTCGATACCCAGTGCCTCGTCGAAGGCGGAGGCGGCGTTTACCGCGTCCTGACCGGTCATGGCGTCCACCACCAGCAAAATCTCGTTGGGGCGAACAGCAGACTTGATGTTCTTCAGCTCGTCCATCAGCGTCTCGTCGATGTGGAGACGGCCGGCGGTGTCGAGGAAGACCATATCGTGTCCGTGGTCGGCGGCGTATTTCAGCGCCTCTGTGGCGATCTTTACGGGATCGGCCTGTCCCATCTCGAACACGGGGATATCCAGTTGCTTACCCACCACCTGCAGCTGGGTAATGGCGGCGGGACGGTACACGTCGCAGGCCACCAGCAGGGGGCGCTTGCTGAACTGGCGGCGCATCAGGCCGGCCAGCTTGGCGCCGTTGGTGGTTTTACCGGCACCCTGCAGACCCACCATCATCACCACGGTGGGGCCGCGGTTGGCAAAGGTGAGCTTGGCGTTGGTGGTGCCCATGAGCTTTGTCAGCTCTTCGTTGACGATCTTGATGATCTGCTGGGCGGGGGTCAGGCTATCCAGCACATCGCTGCCCACGCACCGCTCGGTGAGGGCGGCGATGAAATCCTTGACCACCTTGTAGCTGACGTCGGCCTCCAGAAGTGCCAGACGCACTTCACGCAGACCTGCGCGCACATCAGCCTCGCTGAGGCGGCCTTTGCCGCGGAGAGCCTTGAATACGCCGTTTAACTTTTCGCTGAGTCCTTCAAAAGCCATAGCTTACTCCTTCAGTGCGGCGGCGTTTTCGGTAATGACGGAAGCCAGACGGTCCAGCTCGGGGTTCTCGTACTGGCGGTAGTTGAGCTTGCGGATCTCGGCGGCAGCCTCTTCGATGGCGCTGACCTTACCCTGCATCTGCATGAAGCGGCGGATGAGGCCGGTCTTGTCCTCGATCTCCTGCATGGCGGCCTCGGCGCGGACGATGACATCGCGAACACCCTGACGGGTGATGCCGCTGTTCTCGGCGATCTCGCCCAGAGAGAGATCCTCGTTGTAGTACAGGTCGAAGAACTCCTTCTGACGCTCGGTGAGGATCTCGCCGTAAAAATCGAAGAGCATCGTCATGCGATAAGTCTGGTTTTTCATGGGATTTCCTCACTTTCTGTAAAGCATTTTTGCTTCATGTAAAGCACACCTGCTTTACAAGCCTCGAATATAATACCCTATCACAAGGCAAAAGTCAAGGAGAAAAACGGCGAAATGGATGAAAATATTTATGAAAAAGGAGCGGATTCTACCGCTCCTTCTCACATAATAACCAAAAGCCTCGCAGAGTTCGCCGTCCGCAGACGGCGAAACAATGTAATCATTTTTCCGGCGGCATGTACGTCGGAAAAATACTCCTCGGCCGCTAGTGTGTCCGCAGGACGCGCGCAGTCGGCCGCAAACTCTTTTGGCAACAAAATCGTCAGATTTTGTGCCAGTTATTTTACCTCCACGCCGCGCTCGGCAAAGCCCTTGACCATCACGTCCAGGTCGGGCTCGATGTGGAGGGGCGAACCGGCAGACTTGATGGCGTTGGCCACATCCTTGAGGCCGTTGCCCGTCACCACGGAGACGACAGTAGCATCGGCGGGAATGAGACCTTCCTCGCAGGCCTTCTTCAGCGCGGCGGCACCGGTGACGCCGGCAGGCTCACCGAACACGCCGCAGGTCTTACCCAGCAGACGCTGGGCAGCCAAAATCTCCTCATCTGTCACGCAGATGGCCAAGCCGTTGGACTCGCGGATGGCGGCCAACGCCTTATTGGCATTGCGGGGCACGCCCACGGAGATGGAGTCGGCGATGGTGTTCTCCTCCATGGGCTCCCAGGGCGCGTTGTCCTGAATGGCGCGGTTGATGGGATAGCAGCCGTAGGACTGGGCGGAGATGAGACGGGGCAGCTTGTCGATAAAGCCGATGGCGTACAGATCCTTGAAGCCCTTCCACACGCCGGCGATGGTGCAGCCGTCGCCCACGGAGATGGCCAGATAGTCGGGCATCTCCCAGTTCAGCTGCTCGGCGATCTCCAGCGCCACCGTCTTTTTACCCTCGCTGAGGTAGGGGTTGATGGCGGCGTTGCGGTTATACCAACCGTACTTGTCGATGGCGGCGGCAGAGAGCTTGAAGGTGTCCTCATAATTGCCCTTGACGGAGATGACATTGGCACCGAAGATCATCAGCTGTGCCACCTTGCCCTGAGGAGCGCGCTCGGGAACGAAGATAAAGGTCTTCAGTCCCGCGGCGGCGGCGTTGCCGGCCAGCGAAGAGGCGGCGTTGCCGGTGGAGGAGCAGGCGATGGTCTCGGCACCGGCCTCCAAAGCCTTGGCCACGGCCATGGCACTGGCGCGATCCTTCAGCGAAGCGGTGGGGTTCTGGCCGTCGTCCTTCACCCACAGCTTACGGATACCCAGCATCTCGGCCAGCTTCGGCTCTTCATACAGAGGACTCCAACCCACGCGCAGAGGCGTGTCGGGAGTAGTCTCCTCGATGGGCAGCAGCTCGCGGTAGCGCCACATGGTACGGTTATCCCGCGCAGCCAGCTTCTCCTTGGTGAGGACGGACTTGATGTAGTCGTAATCGTAGACGATATCGAGAATACCGCCGCACTCGCAGTTGGTCAGGTCAGGGGTAGCCTCGTAGGTCTTGCCGCAGCGGACACACTGACCGTATTTTACATTTTTCATAGTGATGTCTCCTTGTAAGGAATCAGTTTTTCTCCTCGTCTTCCTTCAAAGTCTCCAACGCTACGCGAACAGCCTCTACAACGAAAGCAGAAAAGGTGCAGTCTTTTCCGCGGATAGCTTCTTCTACCTCGTCAATAAGATTGTTGGGAAAGCGCACAGACTTATTGGTGGTGGAGGGAATCTTTGGGATTTTAAACTTTGCCATGTTGCACCTCGTAATACAATTTATAATATGTTTTGTACTATAAATCGTATTGCAAAATCCCTCGGATTGTTGTAGTGTAATTGTAGCACAAACGCATTACATTTACGAGGTGAACATATCATGTTTTCTGAATTGGAGTTTTTGGATATGGAACTGGTGGATGCGCCGCTGTATTACGCCTATCTCTACCGCGCCGTGGGAAAGGCCATCAACGACATTGAACATTGCAATTACGGCGCGGCATTGGAATCCCTGAAAGATGCGCAGGCCGTGTCGCGAAAAAATTATCTCGTCCAAAAGGAGCGGGGATGAATTATCGCGGGCGGACAGGGTCGTCCGCCCCTACAGGTCTACCTAAAATCTTCTTGCTTTGTTGTAGGGGTCGATGCCCACATCGACCCGTTGCCATTTTCCAACAATACGATCATGTGGATGTGGTTGGGCATGATAACGTATTTATCAATACCCGGTATCGTCTGAATATACCGCTCAACGCTCTTTCCGTATTCTGTCAGTGCGGTGTGCGGGCCGATGTGGGCATCGGCCCCTACAACCCGTGACAAGCTGTTCCTGCGTTCTTTTGTGCAGATGGTTACAAAGTAAGCACCATCCTGCCGATAGTTATAGGTTGGCAAACGCAGCCGCTTTCTTGTTTCCACGCTACCTCCAAATTATACAGGGGCAGGGCAAACGCCCTGCCCCTGAAAGCACACTTGCAGCTATATATTCAATCATTTTTCCCGCGACATGCGCGTGGGAAAATTTCCGCGACCCAAGCGCCTTGGGCGCGTTCACCAGTGCGCACACTGGTGGTGGGGGATCTAAAGGGGGAGCCTGCTCCCCCTTTAATATTCCTTAAAGAGCCTTCAGCAGGCCGGTGGCCTCGTTGAACTCGTTGATGAGGGCATCCAGCTCGTCGGCCTGTGCGTGGACGGCATCCCAAGTACCCTTGGTGTCGTACCACAGAGCGTTCAGGTCCTTCACGTCGCGGGCCTGCTGCTCCACCCAGGTGTAGTACTTCAGGTTGTGGACGCGCTTGCGGTCGGCATAGCTCAGCTCCAGCAGGTTGTCGGTCTTGAGACCCAGCATATGGAGGGCGTGATCCTTACCGGCCTCCAGCAGGCTGTACTCGCCGTGCATCTCGTTGAGCTCCTCGATGCGGCTGCCGTACATAACGGCGGAGTCGGTCAGCACGGTGCACAGCACATCGTCCTCGGTCAGCTCATAGTACTTGGCCATCTTGATGCAGCACAGCACGTTGGCAATGCCGGAGATGCCCAGCCAGGTCAGCTTCTCGATGAGCTCATCGTCGAGGCCCAGCTCGTTCTTCAGGTAAGCCTGGCCGTCCTTGGTGTTGAACAGGCGCAGCAGGCGCTGGGAGTCCTCATCGTCGATGGCGATGGCCATGTCGGTATTCTTCACGTTGTGGATCCAGGGGATGTGCTTGTCGCCGATACCCTCGATGCGGTGGCCGCCGAAGCCGTTATCGAGAATGGTGGGGCACTGCAGAGCCTCGCCGACACCCAGCTTCATGGTGGGATACAGATCCTTCAGACGGTCGCCTGCGCTCATGGTGCCGGCGGAGCCGGAGGTGAAGCAGGCGCCTGCCAGACGCTGACCGGGCTTCTTCACAGCCTCGAACAGGTCGGCCAGTGCGTTACCGGTGACATTGTAGTGCCACAGGGGGTTGCCCATCTCCTCGAACTGGTTGAAGATCATCATGGTGGGATCGGCCTTCAGCTCCCAGGTCTTGTCGAAGATCTCCTTGACGTTGGACTCGCAGCCGGGGGTGGCGATGACCTGACCGGCGATCTTGCTGAGCCACTCGAAACGCTCCTTGGACATCTCGGCAGGCAGGATGGCCACGCTGTCGCAGGCCAGCAGCTTGGAGTTGAATGCGCCGCCGCGGCAGTAGTTACCGGTGGAGGGCCACACGGCGTGGTGATACGTCGCATCGAACTGGCCGGTCACCAGACGGGGAGCCAGACAGCCGAAGGAGGCGCCCACCTTATGGCAGCCGGTGGGGAACCACTTACCGGCCATGGCCAGAATGCGGCACTTGACGCCGGAGAGAACGGAGGGAATCTCCACATAGTTGGGGACGGACTGATACAGGCCGCCGAACTCCTTGGCCTCATTCTTCCAGGTAATGCGGAACAGGTTGACGGGGTCCACATCCCACAGGCCGGTGTTGGCCAGCTTTGCCTTGATCTTCTCGGGGATCAGGTCGGGATTCTCCATCTGAGCGAAGGTGGGAATGATGATGTTGTTTTCTTTTGCCTTGGCGATGTTGTTGGCAAGACCCTGCTTGTTAATAGACAGATCGATCATTTTTTATTCTCCTCCTGCTGTTTGTTGGCATCAATATAAGAATATAGGGTGTACTTGGAAATACCGAAGTATTTTGCGACTTTGTCAGTGGACTTGGTGACAAGGAACGCGCCGGAGTCATTGAGGAAACGGATGGCCTTGACCTTATCATCTTTATTCATCAGTGCCACGGGTTTGCCAACCAGCTGCACCGACTGCTCGATGAGCTCGTTGAGGACATCGTTGACATTGATGATCTTCTGCGGCTCGGTCTGCTCGCGGTCGCGGGGCATCATAAACTCACCCAGCTCCTGATGCATCATCATAAAGTTGCTGATGTCATAATTAATAGAGAAGATGGCCACTACCGCACCGCGGCTGTTGCGGATGTAGAGGGACGAGGACTTCAGGATCTTTCCATCAGGGGTACGGCTGAGATAGCACAGATGATCCTGCGGCTGACTGTCCTGATTGGCAAGCTGGTCCAGCACCACCTGAGAGGCACCGTCACCCACCTTTCGGCCGGATACATGGCCGTTCTCAATGTGGACGATGGTGCGGTCGGAATGGTCGGCAGACACATCGTGGACCACCACCTCGCAATGATCACCAAACTGGGCAGCAATGCCGGCGGCAAGCTGTTTGAGCAATTCAAAACGCTTTGTCTCCATAGGCAAGTGTACTCCTTTTCTCTTTCGTTTCTCTCTTACTGTAACTATATGATACCACACTTTTTTTCTAAATCAACACTTTTCCAAAAAAATTTTTTAGGTTTGATAAATTTTTGTTTGACATCTGCCGTTACTGTGCTATTATAAGGGTGTGAGGAACAGGACTTTCCTGTGCAACTCATATAAAACTTGTTTCGTAATACAGTAATACATATAACATACAACTACTGTGGAGGTATCGTCATGGATTTCGAAGCCATCAAGAAAGCTGCTGAAGGTTATAAGCCTGCAATGAGCCGTTTCCTGCGCGACATGATCGCCATCCCCAGCGAGAGCTGCGAGGAAGAGGGTGTCGTCCGCCGCATCGCTCAGGAGCTGGAAGCTCTGGGCTATGACAAGGTGGAGATCGACAAGCTGGGCAACGTGATCGGCTGGCTGGGCGACGGTGACAAGATCATCGCCATCGACAGCCACATCGACACCGTGGGCATCGGCAACATCAACAACTGGGAGCACGATCCCTACGAGGGCTACGAGACCGACGATATCATCTACGGTCGCGGCGGCTCCGATCAGGAGGGCGGCATGGCCTCCGCTGCCTACGGCGGCAAGATCATCAAGGATCTGGGCCTTCTGCCCGAGGGTTACAAGCTGATGGTGGTGGGCACCGTGCAGGAAGAGGACTGCGACGGTATGTGCTGGCAGTCCATCGTCAATGAGTACTTTGACGGCCCCGAGGATGCCCGCAACAAGATCGAGTTCGTTATCTCCACCGAGCCTACCGACGGCGGTATCTACCGCGGTCACCGCGGCCGTATGGAGATCCGTGTGGATGTCCGCGGCATCTCCTGCCACGGCTCGGCTCCCGAGCGCGGTGACAACGCCATCCACAAGATGGCTGAGATCCTGCTGAACGTCCGCGACCTCAACGAGAATGACGCCGCTGACGACAAGGAGATCAAGGGTCTGGTGAAGATGCTGGATCCCAAGTACAACCCCGATCACTACGAGGATGCCCGCTTCCTGGGCCGCGGTACCTGCACCACCTCCCAGATCTTCTACACCTCCCCCTCCCGCTGCGCCGTGGCTGACAGCTGCGCCATCTCCATCGACCGCCGCATGACGGCCGGCGAGACCTACCAGTCCTGCCTTAAGGAGATCGAGGATCTGCCCGCCTGCAAGAAGTACGCCAAGGATGTGAAGGTGTCCATGTACATGTACGACCGTCCCGCCTGGACCGGCCATGTGTACGAGACCGAGTGCTTCTTCCCCACCTGGATCAACAAGGAGTCCGCTCCCCACGTACAGGCTCTCATCGACGCCCACCACGGTCTGTGGGGCACCGAGCGCCTGATGCCCACCGAGCTGGCCGCCGAGAAGCGTGCAGGCCGTCCCCTCACCGACAAGTGGACCTTCTCCACCAACGGCGTGTCCATTCAGGGCCGTTACGGCATCCCCTGCGTCGGCTTCGGCCCCGGTGCCGAGTCTCAGGCTCACGCACCCAACGAGGTGACCTTCAAGCAGGATCTGGTGACCTGCGCCGCCCTGTACGCCGCCGTTCCCGGCCTCTATAAGCCCGAGAACAAGGATGGCTCCGCCACCTCCTTCCGTCAGGAGCTGACCGGCAACGATATCAAGTAATCCGTTTTATCCAAATTGAATTGTAAATAATTGACAGAAACATAAGGAGAGTGTACTATGAGCAAGACTGTTGAGCTGGCCCGTCATCTGGAGACCCTGAAGATCAACAACATGTACAAGGACGATTTCTATTGGACTTGGGATAAGACCGATGATGAGATCGACGCCGTGTTCACCGTGGCCGACGCCCTGCGCGACCTGCGTGAGCGCAATAAGTCCACCCGCGTGTTTGACTCGGGTCTGGGCATCTCCATCTTCCGCGACAACTCCACCCGCACCCGTTTCTCCTTCGCCTCCGCCTGCAACCTGCTGGGTCTGGAGGTACAGGATCTGGATGAGAAGACCTCCCAGATCGCCCACGGCGAGACCGTCCGTGAGACGGCCAACATGGTCTCCTTCATGGCCGACGTCATCGGCATCCGCGACGATATGTTCATCGGTGAGGGTCACAAGTATCAGAAGACCTTTATGGACGCCACCAAGGAAGGCTACCGCGACGGTGTGCTGGAGCAGCAGCCCACGCTGGTAAACCTGCAGTGCGATGTGGATCACCCCACTCAGTGCATGGCCGATATGCTGCACGTTATCCACCACTTCGGCGGCGTGGAGAACCTCAAGGGTAAGAAGGTTGCCATGACTTGGGCCTACTCCCCCTCTTACGGTAAGCCCCTGTCCGTGCCTCAGGGCGTGATCGGCCTGTTCACCCGTTTCGGTATGGACGTGGTGCTGGCTCACCCCGAGGGCTATGAGGTCATGCCCGAGATCGAGGAGATCGCCAAGAAGAACGCCGAGGCTACCGGCGGCTCTTACTCCAAGACCAACTCCATGGCCGAGGCTTTCAAGGATGCCGATATCGTCTATCCCAAGAGCTGGGCCCCCTTCGCCGCGATGGAAAAGCGCACCAAGCTGTACGCCGCCGGCGACAAGGACGGCATCGCCGCTCTGGAGAAGGAACTGCTGGCACAGAACGCCCTGCACAAGGATTGGGCCTGCACCGAGGAGATGATGAGCCTGACCCGCGACGGCAAGGCGCTGTATATGCACTGCCTGCCCGCCGACATCACCGGCCTGAGCTGCGCCGAGGGCGAAGTGGATAACTCCGTGTTCGACCGCTACATCGTGCCTCTGTACAAGGAGGCCTCCTACAAGCCCTATGTCATCGCCGCCATGATCTTCCTGTCTCAGGTGAAGGATCCTGTCCGCGCACTGATGGCTATGGACGAAGCTCCCGAGCAGCGCAAGTGCTTCTAAGTTGACAACGGAATCAAGCGGGAGGCACACCCTCCCGCTATTCCCCGTTTTAGATTGATGAGACAACGAGGTAAAAGACAATGAGCAAGATCGTCATCGCTTTGGGCGGCAATGCCCTGGGCAACACCCCCTATGAGCAGTTGTCCCTGGTCACCGAGACCGCCAAGCCCATCGTGGATCTGATCGCCGAGGGCAATCAGGTCATCATCGCCCACGGCAACGGCCCTCAGGTCGGCATGATTAATCTGGGCATGGCCACCGCCGCCGAGGCCGGTGCCATCAAGTCCGACATGCCCTTCCCCGAGTGCGGCGCCATGAGTCAGGGTTACATCGGCTTCCATCTGCAGAACGCCATCGGCAACGAACTGGCCTCCCGCGGCATGGTCAAGGATGTGGCCACGGTGGTGACGCAGGTTCTGGTGGACGAGGCTGACCCCGCCTTCCAGAATCCCACCAAGCCCGTGGGCAGCTTCTATGACAAAGAGACGGCCCAGCGTCTTATCGCAGAGAAGGGCTTTACCATGGTGGAGGATGCCGGCCGCGGTTACCGCCGTGTGGTTCCCTCTCCCAAGCCCGTGGATGTCATCGAGAAGAATACCGTCCGCGCACTGGTTGACAGCGGCACTGTGGTCATCACCGTTGGCGGCGGCGGCATCCCCGTTGTCCGTAAGGACGGCAAGCTGGAAGGTACCCCCGCCGTGATCGACAAGGATTTCGCCTCCGCCAAGCTGGCAGAGCTCCTTGACGCCGATGTTCTGGTAATCCTCACCGCCGTGGAGAAGGTGGCCATCAACTACGGAAAGCCCAATCAGGAAAACCTCTCCGAGCTGACTCCCGAGATGGCACAGCAGTATATTTCCGAGGGTCACTTTGCCCCCGGTTCCATGCTGCCCAAGGTGGAAGCCGCCGTGTCTTTCGCCCGGTCCAAGCCCGGCCGCAAGGCGCTCATCACCCTGCTGGAGAAGGCAAAACAGGGTATTGCCGGTGAGACCGGCACGGTGATTCACCAGTAAATAAATCCGGCTGATAAATTCCAATTTTTGTTAAAAAAGCAAAAATTTTGCCGATTATTTGATTTTTGTTGAAATTTGTCAGCCATGGGTGTATACTAGTCCTGTTCCAAAAAACACTGTGAATTTCGGGTACTGCCCGTGTTCATCCGCACGGTAAATTCTCTATGCCGTGTGTGAAATTTGATTAAGGAGGAAAACAAGAATGAAAAAGTTCCTTGCACTGATTCTGGCTCTGGTCATGGCTCTGAGCCTGGTGGCCTGCGGCGAGAAGGCTCCTGCTGACGACGGCGCTGCTGATGACGGTGCTGCTGCTCCCGCTGTCAAGGTTGGTTTCATCTGCCTGCATGATGAGAACTCCACCTATGACCTCAACTTCCTCAACGGCGCCAAGGAGGCGATTGCCAACCTGGGCCTGACCGAGGCTGACTACATCATCAAGACCAACATCCCCGAGGGCCAGGAGTGCTACGAGACCGCTATGGACCTGGTCGATGCCGGCTGCAACATCATCTTCGCCAACTCCTTCGGTCATGAGCCCTACATGCTGCAGGCCGCTCAGGAAGTTCCCGAGGTTGAGTTCTGCCACTCCACCGGTACCATGGCTCACACCGCCGGTGTCCCCAACTACCACAACGCTTTCGCCTCCATCTATGAGGGCCGCTTCCTGGCCGGTGTTGCTGCCGGTATGAAGCTCAATGAGATGATCGAGTCCGGCAAGATCACCGCTGATCAGGCCAAGATGGGCTATGTCGGCGCCTTCACCTACGCTGAGGTGGTTTCCGGTTACTCCTCCTTCTATCTGGGCGCTAAGTCCGTCTGCCCCTCCGTCACCATGGACGTGACCTTCACCGGTTCCTGGTACGATGAGGCTCTGGAGAAGGAAGGCGCACAGAAGCTGATCGACGGCGACTGCGTCCTGATCTCCCAGCATGCTGACTCCCTGGGTGCTCCCACTGCCTGCGAGGACGCCGGTATCCCCAACGTCTCCTACAACGGCTCCACTCAGGCTGCCGGCCCCAACACCTACATCATCTCCTCCCGCATCAACTGGGCTCCCTACTATGAGTTCGCCATCAACGCTGTGAAGAACGGCGAGGCTATCCCCGCTGACTGGACCGGCACTCTGGCCACTGAGTCCGTGCTGCTGACCGACGTCAACGAGGCCGTTGCCGCTCCCGGCACCGCTGAGAAGCTGGCCGAGGTCAAGGCTGCTCTGATGGACGGTTCTCTGAACGTCTATGACTGCTCCACCTTCACTGTGGGCGGCGAGAATCTGGCTTCCTACCTGGCTGACGTCGATACCGACGATGCCTACACCCCCGACACTGAGGTTATCGATGGCGGCGTGTTCTATGAGTCCAAGTTCCGTTCCGCTCCCTACTTCGATCTGGAGATCGACGGCATCACCCGTCTGGATGTTGCTTTCTAAGCTAATTCCCCAAATAACGAAACAGGCTGCCTGCGGGCAGCCTGTTTTTTTGTCACATTCTCCAAAAAACACCTAACATTTTTTCTGCTCTCAAAAAAATTTTTTGGTTCACGGTCATTTACTTTATACATAAGGTATGCTACAATGTTAGCGTGGAATAACAATGGGGCGGGGCTTACCATTTCACCCTCCCTAGGAAAGGATGACAGCCTTGGAAACTGTAAAGAACGCCATTAAAATGGAGAACATCACCAAGCGTTTCGGCTCTATCGTGGCCAACCGTGGCATCAACATGGAGCTGCGCAAAGGTGAGATCCTGTCCCTGCTGGGCGAAAACGGCAGCGGCAAGACGACACTGATGAATATGCTCTCCGGCATCTACTTCCCCGACGAGGGACAGATCTACATCCATGACCAGCCTGTTACCATCGCCTCCCCCAAGGACGCCTTTGACCTGGGTATCGGTATGATCCATCAGCACTTCAAGCTGGTGGACCTGTTCACCGCTACGGAAAATATCATTCTGGGTCTCGAGGGTAAGCTTGATCGCGCCAACGCCCGTAAAAAGGTGCAGGAAATCTGCGACAAATACGGTTTCGACATTGATCCGGACATGAAGATCTACGATATGTCCGTCTCTCAGAAGCAGACGGTGGAGATCGTCAAGGTGCTCTACCGCGGTGCAGATATCCTGATCCTCGATGAGCCCACCGCCGTGCTGACGCCGCAGGAAACGGAGAAGCTGTTCGCCGTTATGCGCAACATGAAGGCCGACGGCAAGAGCCTGATCATCATCACCCACAAGCTCCACGAGGTGCTGGCCGTATCCGACCGCGTGGCCGTGCTGCGTAAGGGTGAGTACATCGGCGATGTGGCTACCAAGGATGCCAACCAGCAGTCCCTGACGGACATGATGGTGGGCCGCTCTGTCAGCCTGAACATCGACCGTCCCATGCCCGAAAACGTTGAGTCCCGCGTTGTCATCGACGGTCTGACCGTTTTTGACGAGCTGGGTGTCAAGCGTCTGGATAACGTGACATTCTCGATCAACGCAGGCGAGATCCTCGGTATCGCCGGCGTGGCCGGTTCCGGTCAGCGCGAGCTGCTGGAATCCATTGCCGGACTTTATCCCATCGCCTCCGGTTCTGTGGTATTTCATCCCCCCGGTAGCGATGAGCCGCTGGAACTGGTGGGCAAAGATCCCATGGACATCCGCAAGGCCGGTATTGCCATGAGCTTTGTGCCCGAGGATCGCCTCGGCATGGGCCTGGTGGGCTCGATGGGTATGACCGGAAACATGATGCTCCGCTCCTGGCGTAAGGGCAAGGGAATCTTCCTGGACCGCAAGGACCCCGAGGCGCTGGCACAGCGCATCTGGCAGGAGCTGGAGGTTGTGACGCCCTCCACCAACTTCCCCGTCCGCCGTATGTCCGGCGGTAACGTGCAGAAGGTGCTGGTGGGCCGCGAGATCGCACAGGCACCCTCGGTGCTGATGACGGCTTACGCCGTCCGCGGTCTGGATATCAATACTTCGTATACCATCTACAATCTGCTGACAGAGCAGAAGATGAAGGGCGTGGCCGTTGTCTATGTCGGCGAGGATCTGGATGTGCTGCTGGAGCTATGCGACCGCATTCTCGTGCTGTGCGGCGGTCAGGTCTCCGGTGTGGTGGATGCCCGAACCACCGACAAGCTGGAGGTCGGTGCACTGATGACACGCGTGGGAGGAGGTCAGGACAATGCATAAACAGTCGCTGTTTCATATTTCCAAGCGTGAATTGCTGCCGCTGCACAAGGCATTGGCCATCCGCATCGGTATCATCCTTCTTTCTCTCATTTTCTGCGGTCTTGTGACCACCATCCTGACGGGTCAAAATCCCCTGAGCGTTTATGGTACGATCCTCGACGGCGCTTTCGGCTCTGCCCGCCGCGTGGGTGTGACCTTCCGCAATGTGGCGATCCTGCTGGGCATCTCTCTGGCCGTCACCCCCGCCTTTAAGATGCGCTTCTGGAACATCGGTGCCGAGGGTCAGGTGCTGATCGGCTGTCTGGCCACCACCACCTGCATGATCCTGCTGGGCGACAAGCTGCCCAATGTTCTGGTGATCATCATCTCTCTGATCGCCGCTCTGGTCGCCGGTGCCCTGTGGGGCTTCCTGCCCGCCTTCTTCAAGGCTAAGTGGAACACCAACGAGACCCTCTTCACCCTGATGATGAACTATGTCGCCATGCAGTTGTCGGCGTTCTTTATCATCGTCTGGGAGGTGCCGAAGGGTGCCGGTAAGATCGGCATCATTAACCAGACCACCCGCGCCGGTTGGCTGCCCGAGATCGGCAACGCCTATCTCCTGCCCATTCTGGTGGTCGCCGTGTTGACCGGTGTCATCTATGTCTATATGCAGTATTCCAAGCACGGCTACGAGATCGCCGTCGTGGGTGAGAGCCAGCGCACCGCCAGCTATGCCGGCATCAAGGTCGACCGCGTCATCATCCGCACCATGGTGCTCTCCGGTGCCCTGTGCTCCCTGATCGGCTTCATTCTGACTGCCGGCGTGGATCACACCCTGACCACCACCATCGTCGATGGTCGCGGCTTTACCGCCGTCATGGTCTCTTGGATGTCCAAGTTCAATCCCTTCATCATGATCGCCGCTTCTCTGCTGCTGGTGACCATGGACCGCGGCGCCACCGAGGTGTCCAGCTCGCTGGGACTGAACCACTCCTTCGCAGACATTCTGACAGGCATCATCCTGTTCTTCATCATCGCAACGGAGTTCTTTATCACCTACAAGGTCTCCCTGCGTAAGAGCGGCAAGAAGGAGGGCTAAACGATGTTTAACTTTGTATCTTTCTTCCCCCGTGCCGTCATGCAGGGTATCCCCCTGCTGTTCGGCAGTACCGGTGAAATTCTGACGGAGAAATCCGGTAACCTGAACCTCGGTATCCCCGGCATCATGTATGTGGGCGGTATCAGCGGCGTTATCGGCGCTTTCTTCTACGAACAGTCTGTGGGCAGCGGAGAGCTCAACGGCTTGCTCGCCGTGCTGATCCCCTTCGTGTGCTCCCTGATCGGCTCTCTGCTGATGGGCCTTCTGTACTGTTTCCTGACCGTTACGCTGCGTTCCAACCAGAACGTGACGGGTCTTGCTATGACCACCTTCGGCGTGGGTGTCGGTAACTTCTTCGGCGGCTCTCTGATCAAGCTGACCGCCAGCGAAGTCCCCTCCATCGCTCTGGGCCGCACCAGCGTGTTCTTCAAGACTACGCTGCCCGGTGCCACCACCACCGGCTGGTTTGGCGAGATGTTCCTCAGCTACGGTTTCCTGGCCTATCTGGCCATCATCATTGCCGTCGGCGCATCCATCTTCCTCAACCGCACGCGTCCGGGTCTCCACCTGCGTTCCGTGGGTGAGAGCGCCTCTACCGCCGATGCTGCCGGTATCAACGTCACCCGCTACAAGTACATGGCCACCTGTGTCGGCTCTATGATCGCAGGTCTGGGCGGTCTGTACTACGTGATGGACTACGCCAACGGCGTGTGGTCCAACAACGCCTTCGGCGACCGTGGCTGGCTGGCCATCGCACTGGTCATCTTCACCATCTGGCGTCCCAGCGCCAGCATCTGGGCCTCCATCCTCTTCGGCGGATTGTACATCCTCAACATCTATCTGCCTACCGGCGGACGGATGGAGCTGATGGAGCTGTACAAGATGCTGCCCTATGTGATTACCCTGCTGGTGCTGATCGTGGTATCCCTGCGTAAGAAGCGCGAGGATCAGCCCCCGGCATCTCTGGGTCTGAGCTACTTCCGAGAAGAACGCTAGTGATCAACCTTTCGTCCCTCGCCGCCATCGCGGCGGGGGACTTTTTCTCCAACAAAACGGGAGGTAACATTATGGCAAAACTGCTGATCAAAAACATCTCTCAACTGATTACCTGCGATGACGCTGACCGCGTGCTGCAAGGGGTGGATATCCTCTGCGAGGACGGCTTCATCACCGCCATCGGCGAGGATCTGGTATCCGAAGGTGCCGAGGTGCTGGACGCCTCGGGAAAGCTGTGCTACCCCGGCCTCATCAACACCCATCACCACCTCTACCAGATTTTCTCCCGCAACCTGCCTCAGGTGCAGAACATGGAGCTGTTCGACTGGCTCAAGACGCTGTATGAGATCTGGAAAAATCTGGACAGCGATGTGATCCGTCTCTCCTCCATGACAGGCATGGGAGAATTGATGAAACACGGCTGCACCACCGTATTCGACCACCACTATGTCTTCCCTCACGGCAGCGGCGACCTCTTGGGCGCACAGAAAGCGGCGGCCGATGCACTGGGCGTGCGCCTGTACATGAGCCGCGGCAGTATGGATCTGAGCGTCAAGGACGGCGGTCTTCCCCCCGACAGCGTCGTGCAGACGGTGGACGAGATCATGGCCGACTCCATGAAGGCCATCGAGCAGTATCACGACGCCGGCGACGGCGCCATGTGCCGCGTGGCACTGGCTCCCTGCTCCCCCTTCTCCGTGTCGGCAGAGCTGCTGCGGCAGAGCGCCATTCTCGCCCGCCAATACGGTGTGCGGCTCCACACCCACCTGTGCGAGACGAAGGATGAAGAGGCGTATATGCTTCAGCGCGAGGGCTGCCGCCCTCTGGCCTATATGGAGCGCCTCGGCTGGGTGGGCAGCGATGTGTGGTACGCCCACGGCATCCACTTCAACGACGAAGAGCTGCGCCTGCTGGCCGCTACGCAGACCGGCGTGGCGCACTGCCCCGTGTCCAACATGAAGCTCTCCTCCGGCATTGCCCGCATCCCCGAAATGCTGGCGCTGGATGTACCCGTGGGTCTGGCGGTGGATGGCAGCGCCAGCAATGACGGCAACAGCCTTCTGGAGGAGCTGCGTGTTGCCTATCTCCTGCATCGCCTCAACTCCAGCAAGGCCGCACCCTCCGGCTACGATATTCTCAAGATGGCCACCCGCGGCAGCGCACGGCTCCTGGGCCGCAGCGACATCGGTCAGCTTGCGGTGGGCAAGTGCGCCGATATGTTCTTTATCAACGAAAACCGCATCGAGCTGGTCGGTGCCAATTACGATCCCAAGTCGGTACTGGGTACCGTTGGCGTTCGCGGTGCAGTGGACTGCACCGTGGTACACGGCCGCATCACGGTAAAGGACGGACATCTCGTCTCCGTGGACGAGGAAAAATTGGCCGCAGAGGCCAACGAAACGTGCCGCAACTATCTGGCAAAGTGAGGTAAACCATGGCTGTATCGATTATTTTGGGTGACATCACCGAATCGAAGGTGGATGCCATCGTCAACGCCGCCAACTGTACCTTGCTGGGCGGCAGCGGTGTGGACGGTGCCATTCACCGCGCCGCAGGGCCGAAGCTGCTGGAGGAATGCCGCACGCTGGGCGGCTGTGAAACGGGCAAGGCGAAGCTTACCGCCGCCTACGATCTCCCCTGCCGCTATGTGATCCACACACCCGGTCCCATCTGGCGGGGCGGTGGGTACAATGAAGCCGCCCTTCTCCGCTCCTGCTACGATTCTTGCCTGCAGCTGGCCTATGAACACGGCTGCAAGAGCGTGGATTTCCCCTCCATCTCCACGGGAGTTTACGGCTATCCCCTGCCCCAGGCCGCCCATATCGCCCTCATGGCGCTGGTGTCCTTCTGGCGCCAGCACCCCGAGATGGAGCTGCGGATGGTATGCCATTCTCCTGAGTCGCTGCGGATCTATCAGGTGGACTGGAATATGTACTATCAGGAGACGAAACCGCAACACTGACAACAAAAAAAGAAGCAAGAGCGAGGCTCTTGCTTCTTTTTTATCTGCGTTAAATCTTCACCAGCTCGTACTCGCGGCTGCCCAGTCCCAGCTTCTCGGCGTGGGCAAGGCAGGCCTCCCAATCGGTATCGGGATGCATACGGTGGAAGTGATCGTGGTCATCATGGTCGCCATCGGCAGCAGCACTGCCGCGGAGAGGAGGCTGGGCGTTGACGGCATCCACGCAGGCCATATCCAGTGCCACGGGATCGAAGGAGGCAAACATACCCACATTGGGCACGATGGCCGCATCATTCTCGCTATGGCAGTCGCAGTTGGGAGAGACATCGATGGCCAGACAAATGTGGAAGCAGGGGCGGCCGTCCACAACAGCCTTGGCGTACTCGGCCATCTTGATGCTCAGCTTTGTGGTGGTCTCATCCCAGTCCACATCGATGGCATTGCAGGGGCAGATGGCGATGCAGCGGCCGCAGCCGAGACACTTACCGTGATCGATGGAGGCCTTCTTATCGGTGACGGTGATGGCGCTGTGTGCGCAGATGCTGGTGCACATACCGCAGCCGACGCAGCGATCCTGCTCCACATGGGGTTTACCGGCGTTGTGCTGCTCCATCTTTCCGGCGCGGGAGCCGCAGCCCATACCGATGTTCTTCAGCGCGCCGCCGAAGCCGGCCTGCTCATGTCCCTTGAAATGGCTGAGGGAAACAAACACGTCGGCATCCATAACAGCGCGGCCGATCTTCGCCTCTTTCACCAGTTCGCCGCCTACCACGGGCACGACGGCTTCATCGTTGCCCTTCAGACCGTCGGCAATGATGATCTGGCAGCCGGTGGTCATGGGATTAAAGCCGTTGAGCATGGCGCTGTCCAGATGATCCAGGGCATTCTTACGGCCACCGACATACAGCGTGTTGCAATCGGTCAGGAAGGGCTTTCCGCCACGCTCTTTGATGAAATCGGCCACGGTCTTGGCCCAGTTGGGGCGCAGGAAGGCCAGATTGCCCGGCTCGCCGAAGTGGAGCTTGATGGCCACATACTTGTTGTCAAAGTCGATCTCGCCCATGCCCGCCGTTTTCATCAGTCGCGTCAGCTTCTGCTGGAGATTCTCACGGAAGGTAGCGCGGAGATCTGCAAAATATACTTTCGATGCCATAGTCTTGTTTCCTTTCAGTTTTTTACTGAATTGTATAGCTACACTCTACCATATTTTTCTCGCTTATGCTATACTGGATTTGCAAATTTTTTCGATAAAGGCAGGTGAGACAGGGGTGAGAGAGCTGAAACTTCCCATTTCCCGGGAAATGGCAGGGCGAAAGGTGCTGCATTTGCTGCGGGGCGAGCTGGGCTTGTCCTCCACCCTCGTCAAATCTCTGAAGTGGCGCGGAGGCGCCATCTGCCTCAACGGAGCACCTGTCACCGTAGATATACGGGTACGGGAGGGCGATCTGCTGACGGTAAATGTCGCCGACCGGGTACAGGAAACCCCCATTGCGGAAAATGCACCGCTGCCCGAGGTACTGTGGGAGGATGACGACCTGCTGATCATCAACAAGAGCGCCGGTGTGGCTGTCCACGCCTCGGCGCTCACAGGCGGCGATATCACCGTCGAGCAGATGGTGGTGCGGTATCTGGGCGGCGGTGCTTTTCACCCCGTCAACCGCCTTGACCGGGGTGTCAGCGGTGTGATGGTCGTGGCCAAGAGCAGCTACGCCCACGCCCGCACCATGGCGCAGCTCCACACAGAGGATTTTCACCGCGAGTACCGCGCCGTCTGTCACGGCATCCCCTCCCCTGCCGCGGGCGAGATCACTCTCCCCATCGGACGGGATACCTCCTCGGCTGTAAAGCGGAAAATCGCCCCCACAGGCAAAGCGGCACACACGGTATACGAAGTCCTCTCCGTACACGGCGAAAACGCGCTGCTGCGCCTGCAGCCCATCACGGGGCGCACCCATCAGCTGCGGCTGCACATGGCGGCGCTGGGACACCCGCTGCTGGGCGATTGGCTCTACGGCGAAGAGCACCCCCTCCTTCCCCGCCGCGTGGCGCTGCACTCCTGCGAGCTGTGGCTGCGCCATCCCATCAGCGGCGAAGCGCTCCACATCACCGCCCCCTTGCCGCCGGAGATGGCACAACTGCTATAAAAAAAGCGTCGGACAGCATGGCTGTCCGACGTTTTCTTATCGTTTGCGGTTCGGCAGGATGAAGAACACCGCCATACCCGCCATGATGATCACGATACCCAGCAGCTGCTGCGGCGCGACGGACTCGCGGAGCAGAAGATAGGCCAAAATGCACGTGCCGATAGGCTCGCCGAGAATACTCATGGTGACAAAGGAGGCGGGAACATCCTTGAGCAGCACGTTAAAGACGAAGTGTCCGCCGATGGTGCAGATAAGGGCAAGTCCCAGGAACGAGAGCCACGTGACGACTTCATAGCCGAAGAAGCGCTCGCCACGGAGGAGGCTGTAGACCAGGAGAATGACGGCGCTGACGAAATAGCTGAGGACGGAATAGGTGACGGTAGAGGTGTTCTGCCGCACCGAAGCGCCCACGAAGAAATACAGTGCGATGACGCCGGCGGCCAAAAAGGCCAGCACATCGCCCCACAAGCTCAAGCCGCTGATTTGAAAGTCGCCCGATCCGATGATGAAGCAGCCCACCAGCGCAATGGCGACGCCGACAAGGGCGCTGGGTGAGACACGCTTCTTGCTGAACACCCGCTCGAAGGCCAGAGAGAACAGCGGCTGCAGCGACACCAGCACTGTGGAGCTGGCGATGGAGGTGAAGTTCAGCGACTCGAACCACATCACATAGTGCAGCGCCAAACAAAAGCCGGCCGCCACGATTCGCAGCCACTGGCCACGCTGCAGCGTGCGAAACTCGGCGCGGCACTTCGCGCTGCCGAGAAAGAAGGGCAGCAGCACCACGCCCGCCGTCAGCAGACGGTAAAAGGCGATGATGGAGGCAGGGGCGTCCGCCACCTTGGCAAAGATGGCCGAGGTGGACAGGGCGAACACGCCGATGAACAAGATGAGATAGGTTTTCCAAGTCGAACGCATAGTGCCCCCCAAAAAACGAATACTTACTGCTCCATTATAGCCAGTCCCCTGCCATAAGGCAAGAAAAACCGCCATCGGAACGCGATGGCGGTTTTGTCAATGCTCATTTAATCCAGAACCCACGCATAGACATTGCGGCGACCCCACGAGACACAGTCCCAATAGCTGGGGAACCACAGATCCAGCGTATATCCCTTCACTGCGCCGCCACAGTCCTCCACCTGAGAAACACCGTAGGTACGGCTACCGGCCACCGCCTGGACAAACATACGGGTATGGTAAGGAAACACAGTGGGGTCGGCGGCAATAATGCCCACGCCCACGGCATGACCCGTGGCAGTCGTCCATGCCGCACCGTTCTCGCCGCCGCTGTAATAGCCGGTGGCGCTGCAGATATGCTTGGAAGAATAGGTCATGCTGAAACCGGACTTGAACACCAGATAGCCACCCTCACTGTCGCCGCCGAAGGGCTGCTCATAGGCGATGGTATCCTCACGCTCCACATCCCGCACCTTCCGTCCGTGCTCCACGATCTCGGTAACGGCACTGGAATCGCTGCGGTCAACCAGCTCTGTGGCCACCAGCTTGCCGCCGCGGTAGACATCGTCATAGGTGTCGGTGATGACACCGTCGCGCCCCTCCTGCAGCACCACGCTCTGGCCGTACTCCAGAAGATAGTTGGGGATCTCGCGGGTGGTGTGGGGCACAGGCGTGTGCTCCTTGCGGCGGCAGCGCAGTTCATCATCGATGTGGATGAGGGTTTTAAGGCCCGTTACATTGACGCCCACCATCTCGTTCTCACCGGCCGCGATACCGTAGCGGTCCAGAAGATTCTCCACCGTCTCGTTCCAGCTTTCCACCGTCATAACGGTGTTGCCGTGACGGATCAGGACAGGCTGACCCTCCGTGAGGATCAGCTGGGCATCGCCGCTTGTATCCTCGGTGATGCGGATGCGCTCGTCCTCGTAGGTAAAGTCGGGATATTCAAAGATGGGCTGTATACCCTCGTCGGTGATGAAGAGATAGGTGTACTGCCGGTTCTCTTCCATGCCGATGCAATAGGGCAGCGCAAGCAGCACCATCACCACCGTAAAGACAGCCCAGCGAAGCCACTGGTGCGCCTTCAGCTTGCGGATAAACCAGCAAAGGCCCTGATACTGAGGCAGCGCATTGATGGCCTTCTTGGTGCGGTGCCACCAATCGCGGACGGCGCGCATGGGCCGCGTGTTCATAAACCAGCCCCAGATCAGACGGAAGAACAGGGCCAGCACGTCACCCAGGCGCCACCAGAACAGGCGGAACGCGCGCTTAAGGGCCTGCACCTCATCGGTGCAGCAAAAGGCCTGCCAGTTGATCTTCAAATGGTGCAGCGCCAACCGCAGCGCGGGCCAAAAGTTTTTCAATCGTTGTTTCATAATACCTCAATCCTGCCCACCCATGGGAAAATATAACCACAAATGGGCAGGCGCAGACAAAATACGCGCAAAATTATACCATTTTCCCCACTTGCTGTCAAGTTTGGCCCCCACTCCTCCCTTTTACCTTTTGGACTGATTTGGGATATAAAAAACTTCCCTCCGTCAAAGTGACGGAGGGAAGTATGCTCACAGACCACAACTGTTCGATAAATTGGAATTTACTTATCGCTTTTTGTAAATAACCAACTCTGGATTTTCTCCATTTTCTTCATAAGTGCAAACAAGTAAAAAATCCATATTAGCGGCGATACCAAAGCAACGGTCTCCGCCGAATTCACATTCAAGCTGACTGCCGAGGTAGGTTGCGTTATCGTCAAGGAATTTTACCTTTTCTCCGTTTGGGAGTGTGTATTCCAGATTGATATACCTTCCCGACAACACATTAAGGTTTTCTACCTTGGGTAATCCTTCAATATGAAGCAAGGCGTTAAATTCATTTATAAGCTGTTGTTTGAACTCTTCAAACTTTTCTTTTCCGCCAAGATCCTTATATTTTTCAAAAAAGTCAAGAGTATATTCTCCGTCTGCGTAGCACCATTTGCAGTATTCTTCGTTTAATGCACCGTCTTTTTCGTGGCTGACATTACTGTCATCAATGGGCATACCACAACATTCACAAACAAGCTGCCTTGGGAAACCAAGGAGCGTATTGATTGAAACATCAAATAGTTTTGAGAGTAACTTTAATGTTTCGGTATTTGGAACGGTTTCTCCTGTCTCCCAGCGAGATACTGCCTGACGGGTTACGAACACTTTATCTGCAAGTTCTTCTTGCGACATTCCTTTTTTAGTTCTTAGTTCAAGAATTATATCTTTTGTTTCCATAGAATCACCACCTTGCTATCATTATAATGTGAGAGGTTCAAATTCACAAGCAACTCGCTGTTGCTATCAATTTGATAAGTTCTTATTTATCGTTCAGTTCACTTTATCATATTTTCCTGTTCGCATCAATGTTTGGTGAAATTGCCGGAGTTGAAATTCGTCAGTCCAAAAGGTAAAAGGGAGCCCCACTCTTGCCGCGAGAGAGCCGCTGTGGTAGAATAGAGAAAACAGAGAACAAAGGAGTCAACACCATGAAACTCTACGAACTGCTGCAAATCGACCCCGGTGTGACAGCGCTGATCGGAGGCGGCGGCAAGACCACGCTGCTGTATCATCTGGCGGGGGAACTGGGGAAAAAGCATAAGGTGCTCTTGACGACCACCACCCATATCCGCATCCCCGAGCACATCCCGCTGGCCACCACCAAAGAGGAGTTGGAGTCCCTCTTCTCTCAGCGCAACGTGGTCTGCGCCGGTACGCCCTGCGAGGACGGTAAAATGACCGCCCCCTCCTTCGAAGGTTGGGAGACGGCGGCGGAATATGTGCTGGCAGAGGCCGACGGCGCTAAGGGAATGCCCCTGAAGGCACACGCCCACTACGAGCCCGTGATTCCCAACGGTTGTCGCAATACCATCTATGTGGTGGGTGCCTCGGGCTTTAACCAGCCCCTGCGTATGGTCTGCCACCGCAGTGAGATTTACGCCGAAATCCTCCACTGCAGTGATATGAAGAAGGTCACTCCCGATATGGCGGCGCAGGTGTTGACCGCAGAGGGTGGCTTCGACCGCGTATTCATCAATCAGACCGACAGCCTGTCCAAAATCCTGGGCAAGGCTACCGTAAAGGAGTTTGCCCGCGCTGTGGGAAAGCCCGCCGTGGCGGGTTCCCTGCGACAGGGAATGTTCTATAAAGTGTGATTTTCACCGAAAAAATCGCCGTGTATCCAGTGATACACGGCGATTTTACTTGCATTTTATTCTCCTGTTTGATCGCCTTCTGCTTGGGCGACCGCCCTTGCATCATCCTTGCGGTAGATAAAGGCGCGGAGCTCATTGTAGATGATGGCGCAGATGGGCACACCCAACAGCATACCCAGCACGCCGCCCACACCGCTGCCCACGATGACGGCGAAGAACACCCAGATACCGGGCAGGCCGATACTGCGGCCCACCACATGGGGATAGATGAGGTTACCCTCCAGCTGCTGGAGGATAATGAGGAATACGGTGAACCACACGGCCTTCATAAAGGACACGGGCAAAATCAGCAGCGCACCGATGATGGCACCGATCCACGCGCCCAGCACGGGGATAAGGGCGGTGACACCCACCAGCACGGAGATGACGGGGGCAAAGGGGAACTTGAAGATAGACATACCGATAAACACCAGCACGCCGATGATGACGGCCTCTACCACCTGTCCCTGCACGAAACTGGAAAAGGCCACGTTGGCACGGTGCAGGAAGGCGAGGAACTTGGACACCTTGTGCTCGGGGAAGGCGGCGTACAGCAGACGCTTCATGTGACGGCCCAGCTTCTCCTTCTGCGCCAGAATGTAGATGGAGAACGCCAGTCCCATCACCAGATTAAAGACAGAGGTGAAGATGGTCACCACTACGGAAGTGGTCAGGCCGATGGTGGTATCCATCACGATCTGTCCCTTCTCGTTCCAGAAGTGCTCCAGCTTGTCCAGAATGCTGCTGCCCACCGTCATCCCCGTCTCGGGATCCACCACGGGCTTCAGATCAGGCAGGGCGACGGAGTACTGCGCCAGAAGTTCCCGCAACTGATCGTACTTTTCATCCAGATTCACCACATAATCCGACAGAATGGTGATCATATCCTGCACGGTACGCACCAGATTGGGCACAAGGATGAAGAAGATGGCAAACACAGCGCCCAGCAGGATCAAAAAGCTGACGATCAGGCACACGGGACGGCGCATCTTCATGCCGAAGGACTTGGGGTCCTTGTTCTTGAGCATCTTGACCCACAGCCGCTCCAGAGGACTCATAATGAGATTCACCACATAGGCAAAGGCCAGACCCAGGATCAGGGGCGAGAGGATCTTCACAATACCCGAGAGCAGCGTCCCCAGCATGGTGATGTTGTTGGCCACCCACCACAGCACGGCAATACCCACTGCCAGCAGCAGGATCTTCAGCATATTCTTCTTGTTCAGTTCCATCCCAACGCCTCCTCACACAGGCTCTTTTCTTCACTATGGAAAAGTATACCACAGTTTTTGGAAAAAAACAGTAAATCTTTTGTGAATATTCCCCTTTTATGCGTATTCTGCCAGCGCGTTGGTCAATCGGGCGTAGTCCTCCAGCGTCAGCTTCTCGCCGCGCACCGTGGCGGGGAGACCGCAGGATTCCACAACGGCGGTAAGCTGCTCTTTGGAGAGAGGGTAGGCACTCTGGAGGGAGTTCACCAGCGTCTTGCGCCGCAGGGCAAATCCGCCCTTCACCGTACGCCACAGCGTCTGCTCGGACACCACCTCCACAGGAGGCGCTTTCCGCACGGGGCAGTGGAGCACCGCCGAGGTCACTTTCGGCGCAGGCAGGAAGCACTCCGGCTCTACGTCAAACATGATCTGCGGATCGGTGTAGTACTGCATCTGCAGTGAGAAAACACTATAATCGGGGGAGCCCGCCTTGGCACAGATGCGCTGCGCCGCCTCCTTCTGAATGAGAACGGTGATGGAGTCGAAGCAGCGGCTGAAGATGCACTTCTCCAGCACGGGAGTGGTAATATTGTAGGGCAGATTGGCGCAGAGAATGGGACGGAGGCCGCCGAAATGCTCGGCCACCAATGCCGGCAGATCCACATTCATGGCATCGCCCTTGACCAGCGTGAAGTTGTCGAATTCTCCCATGGTCTCTTCCAGTACGGGATAGAGACGCTCGTCCAGCTCCACCGACACCACACGGGCGGCGCGGCGGCACAGCTGATAGGTCAGCGGGCCAATGCCGGGTCCGATCTCCACCACACCGCAGCACCCGTCCACACCGCTGACCTCCGCCGTATCGCGGGGCACCCAGCCCTCGATGAGGAAATTCTGTCCCATGGACTTGGAAAAGCGGAAACCGTGGCGCTGCAGCAGCGATTCGATTGTACGGCGGTCGCAAAGATCCATCTTACCGTCCTCCCTGTTGTGACAGTTGTTTTTCTCAGTATAGCAGATTCTCCCACCCTTGACAAGGGTATGGTGCGGTGATATGATAGAAGAAAAGTAAGAAAAGTTATACTTTTATACCCAAAGGAGGTTGACGGATATGATGAAGAAAAACAGCCGCTTTTTTATGGCTACGGTGAAGATCGGCCCCAAGGGACAGATCGTGATCCCCAAGGAGGCGCGGGAGATGTTCGGCGTAGAGCCGGGAGACTCCCTTATCCTGCTGTGCGACCGCAAGCGGGGCATGGCGCTACAGACCCCGGAGTATCTGGCACCCAAGCTGCAGAAGATGGCGGAGGAGATGGACATACTGGAGGAGAGTGAGGCATGATGCTGGAAGTCAGAAATCTGCAAAAGATCTATCCCGCCTTCACCCTCCATGATGTGACCTTCTCCCTCCCTGCCGGAACCGTGACGGGTCTTGTGGGGAGAAACGGCGCCGGTAAGTCCACCACCCTCAAATCCATCCTCGGCCTTGTCCATCCCGACGGCGGCGAGATCCGCTTCTGCGGCGAGGACACGCAGGAAAACGAAAAGTCCTTCAAAGAGCAGATCGGCGTGGTTCTGGGCGGTATCGACTTCTATCCCAAGAAGAAAGTCCGTACCATCACTGAGGTGACGCGAAAGTTTTATGTAAACTGGAACGAGGATGCCTACCGCCGCTATTTGTCCTTGTTCAACATCGATGAGAACAAGCGGGTGGAGCAGCTCTCCAGCGGTATGCGGGTGAAATATCTCATTGCACTGGCGCTGAGTCACGGAGCCAAGCTGCTGATCCTCGACGAGCCCACCAGCGGC
>JAFYVA010000084.1 GCA_017549325.1 Oscillospiraceae bacterium
CTCCATCACCCGCGACTTCGACTGGTCCGAGACGGAGAACAACAAGCTCCTGTTCGAGATGACCGCCAAGTACGGCACGCCCTATTTCTCCAACTATATCAACTCCGACATGGAGCCCAACGATGTCCGTTCCATGTGCTGCCGTCTGCGCCTCGACCTGCGCGAGCTGCGTAAGAAGTCCGGCGGCTTCTTCGGCTCCGGCGAGTCCACCGGTTCTGTGGGCGTGGTCACCATTAACCTGCCCCGTATCGCCTACCTCGCCGCAGATGAGGCTGACTTCTATGCCCGCCTCGACCGTCTGATGGACGTGTCTGCCCGCTCCCTCAAGACCAAGCGTACCGTCATCACCACGCTGCTGGATTCGGGCCTGTATCCCTACACCAAGCGCTATCTGGGCACCTTCGACAACCACTTCTCCACCATCGGCCTCATCGGTATGAACGAGGTGGGCCTCAACGCCAAGTGGCTGGGTAAGGATCTGACCCACGCCGAGACCCAGAAGTTTGCACAGGATGTGCTCAACCATATGCGCGAGCGCCTGAGCGACTACCAGGAGAAGTACGGCGACCTGTACAACCTGGAGGCCACTCCCGCCGAGTCCACCACCTACCGCTTTGCCAAGCACGATAAGGAGCACTATCCCGACATCATCACCGCCAACGAGAATGGTACTCCGTATTACACCAACTCCAGCCATCTGCCCGTGGGCTTCACCGAGGATATTTTCTCTGCCCTCGACGTGCAGGATGAGCTGCAGACCCTCTACACCTCCGGTACCGTGTTCCACGCCTTCCTGGGCGAGAAGCTGCCGGATTGGAAGGCTGCCGCCACGCTGGTGCGTAAGATCGCCGAGAACTACAAGCTGCCCTACTACACCATGTCTCCCACCTATTCCGTGTGCAAGAACCACGGCTATCTGGCGGGCGAAGTGGCTCAGTGCCCCGTCTGCGGCGAGAAGACCGAGATCTACAGCCGCATCACCGGCTATTACCGCCCCGTCCAGAACTGGAACGACGGTAAGGCACAGGAGTTCAAGGATCGCCGCGTCTATGACATCGGCAACTCCAAGCTGACCCATCAGGGTGTGCTGAAGCCCGCAGAGCCCGTGGTGGAGGATGCGACTCCCATCGTGGCCGCCTCCGCTCCTGTGGACGGCGTGGTGAAGATGTTCGCCACCCGCACCTGCCCTAACTGCAAGCAGGCCGAGAAGATGCTGAGTGACGCCGGTATCCCCTATGTCAAGCTCCTCGCTGAGGAAAATGGCGATGAGGTGAAGCGTCTGGGCATCCGTCAGGCTCCCACACTGGTGGTGGGCGAGACCGAGGAAAAGTTTGTCGGTGTCGGTGCCGTGCGTAAGTTCGTGGAGAGCCGCAAGGCATAAGAATCCCCAAATGCAAATCAAAAAGCCCCCGAAAAACGGGGGCTTTTGAAACTTCCAAAACGCTGCGAGGCGTTTCTGAACAAAGGAGAACCAGTATGTTTGATGTTATCGTGATTGGCGGTGGCCCTGCAGGCCTGACTGCCGCACTGTATGCCGCCCGCGCCGGTAAAACGGTGGCCGTGGTGGAGCGCGAGGCCACCGGCGGACAGATCGCCCTGTCTCCGCTGGTGGAGAACTATCCCGCCATCCCCGCCATGGCAGGTGCCGACTTTGCCTTCCAGCTGACCGAGCAGGTGGAGAAACTGGGCGTAGAGATCATCTACGGCGAGGCAACGGCTGTGGAGAAGTCCGATGCCGCCTTTGTTGTCACCGTGGATGGCGAGGCGCAGGAGGGCAAGTCCGTGGTATTGGCTACCGGCGCTGCCCACCGCCATCTGGGCCTTGCAGGTGAAGAGGATCTGGTGGGCATGGGTGTGTCCTACTGTGCCGTGTGCGACGGCGCCTTTTTCTCCGGCCGCGATGTGGCGGTGGTGGGTGGCGGCGACACCGCATTGCAGGATGCCCTGTTTCTGGCCAATTCCTGCCACCATGTTACGCTGATCCACCGCCGTGACGAGTTCCGCGGAGAGAAGCGCCTTGTAGAGCAGGTGGAGAAGCGTGAGAACATTTCAATTCTCTACAGCCATACAGTGGAGGAACTGATCGCTGAAAACGGCGAATTGAACGCCATTGTGGTGAAGGATATCAAGAGCGGCGAGCTGAAAACCATGGTGTTGGACGGCCTCTTCGCCGCTGTGGGACAGGCACCCCAGAGCGCCCCCTTTGCTGCGCTCGTGACTACCAAGGGTGGCTACTACGATGCCGGAGAAAATTGCCTCAGCAGCTTCCCCGGTGTGTTTGTGGCGGGCGACGGACGCGTCAAGTCGGTGCGCCAGCTGACTACTGCCGTGGGCGACGGCGCCGTGGCCGGTTTGGCTGCGTGTCAGTATGTGGATAGTTTGTAAGCGGAAGATAAAGGTACAAAACAGCATCCCCGACCGGGGATGCTGTTTTTGTATATTGCCGGTGGTGGGAGAGTCCCCTTGCAGAGGCAGTTGTTTTCGTATTAGCATGGGGAGAGCACGAGAGGGGAGGGTATGCCCCTCTCGTATAAAATTACCGCGCCGAAGGCGCGTACCAAAAAAGAGAGACACCCGAAGGGCGTCTCTCTTTTTTGGTGCCGGTGGTGGGACTCTCCCGCGGTCTAAAAAACATCCACCGGATGTTTTTTGCACCAGTCTGTGGACTGGTGCCGACCTGTTCGAGTCCCACAGATAGCAAAAGAGGCACAGCCCGAAGGGCTGTGCCTCTTTTGGTGCCGGTGGTGGGACTCGAACCCACACGATGTCGCCACCAACGGATTTTGAGTCCGTCACGTCTACCAATTCCATCACACCGGCGTGTAACAGCGTTATTATAGCCGACACAGGGAGGAAATGCAAGGGGTATTTTGCGATTACGGTGCAATCCGTTACACAAAATTCAAAAAGTAGGGCTACCAAACGGAGAAAAGATGTGGTACAATAATCAAAACTGTGCCCATTGATCGTAAAGGAAAGGAGGGCGGCGTTGATGAAGAAAACGAAGCATCTGGTTGTGGCATTGGCTGTGCTTTTCATGGGGCTTTTGCTGTGTGGCTGCGAGTTTGGCAGCAACGTGGAAGATCTCTACACGCTGCCCAAAATGCCGGAGGAATTTACGGGACTGAACCAGCAGTTGGAAGAGCTGCGCGCTCAGGGCTATGAGTATGTCGTTCCCATGTCGGGACAGTATCTCCAGTCGGTGCACATGGTGGATTTGGACGCAGACCGCACGGTAGAGGCTGTGGCATTCTTCCGCAAAAACGGCGATGGAAAGCCCCTGAAGATATTTGTCTACAAAGCGATCGAGGGCAGCTATGAGCTGCTGTGCAGCGTGGAGAGCAGCGGCAGCAGTGTCGACAGTGTCCGGTATGAAGACCTGAACGGTGACGATCAGCTGGAACTGATCGTGGGCTGGAAAATGGCAACAGATGTGCAGTCGCTGGCGGTATACAATATTCGCCGCGAGTCGCTGATGCTCATGTCCAGCAGCTACAGCCGCTATACCGTCGAAGATATTGACAGCGACGGGCTTTCTGAGCTGTTTGTCCTGCGCGGCGACAGCGGCAGTACACCCGTTATGGAAGTCTATATGTGGCAGACCAATATTCTGGCGGTGGCCCATCAATGTGCGCTCAGCAGCAGCATGACGGAGCTGAGCCGCGGCAGCGTTGTCAATGGTACCACCATGGAGGGGCGTAACGCTGTGTTTGTCACCGGTGTGACAGAGCAGAACAAAGCCGTAACGGATGTGCTGGTATGGCAGAGCGATTTCATGGGGAACGGAAGTGTGGTAAACGCCGCTGCCCAGGAATCGACGGGACGCTCGGCGTTGGTATATCCGTACCGTCAGCTGCGGCCCGCTGATATCAACGATGACGGCATCACGGAGATTCCCGTGCCGGAGAGCAACCATACGCAGAATGATACGCTGGTGTATTGGCGGCAGTGCAGCACAACGGGATATACCTATGTGATCTCCAAAACGTACCATTCCCAGAGCAACGGCTGGTACTTTGTGCTGCCGGACGGCTGGTGGGATCGGGTCACTGCCACGGAGCAGGAGACTCTTGCCGGAGAAAATCAGGTGATCCTGTCGGTGGATAACTATCCTGTCATGGCCATCTATACCCTTACCGGCGAGAACCGCGAATCCCGCGCCAATTTGACGGGTCGGTTCCTGATCCGCCGGCAGACCGGTGTGATTTACGCTGCCGAGCTGTTGGAAGGTGCGGAACTGTATGCCATGGATCAGGCGCTGCTGCGCAACAGCTTTAACATGACGGTGAATGAGTGGCTGCCCAACAGCAGCTGGTAAGAAGAGGAGAGGCGAATGAAAAAAGTTCTGGTTCTGGAGGACGAGGCAAACATCCGCAGTTTTATTGTCATCAATCTGCGCCGCGCCGGCTACGAGGTGATCGAGGCGGAGAGCGGAGAAGAGGCATTGGAGAAACTGGCGCAGAACAAGGATGTGTGCCTGTGTCTGTTTGATGTGATGCTGCCGGGTATTGACGGCTTTGAGGTGTGCCGCCGTGTCCGCGCCGGCAACCCCCATATCGGCATCATTATGCTGACGGCCCGCTCTCAGGAGATGGATAAGGTGACCGGCCTGATGACCGGTGCCGACGACTATGTGACCAAGCCCTTTTCTCCGGCCGAGCTGACGGCCCGTGTGGATGCCCTGATCCGCCGCAGCGGCGGTGTGGCACCTCAGAGCGTGCAGCAGGCAGACGAGGACGAATTGGTCAGTCCTCCCTTTACGCTGAACCTGCGAAACCGCACGCTGGAGAAAAACGGTGAGCGGATCAAGCTGACGCAGGTGGAGTTCGGCATTATGCAGATGTTCCTGGAGAACACCGACAAGGCGCTGAGCCGCGAGGAGATCCTGGATAATGTCTGGGGCAAGGACTATTTTGGCGAGTTGAAGATCGTGGACGTGAACATCCGCCGTCTGCGACTGAAAATTGAGGATGACACGGCCAATCCCACCTACATCACAACGGTGTGGGGCTTTGGCTACAAGTGGGGCGCATAACCGCCCTGAAAAACGAACGGACAAGGAGGTGACCGGCAATGTCAACGGAGATGACAACTCAATCCAAACGCACCCACGGCTTGCGCCGCCGCTGGATGATCAGTTCCCTTTTGCCGGTCATCACCATACTGGTGCTGATCTCGGCACTGGTTTCCATCGGTCTGGGCAGCGCCTATTACTCCAACGCCCGCTCGGCGCTGGAGGCCAAGGCTGCGGCAGGTGCAGAGTATTTCAATACCTATGTTATGACCAGCTATGAGGAGTACTACCACAGTGCCACACTCTATGTGAACAGCTTCGAGGACAGCGACAAAGTGGAGCTGCAGTTCCTCAACAGCTCCGGCGCAGTGGACGTCTCCACCCGCAGCATGATGATCGGCTCGGCACCCGGCACGCAGGATGTGTACGATGCCCTCAGCACCGGTGAGATCAGCAGCTTTTTGGGCCGTGACAGGGCGACAGGAGAGAGAATTCTGGCGGTCTCCGGCCTTCTGCGGTTCCACGGCGAGGTGGTGGGCATCATCCGCTTCGTTACTGCCACCCACAATCTGGACAGTCAGGTGCTGCTGACCGTGATGATTATTCTGGCCATTATGCTGGCGGTCAGCTTCGTGGTGGTGATCTCCAGTTTGCTGCTGATCAACAATGTGGTGGCGCCTGTCTCCGCCGTCTCTGAGGCGGCCAAGCAGATCTCCGGCGGCAGTTACGGGTTCTGCATCCCCAATCGCTACGCCGACGAAATGGGCGAGCTGGTGGACAATATCAACGATATGTCTGTAAAGATCGGACAGAATGAAAAGCTGCAGCAGGAGTTCATCTCCTCCGTGTCCCACGAGCTGCGTACGCCTCTGACGGCCATTAACGGCTGGGCCGAGACATTGCTGGCGGATGTGGGCAGCGAGGACGAGGAGTCCCAGCGCCGCGGTTTGAATATCATCGTCAAGGAGTCCAGCCGTCTGACCAAGATGGTGGAGGAACTGCTGGACTTCTCCAAGATGTCCGACGGCCGCTTTACACTGGATATGGAGCCGATGGACTTGCAGGCGGAATTTGAGGATACGGTGTATACCTATCACCAGATCTTCAAGCAGGAGGGCATTACGCTCCTCTACAGTGCGGGCGATGAGTACGACGAGATCATCTCTGCCGACCCCGTGCGCCTCAAGCAGGTGTTCTGCAACGTGCTGGACAATGCCGCCAAGCACGGCGGAAGCGGCAAACGCATTGTGACCCGCCTTAACCGCAGCCGCGGTCACTATATCATCACGGTTCGTGACTTCGGCCCCGGTATCCCGGAGAACGATCTGCCCCATGTGAAGGAAAAGTTCTACAAGGGCGGCTCCAAAGCGCGCGGCAGCGGCATCGGCCTTGCCGTGTGCGATGAGATCATCCGGCTCCATGACGGCACCTTCACCATCGATAACGCCAAGGGCGGCGGTGCCATCGTCACCATTCGCCTGCCCATCCGTCATGTGCCGCGTGAAACAGGAACAAGAAAGTAAGAAAATATAGAACAAGTGTTGCATTTTCGAAAAGAGTATGTTACACTGTCCGTAAGAAAGGATTCATACCCCTATGAAGGAACAGAAACAGTGCGGTTTTCGCACTACCATCGGCGGTCAGGCGCTGATCGAGGGCATTCTGATGCGCGGTCCGGAGACGGATGCCATCGTAGTGCGCTCTCCTGAGGGCCTTGTGACCAAAGTGGAGGAGCGAAAGTTCATTAAGGATAAATATCCCATTTTGGGCGTACCCATTATTCGCGGCGCCGCCACATTTTTAAGCTCCATTATCACCGGAGTCAAGGCGCTGATGTACTCGGCCGATTACTTCCCCGAGGAGGGCGAGCCTTCCAAGCTGGACAAATGGCTGGAAAAGCACGTCCCCGCCGAAAAGCTGCAGAGTGCGCTGGTGGCATTCTCGGTGATCCTGTCGCTGGGCATGACGCTGTGCCTGTTCATGCTGCTGCCCACCTTTTTGGCCGGCCTTGTGTCGAAGTATTTTGACAGCGCCCTGCTGCACAATGTGATCGAGGGTGTGGTGAAGCTGGCGATCTTCTTTGCCTACCTCATCCTCTGCTCCAAGCAGAAGGATGTGCGCCGCGTGTTCTCCTATCACGGTGCCGAGCACAAGACCATTTTCTGCTATGAGGCGGGTCTGCCTCTGACGGTGGAGAATGTCCGTATTCAGCCCAAGCATCATCCCCGCTGCGGAACCAGCTTCCTCTTCGTGGTGATCGTGGTGTCCATTCTGGCCACCAGCATTGTGTTCACCTTTGTGGAGTGGCAGAATGTCTGGGTGCGCTTCGGCATGCACCTGTTGCTGCTGATCCCCGTGGTGGGTCTTACCTATGAATTCAACCGCGCCGTGGGCGCCCATGATAACAAGTTGACCCGCATCCTCTCTGCACCCGGTATGTACCTGCAGAATTTCACCACCAACGAGCCGGATGACAGCATGATCGAGGTGGCCATCGAGGCAATGAAGCTGGTGCTGCCGAAGGAAGAAGGAACAGACAGATGGTAAATCCGTCTGCACAGGGAGGACGCCATGGCCATTACCTATAACGATTTATATCTCGACCTGCGGCAGCAGCTGCGCCTTGCAGATGTGGAGGCCTACACGCTGGCTGCCCGCGAGATCGTCTGCTATGCTTCCGGCAAAACGCGGCAGGAATTGCAGCGTGACGGACGGCTCTACGTGCCGCAGGATGTGGAGGCGCGGGTCCGGCGGTTGACGGAGCGCCACCTTGCCGGCGAGCCGGTGGCCTATCTGATCGGAGAGTGGTCGTTCTACGGCCTCGATCTGGACATCAACGAGTCGGTGCTGATCCCCCGCATCGATACCGAGGTGTTGGTGGAGCAGGCCATTGCGTGGATTTCGAAGCTGGACAACCCCCGTGTGTTGGACTTGTGCGCCGGCAGCGGCTGCATCGGTCTGGCTATCGCCAAGCACTGCCCCCATGCCCGTGTGGTCTTGGGTGAGAAGGATGAAGCTGCTCTGCGGATCTGCCGCCAGAATACGCGCCGCTGCGGCCTTACCGAGCGGGTGATCCCCTGGCAGGTGGATGCATTGGAAAAGCCCTCTGCCCAGCTGGGTGAGTTTGACTGTATCGTCTCCAATCCTCCCTACATCCCCGACGGCGACATTGCCGGACTGGATGTGTCGGTGCGGGACTACGAGCCCTTATTGGCGCTGCGTGGCGGCGACGACGGCCTCGATTTCTACCGCGCCATCACCGAGAAGTGGCGCGATGCTTTGAAGACGGGCGGCAAGCTGTTCTATGAGGTGGGCATCGGTCAGGCCGACGAAGTGCTGCGGATGATGCGCAGTGCCGGATTCGGCGACGGCACCGTCACTGCCGATACCGGCGGTGTGGCCCGCGTAGTGGCCGGTACCCTGTGTGAACATGTGTGATACAAAAAGTTTGAAAACGATAGACGCAGAATCTTAAGGAGGACGGGAGAAATGGCAGTGAAGAAGGAGACGGCGGCAGCCGTGAATTCCGATAAGAAAAAGGCAATCGATACCGCCATGGCGCAGATCGAGAAGATGTACGGCAAGGGCTCCATCATGCGCTACGGCGACGGCAATGTGGCCAATGTGGAGGCTGTTCCCACCGGCTCTCTGTCTCTGGATCTGGCACTGGGTATCGGAGGTCTGCCCCGCGGCCGCGTGGTGGAGATCTACGGCCCTGAGTCCTCCGGTAAGACGACGCTGGCACTCCATGTGCTGGCCGAGGCCCAGAAAATGGGCGGCGAAGTGGCCTTCGTGGATGCCGAGCACGCTCTCGACCCCATGTATGCCCGCGCACTGGGCGTCAACGTGGAGGATATGCTGATCTCTCAGCCTGATACCGGTGAGCAGGCGCTGGAGATCACCGAGGCGCTGGTGCGCAGCGGCGCCATCGATGTGGTGGTGGTGGACTCCGTGGCGGCCCTTGTGCCCCGCGCCGAGATCGAGGGTGAAATGGGCGACAGCTTCGTCGGCCTCCATGCCCGATTGATGTCTCAGGCACTGCGTAAGCTGACGGGTGTCATCAATAAGACCAACACCATTGTCATTTTCATCAACCAGCTCCGTGAGAAGGTTGGTGTCATGTACGGCAACCCTGAGGTCACCACCGGTGGCCGCGCCCTGAAATTCTACGCCTCCGTCCGTATCGATGTGCGCCGCGTAGAGACGCTGAAGGCCGGCGGCGAGGTGGTGGGCAACCATGTCCGTGTCAAGGTGGTGAAGAACAAGGTGGCGCCTCCCTTCCGTGAGGCGGAGTTCGACATCATGTACGGCGAGGGCATCAGCAAGCTCAGCGAGCTGATCGACTTGGCGGTGAAGCTGGATCTGGTGCAGAAGAGCGGCTCCTGGTTCAATATGGGCGAGGTGCGCCTGGGCCAGGGCAAGGATGCTGCCAAGGAGTATTTCCGCCAGAACCCCGAAGCGGCTGCATGGCTGGAGCAGAGCGTCCGCGACAACTTCCACAAGTTGATGGGCGCGCAGTCCCGCATTGCTGCCAAGGCGGCAGGCCGCGCCGTGGATGTCTCGGCCGACGATTTTGACGACGAGTAATGAAGATCAAACGCATAGAAGCATCGAAATACGTGCAGGAGCGCGTGCTGGTGTATCCGGAGGAGGGTGACCCCCTCCGGATCACTCGGGACGAGCTCCTGCAATTTGGCTTACATAAGGGTATGGACTTACCCGATGAACTTGTGGTAAAATTGGAGCAGGCGGGGAGATTTTCCGCCCTGAAAGCCCGTGGAGCCCAGTTGGCCTCCGGCAGAATGCTCTCGAAAAAAGAGCTGCAGGACAAGCTTCTGCGAAAAGGAGCCGATGATGACGAGGCATCGGAGATCGCCTCGTGGCTGGAAGAGATGGGCGCAGTGGATGAAGCGGCCTATGCGGGTGTTTTGGTGCGGCACTATGCCGCCGGCCATTACGGCCGCCGTCGCGTGGAGCAGGAGCTGCAGCGCCGCGGCATCCCCCGGCCGCTCTGGGATGAGGCTTTGATGCAATTACCCGATCCGGCTGAGGCCATTGACGGCTACATCGCCGGCAAATATCGCGGCCGCAGTCTGGATTTCGATGAGCGGCGCAAATTGGCCGCAGCACTGCAGCGCCGCGGCTTTGACTGGCATGATATTCGTCCCGCCCTGAACAAACTGGGCGAGGAGATCTGTGAATAGAAAAGAGATGACGGTATGAAAGTTTCCTTTATCCCTCTTGGCTGTGCCAAGAACCTTGTCAATATGGAGCAGATGATGGCACAGTGCCGCGATGCCGGCATGGAACTGCAGCAGCACCAGTCCGGCGCGGATGTGGTGGTCATCAATACCTGCGGTTTCATCGACAGCGCCAAGAGCGAGGCCATTGATACCATTTTGCAGGTGGCGGAGCTGAAAAGTGCCGGCGAAGTGGGCAAAATTCTGGTAACAGGCTGCCTCAGTCAGCGCTATAAGGAGGAGATTCTGACGGAGCTGCCCGAGGTGGACGGCATTCTCGGCACCGGCAGCTACAGCCGCATCGTCGAGGCGGTCAACGCCGTGGCAGCAGGGGAGAAGCCCTGCTATTTCGACAGCATCCACGCCCCTGTGGAGGAGCTGCCTCGCGTCATCACCACCCCCAAGCACTATGCGTTTCTGCGTATTGCCGAGGGCTGCGATAACCACTGCGCCTACTGCATCATCCCCGCACTCCGGGGCAAGTACCGCTCCCGTAAGCTGGAGGATGTGATTGCCGAGGCTCAGCAGCTGGCCGACAGCGGCGTGCAGGAGATCATCGTCATTGCACAGGATATCACCCGCTACGGTATTGACCTCTACGGTGAGCGCAAGCTTCCTCAGCTGCTGCGCGAGCTGTGCAAGATGTCCTTCCATTGGGTTCGCCTGCACTATCTCTATCCCGACGAGTTCACCGAGGAGCTGATCGACACCATTGCCTCCGAGGACAAGATCGTCAAGTATCTGGATATCCCCATCCAGCACTGCAATGACCGCGTGTTGAAGGCGATGAACCGCCGCGGCGACAAGGCGGAGCTGATGGCGCTGTTTGCAGACCTTCGCCGTCGCATCCCCGGTCTGGTGCTTCGCACCAGCCTGATTACGGGTCTGCCCTATGAGGATGAGGCGGCCTTTGATGAGCTGTGCGAATTCCTTGCCGAGGTGGGCATCGAGCGCGCCGGCGTGTTCCCCTACTCCCCCGAGGAGGGTACTGCCGCGGCCCGTATGCCGGAGCGCGTGGACACCGCCGAGGCCGAGCGCCGCGCCGAGCTGGTGGTGGATGTGCAGTCCCGCGTGATGGACGATTTCAATGACAGCCGCATGGGCGATCTGGTGGAAGTTCTGTGCGAGGGCTTCGACGGACAGTCCATGTCCTATGTGGGCCGCAGCTATGCCGAGAGCCCCGATATCGACGGCCGTATTTACTTCACCTCCGAGGAGGATGTGGAGGTTGGTCGGTTTGTCTCCGTGCGCATTACCGATGTAATGGACGGCGAACTGACGGGTGTACTGGAGGAATGAGCCATGCCGAAAAATACCGCAAACTATTTGACCATCGCCCGGGTGGTGATGATCCCCATCTTTTTGGTGCTGATGTACCTCCACTTCCCCGGTAGTCACTACTGGGCGCTGGCGGTATATGTCATCGCCTGCCTTACCGATCTTGCTGACGGCTACATCGCCCGTCATTATAAGCAGATCTCCGACTTTGGTAAGTTCATGGATCCTCTGGCCGACAAGTGTCTGGTGATGGCTGCCCTGTGCTGCTTCGTGGAGCAGGGGAGCATGGCGGCGTGGATCCTGGCTGTGGTGCTGGTGCGCGAGTTCGCCGTGTCCGGTATGCGCATGGTAGCCGTGGAGAAGGGGCGCGTTATCGCCGCTGGCTGGTCCGGCAAGGTAAAGACCGCCTCCACCATGGTGTGCATCTGCCTGATCCTGCTGGGTATGCCTCCTGTGGTGAACACCATTTGTCAGTGGATCATCCTGCTGACCACCGTGTATTCCGGTGTGGAATACTTCTGGCAGAACCGTGATGTTTTCAAGGATATGTAGGCTCTTTTGTTGGAAACGGAGTTTTTTACAGAAAAACGAAAAAATCATTTGTGCATTTTGTCTGTAGACAAGGTGCGATGCGGGCGTTATAATTGGCCCAACAAATTTCGAGAAAGGAGAAAGCAAATGAAGCGTTTGAGCGTCAACATGATGATGATGCAGATGTGCATGCCCATGTGCATGTGCATGCGTCAGCGCGCTCATAACGGTCATATGCTTTCCCATACCTGCTAAGGCGGAGAAGATACTTATACCCGCCAAAGGATAAAACGCAGCAGCGGAAGGTCGTGTGACCTTCCGCTGTTTTTGTTTTATCCAACAGGAAAAATCAGGAAATTAAAATTTTGAAAAGGAGAACACAACAATGAAAACCGTTCGAAACATCAAGTCTCTCTTCCTGGCCCTGACCCTTATCGCGGCACTGGTGCTTACCGGCTGCGGTGCACAGAAGAGCGCCGCCATCCAGATCGCCGTCCCCAACGACACCACCAACGAGGCCCGAGCCCTGTTGCTGTTGGAGGAGAACGGCATCATCAAGCTGAAGGAAGGTGCCGGTATCACCGCCACCAAGAATGACATCGTGGAAAACCCCTACAACGTGGAGATCGTGGAGGCTGAGGCTGCTCAGCTGCCCAACATCCTCCGTGATGTGGACTATGCCGTCATCAACTCCAACTACGCCATCAATGCAGGACTCAATCCTGTGGTCGACTCTCTCACCATCGAGGGTTCCTCCTCCGCCTACAGCAATATTCTGGCTGTGAAGGAGGGCAACGAGAACCATCCCGAGGTGAAGGCCCTGATCGCTGCTCTCGAGAGCAAGGCTGTGGCAGATTTCATCACGGAGAAGTACGCCGGCGCTGTGGTCAGCACGGTTTCCAATCCCACCGACGGCTATGACGCCTCCGTTGACTACGCCGCTCTCAAGGATGTGACCATTACGGTGGCCGCCTCTCCCACGCCCCATGCCGAGATCCTGGAAGTGGCAAAGGAGCTGCTGGCTGCCAAGGGTGTGACGCTGGAGATCCAGACCTTCAACGACTATGTGGTTCCCAACACGGTGGTAGAGGATGGCACTGTCACCGCCAACTACTTCCAGCATGTCCCCTATCTGGATGACTTCAACGCCCAGCAGGGCACCCACATTGTCTCTGTTTCCGCTCCTCATGTGGAGCCCATGGGCCTCTACGGCGGTAAGCAGACCTCCCTCGATGGACTGAAGGGATAATTTTACAGCAAAGGAGTCGATTTCCCGTGATCGAATTGCGACATGTCAGTAAGACATTCGAAACAGCCGGCGGACCGGTGGATGCGCTGAAAGATGTCTCCATCACTGTCCCCGATGGTGATATTTACGGCATCATCGGTATGTCCGGTGCAGGCAAGAGCACACTGGTGCGCTGCATGAACCTGCTGGAGCGCCCCACCGAGGGCGAGGTTGTGGTCAATGGCCGCCGTCTTGATACAATGAGCGCCTCGGAGCTGCGGCAGGCGCGCCGTGAGATCACCATGATCTTCCAGCATTTTGATCTGCTGATGCAGCGGTCTTGCCTGCAAAATGTCTGTTTCCCCATGGAACTGGCAGGCGTCAGCAAGAAAGAAGCGGTGAAACGATCTCATGAACTGCTGGAGCTGGTGGGTCTGCCCGATAAGGCCAAGGCCTATCCCGCTCAGCTCAGCGGCGGTCAGCAGCAGCGCGTGGCCATCGCCCGCGCGCTGGCCACCAACCCCAAGGTGCTGCTGTGCGACGAGGCCACCAGCGCCCTCGACCCCCGTACCACCCAGCAGATCCTCGGTCTCATCCGTGAGATCAACCGTAAGCTGGGTATCACCGTAGTCATCATCACCCACCAGATGAGCGTGGTGAAGGAGATCTGCAACCATGTGGCCATCCTCGATGGCGGCACGGTGGCAGAGGAGGGATTGGTGGCAGCGGTGTTTGCCGCACCCAAGTCTGCCGCAGCCAAGCGCCTGGTGTTCCCCAACGCCGTGGACGAGGCGGTGTCCGATCCCAGTGAGGAGAGCCGCGTGCGCCTGATCTTCCGCGACTCCAAGACCACGGGCATTCCGCTGGTGGCCCGTCTGGCGGCAGAGCACGGCATCTTCTGCAATGTGATCTCCGCCACTACCCAGCGCGTCAGCGAAGAGGTCTACGGCAGCTTGTATCTCGGTATTCCGAAAGAAAAACTGGAGCAGGCCATGGCCTTCTTCGCAACGATTCCCAACGTGCAGGCACAGGAGGTGAGCGAGCATGTATCATAATCTGTTTTCCGAGCAGTCTGTTGCGGAGCTGATCTACTCCGTTCAAACGGAGATGCCCTTCGCAATCTGGGAGACATTCTATGTGACGGTGTTGGCCACGGTGCTGGCATTGATCATCGGACTGCCTCTGGGTGTGCTGCTGGTAGTGGGGGAGAAGGACGGCATTCTGCCTCTGCCTGCCCCCGTCCTCTCGGCGCTGAATGTAATCATCAACCTGCTGCGCTCCGTGCCGTTCCTGATCCTGATGATTATGGTGTTCCCCCTCAGCCGTCTGCTGATCGGCACTACGGTGGGTACGGCTGCCACAGTGGTACCGCTGGTGGTGGCGGCGTTCCCCTTTATCGCCCGATTGACGGAGACCTCCTTCCGCGAAGTGGACCCCAATGTGATCGAGGCAGCCCAGAGCATGGGTGCCAGCCCGCTGCAGATCATCTGCAAGGTGCTGATTCCGGAATCCGTCCCCTCGCTGATCCAAAATGTGACCATCGCACTGACCACCATTCTGGGTTACTCCGCCATGAGCGGCATCATCGGTGGCGGCGGTCTGGGAAAGATCGCCATTGACTACGGCTATTACCGCTACAAGTATCTGGTGATGATCGTGGCAGTGATCCTGCTGGTGGTGCTGGTGCAGGTGTTCCAGAGTATCGGTACCCGCCTTGCCCAGCGCAGTGATAAACGGCTGAAAAAGTGAGAAAAACGGCATCGGCACTTGACAGAAACGGGAAAGATTGATACAATAAGTGCCAATCGAATAGCGTGAAGACCGGAAAGAGTACTTCCCGTGTCACTGTATAGAGAGAGGTGGTCGATGGGCTGCAAGCCGCCTTACAGTGTGGGGAGGAAAGTGCGTCCGCGAGCGCGCGGGATGAAGATACCCGCCGCGTGGCCTGCGTCATAGTGCCGCCAACGAGTGAAAAACGAGAGTGGAACCGCGAGTGAACATCGCCTCTCATGCCCCTGTGGGCGTGAGAGGCGTTTTTATTTTGATACTATATATAATAATGTATATAAAGGAGAAGGACTATGTACCTGTATAACTCTGCTACCCGTAAAAAGGAAGAATTCAAGACCCATACCCCCGGTCATGTGGAGCTGTATACCTGCGGCCCCACCGTGTACCACTTTGCCCATATCGGCAACCTGCGCTCCTACCTGATGGAGGATGTGCTGGAGAAGTATCTGCGCTATGCCGGTTACGATGTGCACCGCGTCATGAACATTACCGACGTGGGCCATCTGACCTCCGACGCCGACGAGGGCGAGGACAAGATGCTCAAGGGTGCCAAGCGCGAGAATAAGTCCGTCATGGATATCGCTAAGTTCTATACCGACGCCTTCTTTGCCGACTGCGCCAAGCTGAACATCAAGACCCCTGATGTGGTGGAGCCTGCCACCAACTGCATCGCCGAGTATATCAACATCGTCTCCACCCTGATCGAGAAGGAGTACGCCTATCTCGCCGGCGGCAACGTGTATTTCGACTCCTCCAAGCTGCCTCGCTACTATATCTTCAACGACCACAACGAGGACGATCTGGCTGTGGGCGTCCGCGAGGGCGTGGAAGAGGATACCAACAAGCGTAACCGCAACGACTTCGTGCTGTGGTTCACCAAGTCCAAGTTTGAGGATCAGGCTCTGAAGTGGGATTCTCCCTGGGGCGTGGGTTATCCCGGCTGGCACATTGAGTGCACCGGCATCTCCCTCAAGCACAACGGCGAGTATCTCGACCTCCACTGCGGCGGCGTGGACAATGCCTTCCCCCACCACACCAACGAGATCGCCCAGTCCGAGAGCTTCTTGGGTCACGCCTGGTGCCCCCACTGGTTCCATGTTGCCCACCTGAATACCTCCGGCGGCAAGATGTCCAAGTCCAAGGGTGAGTTCCTCACCGTGTCGTTGCTGGAAGAGAAGGGTTATGATCCTCTGGCCTACCGCTTCTTCTGCATGCAGAGCCATTACCGCAAGAGCCTGGTGTTCTCCTGGGAGAACCTGGACAACGCCGTGGTGGCCTACAATAAGCTCATCGCCCGCGTGGCCGCCCTCAAGACCGAGGGTGAGGTAGAGAGCGCTGCCTTTGAGGAAATGAAGGCTAAGTTCATGGCTGCTATGGACAACGACCTGAACACCTCCATGGGCGTTACCGTCCTGTACGATGTGCTGAAGGCCAAGACCAACGATGTGACGAAGCTGGCCCTCATCGAGAGCTTCGATACCGTGCTGGGTCTGAAGCTGGTGGAGAAGGCTGCCGAGGCTCGCGCCAAGCAGGCAGCAGCCGCTGCTGCACCCGCTGCCGGCTTCACCGTCGTCAGCGAGGATGGCGAGGTCAACGCTGAGATCGAGGAACTGATCCGTCAGCGCGCCGAGGCCAAGAAGGCCAAGAATTTCGCCGAGGCTGACCGCATCCGCGACGAGCTGAAGGCACAGGGCGTGGAGATCATCGACGTGGCCGGCGGCGCCAAGTGGAAGCGCATCTGAGGCTTTGACAAAACGCTGAAATTTTCTGAAAAAATTTAGAAAAAACAGAGAAAACCCCCTTGACAAAAAGGGGGTTTTCCTTTATATTATGAAGGTACGCGCGAAAGGGTGCTACACACCCGGAGGCGTTTACAACTGCGATGAACCGAGAGATTGCGGCGTGAGCCGGTAACTTTCGGGGAGTATGTCCGATAATCGGGCGGCTGAGGAAGTTCTGTACGCAAGCGTAGATCGCTGCGCCAGAAGCACACCGGCCAGCTTTTGTGCCGGTGTTTCTTATGAGCTGGAATGATACGCACGGAACAGCGTATAAGAAATTTCCTCACCGTACGGCATTGGAAAACTCAACTACCGTACAACAAAATGGAGGAACAAACCAAATGGCAAAAGAAATGATTCGCATTCGTCTGAAGGCCTATGACCATCAGGTCATCGACCAGAGCGCAGAGAAGATCGTCGAGACCGCCAAGCGTGCTGGCGCTGTCGTGTCCGGCCCCATCCCTCTGCCCACCAAGAAGGAGATCGTCACCATCCTGCGTGCTACTCATAAGTACAAGGATAGCCGTGAGCAGTTCGAGCGCCGCACTCACAAGAGACTGATCGACATCACCAATTCCACCCCCAAGACGGTCGAGGCCCTGATGGCCCTGGATCTGCCCGCCGGTGTGGAGATCGAGATCAAGCTGTAACACACTATATTAAATATAGTAGCAGCGAGACTCAAACAAACATGCTTGCAACCCAAGTTCGTCGACTTGCGTGAGACGAACGGGTCATGTCGGCAGAGCAAGCGGTCGGTGGCCAATGCACCGATTGAACTATGTCGACCAATAACCTTATAGGAGGATCATACATGAAAGCAATTATCGGCAAAAAAGTCGGCATGTCTCAGATCTTCGACGAGAACGGCAAGGTGATCCCTGTTACCGTTATCGAGGCAGGTCCCTGCGTCGTCGTGCAGAAGAAGACTGTCGAAAAGGACGGCTACAACGCCGTGCAGCTGGGCTTTGAGGATGTTTCTGAGAAGCGTCTGACCAAGCCTGAGATGGGCCACCTGAACAAGGCAAACGTTGGCCCCAAGAAGTACCTGCGTGAGTTCAACCTGGACAACGCTGCCGAGCTGAACATCGGCGATGTCGTTAAGGCTGACACCTTCAAAGAGGGCGAGTGGGTTGACGTGACCGGCACCAGCAAGGGTCACGGCTACCAGGGCGTCGTCAAGCGTTACAACGCTGGCCGCACTCCCATGAGCCACGGCGGTGGCCCCGTCCATCGTCACGCCGGTTCCATGGGCCCCATCGATCCCGCCCGTATCTTCAAGGGCAAGATCGGCGCCGGCCAGATGGGCGGCGACCAGATCACCATCCAGAACCTGGAAGTGGTCAAGGTTGATCCCGAGCTGAACCTGATCGCCGTTCGCGGCGCTATCCCTGGCTGCAAGGGCGGCCTGGTCCTGCTGAAGACCACCGTGAAGACTCACCGCGTCAAGAACGTCGAGTCCGGCATCAGCAACAATCCCCAGAAGGCATCCGGCCGTAATCCCCAGAAGGCATCTGCCCGTAATAAGTAAGGAAAGGAGTGCTCAAGGAAATGTCTACTATCAATGTTCTCAGCATGACCGGCGAGGTCGTCGGTTCTGTCGAGCTGAACGATTCCATCTTCGGTATCGAGCCCAATCAGGCTGTCGTCCATGAAGTGGTGAAGAACCATCTGGCCAACTGCCGTCAGGGTACCCAGAGTGCTCTGACCCGCGCAGAGGTCTCCGGCGGCGGCAAGAAGCCCTGGCGTCAGAAGGGTACCGGTCACGCCCGTCAGGGCAGCACCCGTGCTCCTCAGTGGACCCACGGCGGTATCGTGTTCGCCCCCAAGCCCCGCAGCTACTCTTACGTTCTGAATAAGAAGGTTAAGAGACTGGCTCTCAAGTCTGCTCTGTCTGCTAAGGCAGCTGCCGGCGAGATCATCGTTGTTGATTCCATCAAGATGGACAACATCAAGACCAAGGACTTCCGCGCTTTCCTGGGTGCCGTCAAGGCTGAGGGTAAGGCTCTGGTCGTGACTCCCGTCAAGAACGAGAACGTCATCAAGAGCGCCCGCAACATCCCCGGCGTCGAGACCACTATGGCCAACCTGATCAATGTCTATGACATTCTCAAGGCCAAGAACCTGGTTCTGGATAAGGAAGCCCTCGCAGTTATCGAGGAGGTGTTCGCATAATGAACGTTTACGACATCATTATCCGTCCCATCATCACCGAGCGTTCCATGGCCAGCACTGCCGAGAAGAAGTACGTCTTCGAGGTTGCTACCGGCGCCGGCAAGGTGGAGATCAAGAACGCCGTTGAGACCATCTTCGGTGTGAAGGTTGCTAAGGTCAACACCATCAACTACGATGGTAAGGCCAAGCGTCTGGGCGCCGGCCGTCCCGGCACCCGCAAGAGCTGGAAGAAGGCTTACGTCCAGCTGACCCAGGATTCCAAGACCATCGAGTTCTTCGAGGGTATGGTGTAAGAAAGGAAGGAGTGTTAGAGAATGTCTATCAAAACTTTTAAGCCGACCACCCCTTCCCGCAGACACATGACTGTCTCCGGCTTCGACGGCATTGATAAGCACGCAAAGCCCGAGGCCAGCCTGACCGAGGTCCTGAAGAAGCACGCTGGTCGCAACAGCTATGGCCACATCACCGTCCGTCATCGCGGCGGCGGCGAGAAGCGCAAGTATCGTATCATCGACTTCAAGCGCGACAAGGTGGATATGGAAGCCACCGTCCTGCGTCTGGAGTACGATCCCAACCGCAGCGCCAACATCGCGCTGGTTCAGTATGCCGACGGCGAGAAGCGTTACATCATCGCTCCCGTGGGTCTGGCCGCTGGTGACAAGGTTCTGTCCTCCGCCAACGCCGACATCAAGCCCGGCAACTGCCTGCCTCTGTCCAACATTCCCGTTGGTACCATCATCCACAACATCGAGATGCATCCCGGCAAGGGCGCTCAGCTGGTTCGTTCCGCTGGTGCTTACGCTCAGCTGATGGCTAAGGAGGGCACTGATGCCCAGGTCCGTATGCCTTCCGGCGAGGTCCGCATCATCCGCACCAACTGCAAGGCCTGCATCGGCCAGGTTGGCAACATCGAGCA
>JAFYVA010000085.1 GCA_017549325.1 Oscillospiraceae bacterium
AACTTCCTCATCCTCGACGAGCCCACCAACCATCTGGATATCGACAGCCGCGAGTGGATCGAGGAGGCGGTGGAGGCCTTTGACGGCACACTGCTGTTCGTCAGCCATGACCGCTATTTTATCAACCGCTTTGCCACCCGCATCTGGGAACTGGCAGACGGAACCATCACCGATTATCCCATGGGCTTTGCCCAGTACCGCAGTCTCAAGGAGGCCGAGGCCAGGGAAAAGAGCGTGCCTGCCGCCCCTGTGAAGAAGGGCGACACCCGCGTGCGGAATGAAAACCGCAATCAGCGCGCTGCACGGCGGCAGCTGACCATCTGCGAAACGGCCATTGCCAAGCTGGAGAAAGCGATTGCCCAACTGGATGAGGAGATGGCCGAGGTGGCCTGCGATGCCATGAAATTGGCCGAAGTATACGAGAAGAAACAGGAGACAGAGGCTCTTCTGGAGCAGGAGATGCTCCGCTGGGAGGAACTGTCCCTTGTATTGGAGGAAAACGAAGTATGAGCGATGTGTTGTGTATCTATTACTCTTTCAGCGGCAACACCCGCCGCGCCATGAAGGAGATCGCGGCGGCACTGGATGCAGAGATCGTGGCCATTGACGATGGTGCTGATCGCAACGGGTTTGTCGGCTTTATGAGCGCAGGCCGTGACGCCATGCGCCGCTCCACGGCACCGCTGAAGCCCTTTAAGACCGACAAGCCCATCGAGGAATATAAGATGGTCATCGTGGGCAGTCCTGTGTGGGCGGGCCGCTGCTCCAGCCCCATTCGCGGTCTTTTGAAGCGCCGCGGTCTGGAGATGAGCCGTGTAAGCTATGTCATCACCCGCAGCGGCAGCCGCCGCAGCGCCAGCGTTTTTGACCAGATGGATCTCTACACCAAGGAGAAGCATCTGTTCGATGTGTCCCTGCAGCCGGGCAGCGTGGGCTATACCTTCTGGCGTGATAAGTTTATTGGCGACATCAAGCGCTATTTGGAGGATAACCATGCTGGATAAGCTCAAATCGGTAGCCCGTCGACTCGATACGGTGGTGGAGCAGATGGCTGACCCTGCGGTCTATAGCGACCGCGAGGCACTGTTGAAGCTCTCCCGTGAGCAGAAGGAACTTCAGCCTGTAGTGGATGCCTACCGCGCCCTCGTGGCATGCGACGAGACGATCGAACAGGCCATGGAGATGCTCTCCGATCCGGAACTGCGTGAACTGGCGCAGGAGGAACTGCAGGAGGCAAAGAGCCGCCGGGAAGAACTGCTGGAGGAGATCAAACTCCTGCTGCTGCCCCGTGATCCCAACGACAATAAGAATGTGGTGCTGGAGATCCGCGCCGGTATCGGCGGGGAAGAGGGCGCGCTGTTTGCCGCCGATCTGCTGCGTATGTACACCATGTACGCTGAACGCCGTGGCTTTGCCATGGACATCGTCTCTCTCAACGAGACGGAGCTGGGCGGCGTGAAGGAGGCGGTGGCCACTATCGAGGGCAGCGGTGCCTACTCCCGCTTGAAGTTTGAAGCGGGCACCCACCGTGTCCAGCGCGTACCGGAGACGGAGTCCTCCGGCCGCATCCAGACCTCTGCCGCCACTGTGGCCGTGATGCCCGAGGCGGAGGAAGTGGAGTTCAACATCGACCCCAGCGAACTGCAGATCGACACCTATCGCTCTTCCGGAGCCGGCGGTCAGCATGTCAATAAGACGGAGTCTGCCATCCGTATCACCCATCTGCCCACGGGCACGGTGGTGGAGTGCCAGGATGAGCGCAGCCAGCATAAGAACCGTGAGCGCGCGCTGAAGATCCTCCGCTCCCGTCTGTACGAGGCGGAATTGGAGCGCCAGAATGCCGCCATTGCCAAGGAGCGCAAGCAGCAGGTGGGTACAGGCGACCGCAGCGGTAAGATCCGCACCTACAATTTCCCTCAGAACCGCGTGACGGATCACCGTCTGACGGGAGAGAACAAGAATTTCAACATTGCCGCCGTGATGAATGGCGATCTGGACAACATCATCGATGCCCTCACCACTGCATCTCAGGCCGAGCGCCTGCAGCAGAGTGAGGCAGAATAAAGAAAGGGGACAACTTCTATGCTGCAGCCGATCAAGATGTGTTATGACAAGGCAGGCCCCCGCGTTGTGGAGGCGCTGCGCCGCAATCATTTCGAGGCGTACTATTTTTCCAACCGCGAAGAGGCCGTTGAAAAGATCATGGAGCTGATCCCTGCCGAGGACAGCGTCTCCTGGGGCGGTGCTGCCACCGTGGACGAGCTGGGCATCAAGGATCTTCTCCGTCAGCGCGGCCAGACGCTCATCGATCGCGATGCCGTCCCCGCCGAGGAGCGCATGGACATGATGCGCTGCGGCCTGACGGCCGATACCTTCCTCATGTCCTCCAATGCCATCACCGAGGAGGGCGAGCTCTACAACATCGATGGCAACGGCAACCGCGTGGCGGCGCTGTGCTTTGGCCCCAAGAGCGTCATCGTGGTGGCCGGCATGAACAAGGTGGTGGCGGATATGGATGCAGCCTATTCCCGCGTGCGTCATCTGGCTGCCCCGGCCAACGCCCAGCGCTTTGCCGGCCTCAAGACGCCCTGCGCCGTGACGGGTCAGTGCGGAAACTGCCGCAGCACCGACTGCATCTGCGCCTATCTGGTGGCCACCCGTGTCTCCCGCCCCGCAGGAAAGATCAAAGTTGTTCTCATTGGAGAGAATTTGGGAATCTGATATGAAAACCGTACTGTTCCACCCCCAACAAGACCATAACGCCATCCATGAGGCTGCCGCGATTTTGAAACGCGGCGGTCTTTTGGGCATTCCCACCGAGACGGTGTACGGCCTCGGTGCCGATGCCCTCAACGAGACGGCGGTGAAGGCGATTTTCGAGGCCAAGGGCCGTCCGCAAGACAACCCCTTGATCCTGCACATCCCCGATGCCTCATGGCTGGAGCGCTACTGCCATGATGTGCCCTCTGCGGCCTATGATCTGGCTGAAACGTTCTGGCCCGGCCCGCTTACCATGATCCTGCCCCGCCGTGATATCGTGCCTCTGCGTACCACCGGTGGCCTCGATACGGTGGGCGTTCGCTGCCCCGACCATCCCGTGACGCTGGAGATCATCCGCGCTGCCGGTGTGCCGGTGGCTGCCCCCAGCGGCAATCTCTCGGGTCGTCCCAGTCCTACCACGGCGCAGCACATGATGGAGGATATGGATGGCCGCATTGACGGCATCGTGGATGGCGGAAGCTGCACTGTGGGTGTGGAGAGCAGCATCATCGACTTGACCGTCACGCCGCCCCGTCTTCTCCGCGCAGGAGGTTTACCCTTGGAGGCGCTGGAAGAGGTCTTGGGCGAGGTGGAGGTGGACAAGGCCATCCGCGAAAAGCTCTCCGATGGCGAACAGGCCAAAGCACCCGGCATGAAATACCGCCACTACGCACCCAAAGCCCCCGTTACGGTGGTGACGGGCAGCCCCATGCGTTCGGCGCTCTATATCGCAGAAAGAGTGGGGGAGCGCTGCGGCGTCATCTGCTTTGACGAGTTCGCCGCACTGTATCCCAACTGCATCGTACATACCCTCGGCCCTGTGGGCGATGTCTCCGAGCAGGCGCGGCGCGTATTTGATGCGTTGCGTACCTTCGATGCCACCGATGTCAGTGAGATTTTTGCCCAGTGCCCCGATGAGGGCGGCTTGGGCTTGGCTGTTGGCAATCGCCTGAAAAAGGCGGCGGGTTTCCACACGGTGGATGCGGGCCGCCCTATGGTGATCGGCATTACGGGCCCCACGGGCGCAGGTAAGACCAGCGCCCTTCGCGCCATCGAAGGGCTGGGCGGCTGCATCCTTGATGCCGATGCCATCTATCATGAGATGCTCAAGACCGATGTGCCGCTGCGTACGGCTCTCAGCGATGCCTTCGGCGAGGTCTTTTTACCCGATGGAAGCCTTGACCGTCAGAAACTGGGTACCATCGTGTTCGGCGATCCCACCGAACTCGACAAACTCAATACCATCATCTACGCCCACATTCCCCGTGAGCTGCGCCGCCGTATGGATGCCACGGTGGCACCCGTCATCGGTATCGATGCCATCAATCTCATCGAGGGCGGCCTGAGCGCCATCTGCGACTGTACCGTGGCGGTGCTGTGTCCTGCCGAGGTGCGTGTCCGTCGCATCATGGCGCGGGACCACATCTCCGAGGAATATGCCCGTCTGCGGGTCAATGCCCAAAAGAGCGATGCCTTCTACCGCAAGCACTGCACCTACACGCTGGAGAACACCGCTGCCACGGCAGAGGAATTTGAAGCGATGGCCCGTATTTTCTTCCGTGGCCTGTTACAGGAGGCGAATGTATGAACCTGCGCATCCTTTGCGATAACAACACCTACATCGACCAATATTTCCTCGGTGAGCCTGCCTTCAGCTGCTATATTGAGGAGGGGGATGCCCGCATCCTGCTGGATGTGGGTTACTCCGATGTGTTCCTGCGCAACGCCGGGAAGATGGGCATCGATTTGAGCGGCCTGACCCATGTGGTGCTCTCCCACGGTCACAACGATCACACGGGCGGTTTGACACCCTTCATTGAGCGGAAAGTTGCACCGCAGGCGCAGCTGATCGCCCATCCCGATTGTTTTGTGGGGAAATATTACGAGGGCGAGTACATCGGCGCTCCCTACGATTTGGAGCAGATGCTGTATCTTGCCGATTGCCGACTGAGCAAGGAGCCTGTGCGCCTTACGGAGCGGCTGTGGTTCTTAGGCGAGATCCCCCGCGTGTTGCCCTTTGAACCCCGCACTGTGATCGGGCAGCGGGAGCGGATGGGACAGTGGGAGGAGGACGACCTTCTCGACGATACGGCCCTTGTCTATCGCAGCGACGAGGGACTCTTCATTATCACGGGCTGTGCCCATAGCGGGATCTGCAATATCATCGAGCAGGCCAAGGCCGTCTGCGGTGATGAGCGGATCATCGGTGTTCTGGGCGGCTTTCATCTCTTTGAAGATGATGATCGCGCCGCCGCCACGGCGGAATATTTCGCCCGCCATCATATCCCCGAGATCTACCCCTGTCACTGTGTATCCCTCAAGGTAAAACACCGCCTGATGCAGCAGTTGAACATCCACGAGGTTGGCGTGGGGATGGCACTGGAAATATCATAAAAAAGCACCAAATCCATCGGATTTGGTGCTTTTTGCTGCTTTTCAATTATTTTACGGCTTCCATGAATTTGGCTGCCTCATCGGCGGCCACAGCCTCATCCTGTCCCAGACGCTGCAGGAGCTTGTACCACTCGCTGCGTGCCACGGGCCAGTTGGGGGTAATGCTGTCATCCTCGTCCAGCGCGTTTACCATCGTGCTGTATTCACTCATAACGGTGTTGTTGACCCACAGGGAACTCAGGTCATTGCCCTCGGCGATATTGCGCACGGGATAGCATCCGGCGGCGCGGACGGCAGCGGCAGCACCCTCGCCGTCTGCGAAGTATTTGACGAACTGCTTGGCAGCAGTGAGACGGGCTTCGTCGCCGTTGTTGAACACGCACAGGCCCCAGATCTCACCGGGCAGGGACTGTGTGTCGGTGGCGGAGGGATAGTACATATACTCGATGCGCTGTCCGTTCTTGGTTTTCCCCACGCCGCTGCCCTGTCCGGCAGGGTCCATCTGCTGCTGTACATCCCAGTAGAAGGACATCTTCAGGTTTTCCAGATAGAACAGGAGCGCTTCGTCTTCTCCGACGATGGTGTCATCGAAGATCACACCCTTCATATCCTGCAGCAGCTTCAGTGCGCGGATCATCTCCTCGCTGTCCACTGCATAACCGGTATGCATCTCATTGGTGAAGCTGCCGCCAAAGAGGGAGGAGACCAGTGCGCGGGTACCCTGATCGCCGCTCTGTCCACCGCAGTAGACGGCGGCTACCGGCTCATGGAACGTGTCATACAGGGCGCGGACGGCCTTGATGAAATCCTCGTCGCTCCAGGTGCGGCTCTCAAGGTCGATGTACTTGTCGGCCCCCGCCTGCACAAAGGCATCGTAGTTGATGGCCATGCAGGAGACGTTCATAGCGATGGGGTAGAGGTAGCAGGCACCGTCCGAGGCGAAGCAGGCGCTTTCACAGGCATCCAGTACTTCGTCGTAATCGCTGTCGTTCCACAGAGAAGCCAGGTCGGCCAAACAACCCATGCCGCTCCACTCCGCCATAGGGTGGTGGGGTGTTGTGAGGACGATATCGGGAGTCTCACCGCCTTCAATGGCGGCGGAGATGGCCTCGTCGGCGTTTTCCTCCGTGAGATATTCCACATTGACGCGGATGTTGGGATAGACGGATTGGAACTGCAACAGCAGCATCTTCACCGTCTCGGGATCGTCGAAGTTGCCGTAGGGGTATGTCCAGAAGGTCAGTTCTGTGACGGTCTCCTGCGGCACTTCGGGCTCTTTTTCACCGCAGGCGGTACACAAAAGCATAATCAGCGCCAGCACAAGGGCAAGCAATCGTTTCATCGGGGATCCTCCGTAGTCGTTTTGCAAAATCGACTCATTTTATCACAGTTTTGTTGCCTTGTCACTCTTTTTCTGCCGTATGTTTTGAAAGTATTGGGAAACACTAGGGAAAAAGGGAGGCGACAAGATGAACGATCACAGGGAAGAAAAGGGCGAAAATCGCTGCCGCGAGGATACGCCGCAGCAGCAGATCATTGAAATGGGATCTTCGCTGGTGGAGAATCGGCGGGGAGTGGTGCAGTGCCTTACCATCATCGGACAGATTGAGGGTCACACGCTGCTGCCGCCCACCATGAAGAGTACGAAATACGAGCACGTACTGCCCCTTTTAACGGCGGTGGAGGAGCGGGACGACATTGATGGCCTGCTGCTTCTTCTCAATACCGTGGGCGGCGATGTGGAGGCAGGTCTGGGCATTGCCGAGCTGGTGGCGGGCATGACCAAGCCCACCGTTACGCTGGTACTGGGCGGAGGACATTCCATCGGTGTGCCTTTGGCGGTGTGCGGCAAGACCACCTTTATCGTGCCCAGCGCATCTATGACCATCCATCCCGTGCGGATGACGGGCACCGTCATCGCTGCTCCTGCCACTTACCGCTATTTTGAGAGGCTTCAGGAGCGGATCGTGGATTTTGTATCCCGCAACTCCCGCTGCAGCGGCGAGAAATTCCGGCAGCTGATGCTGTCGGTGGGGGATATGGCCAACGATGTGGGCAGCGTCATTTACGGCAATGAAGCGGTGGCGCTGGGCATTATCGACCGACTCGGTTCGCTGGGTGAGGCGTTGGAGACGCTGTATCGTATGATCGAGAAGCGAAGGGAAGAATAAAGCCGTTTTTTGCAGGGAGATATCCGCCGGAAGGTTGGATATCTCTCTACTTTTTGCTTGAAACGGCAATGCTTTTCTGCTATAATACACTAGTTATAGTATGCCAATCCAAGAGAGGTGAGCCAAGTGTACTTAAAAGCACTGGAAATCCAGGGATTCAAATCCTTTCCCGATAAGACCGTATTGACCTTCGGTTCGGATATTACCGCCATTGTGGGCCCCAACGGCTCCGGTAAGTCCAATATCTCCGACGCCATCCGCTGGGTCATGGGCGAGCAGAGCAGCCGCCAGCTCCGCGGCGCCAAGATGGAGGATGTCATCTTCGGCGGTACCGAAAAGCGCAACCAGATGGGCTTTGCCCAGGTCACGCTGGTGATGGACAATACCGAGCACATCTTCCCCCGCGATGAGGCGGAAGTGGCGGTGACCCGCCGCTATTACCGCAGCGGCGAATCGGAGTATTATATCAACAAGCAACAGGTGCGCCTCAAGGATGTCAACGAGCTGTTTATGGACACCGGTATGGGCCGCGAGGGCTATTCTATCATCGGTCAGGGCAAGATCGACGAGATCCTGTCTGTCAAGTCCGGTGAGCGCCGCGAGATCTTTGAAGAGGCTGCCGGTATCTCCAAGTTCCGCCACCGCAAGGAAGAGGCCGAGCGTAAGCTGGAGCGTACGCAGGAGAACCTGGTGCGTATTAACGATAAGATCGCCGAGCTGGAACTGCAGGTAGAACCGCTGCGTAAGCAGGCGGAAGTGGCCAAGAAGTATCTGGTGCTCCGCGATGAACTGCGTGTGCTGGAGATCTCCGTGTGGCTCGAGCAGCTCCAGAATCTCAAGACCGCCAAGTTCAAGCTGCAGGCCGATGTGGAAGCGGCACGCGTGGAAAAAGAGGAGGCCGAAGCCGCCCTCGAGGCCACCTACGCCGCCGCCGAGGCGCTGGGCGAGGAGGTCCGCGGCATCGATATGAATGCCGAGGAGATCCGCGGCAAGATCGCAGTATTGGAGAGTTCCTCCGGCGAGCACGAGAGCGCCATCGCCGTGCTGCGTACTGCCACCGAGCATAACAACGAAAATATTCAGCGCGTCCGTGCCGAGATGGCCGAGAGCACCAACCGTGCCGGCGGTCTGCAGGAGCAGATCGACGCGCAGGCGGCGCGTATTGCCGCTATCGAGAATGAGAGCGCAGAACTGCAAACGGCACTGGATGCCCTGCTGGAGCAGGCCCGCGTGCTGAGCGAGAGCGCCGCTGAGGGCGAGCGCACCGCAGAGTCCCTCCGTGCAGAAGAGGCGCTGCTCCGTGCCGCTGCCGCCGACGGTAAGGCAGAGCTGTCTGCACTGCGCTCCGGTATCCGTGAGCGTGAGGAGCGCGTCTCCCGCGCCGATGAAGAACTCGCTGCCCTGCGCGAGAAGCTGGCCTCCGTCGAGACGGAGAGCCGTGCCAACCGCCGCGCCCTGATGGACGCCACCGAGGAGGCGCAGGGTGTCAGTAACATCATTGAAGGTCATGCCCTGAAGATGGAGGGCCGCAAAAAGCGCGCCGCCGAGGCTGCCGATGAGAAGATGCGCCTGACGCTGGAGGTGGGCAACCTCACCAACCGTATCCGTATGCTCACCGAGATGGAGAAGGAGTACGAGGGCTTTTCCAAGGCGGTGAAGCTGGTGATGCAGAGCCACGAGGGCAAGGGCCTGCGTGGTATTCACGGCCCTGTTGCCGGTTTGATGACCACGGAGCGCAAGTACACCGTGGCGCTGGAGACCGCGCTGGGCGCCGGTATGCAGAACATCGTGGTGGAGCGCGAAGAGGACGGCAAAGCCGCCATCAACTACCTCAAGCAGCGTGACGGTGGCCGTGCCACCTTCCTGCCCTTGAGCGCCATTCGCGGCGAGACACTCCGCGAGGATGTCTCCGGTGAGTTCGGCTTCGTGGGCATTGCCTCCGACCTCATTCGCTACGATGCCAAATACGACGGCATTTTCAAAAATCTTCTGGGCCGCACCGTGGTGGTGGAGGATATGGACTGCGGTATCGCCATGGCCCGCAAGTATCGCAGTGCCTTCCGCATTGTGACGCTGGACGGTCAGGTGATGAACCGCGGCGGCTCCATGACCGGCGGCAGCGTCAGCCGCAGTGCCGGTGTTCTGAGCCGCCGTGACGAGCTGGAAAAGCTGCAGGCCCGTATGAAGGATGCCGAGGCCAAGAGCGCCGAGGCCGCCGCCCGCGCTGAGGAGCTGGACCGCGAGGTGCAGAAGGCGCAGTACGAGCTGGATGTGGCCTCCTCCCAGCAGCGTAAGGCTGAGGATGCCGTGCTGCAGTGCAAGGGCAAGCAGGATCACTATGATATCCTGCTCGACTCTCTCCGCCTCAGCATCGAGGATGAAGAGGCCGACATCGCCTCCTTCGCCCAGCGTACTGACGACGATATGAAGCGCTGCGAAGAAGTGGAGAAGGCTATTGCTGAGACTGAGTGTAAAGCCGATACCCTTCACGCTCGGATTGAGGCACAGCGCAGCGGTCAGGAGGACGAGCGCCGTGCCACCGACGCTCTGGCAGAGGAGATCAGCGGCAAGAAGGCCGATCTGTCTGCCTTGCAGGCGGAGAAGGAGGGCTGCCTGCGCAGCATCGAGGATCTCAAGCAGCTCAAGGGCGATATGCTTACCGACGGCGAGGGCCGTCAGGCGCTGCTGGATCGATTTGTCGCTGAAAATGAAAAGGCTGCGGCCCAGGAGCAGCAGCATACGGCGGTGCTGGAGGCACTGCGCCTGGAGGCGCAGACTCTGCGCGAGCAGCTCAATACCCTCGCCGCCGACAAGCTGCGTCTGGAGGGTCAGCGTGACGCCAAGACCCGCGAGAGCCGCAGCTGCAACGATACGGTTATCAATGCCGCGCAGGCGCTGTCCCGCATGGAGCAGAAGCTGCAGGGCAACGCCATGGAGGAGAAGGCACTGCTGGACAAGCTCTGGGAGCACTACGAACTGAGCCACAGCGCCGCACTGGAGCAGCGCATCGAGCTGGAGAGCCTGCCCAAGGCCACCCGCCGCATTGCCGAGCTCAGCCGCGAGATCAAGAGTCTGGGTACCCCCAACATTGGCGCCATCGAGGAATACGAGCGCGTCAACACCCGCTATACATACCTCTCCGAGCAGCGCGGTGACGTGGAGAAAGCCCGCGAGGAACTGCTGGGTGTCATCGACGAGATCACCCGCCACATGACCGAGATCTTCGCCGAGCAGTTCAAACTGCTGAACGAGAGCTTCCAGGAGACATTTTTGGAACTGTTCGGCGGCGGCAAGGCGCAGCTGGAGCTGGAGGACGAGAACGATATCCTCGGCTGCGGCATCGAGATCAAGGTGCAGCCCCCCGGCAAGCAGCTGAAAACCATCACGCTGCTCTCCGGCGGTGAGAAGGCCTTTGTGGCCATTGCACTGTACTTCGCTATTTTGAAGGTACATCCCACGCCTTTCTGCGTCATGGACGAGATCGAGGCGGCATTGGACGAGTCCAATGTGGTGCGCTTTGCCCGCTATATGCGCCGCGTGTCGGGTAAGACACAGTTCATCGTCATCACCCACCGTCGCGGTACCATGGAGGAGGCCGATGTGCTCTACGGCGTCACCATGCAGGAGCGTGGTGTCAGCCGTATGCTCAGCATCGATATGAACGATATGGTGAAGGAATTGAAAATCAAGTAAGGAGAATTCCATGGGTATTTTCAGCAAATTTAAATCCGCCATTCTCTCGTCTTTGTCCTTTAACAAGATCGACGAGGAACTGTTCGAGGAGTTGGAAGAGAGCCTGATTCTCTCCGATGTGGGCGTGTCCGTTGCCTCCGCTGCGGTGGAGCAGCTGCGCAATCGTGTCCGTAAGGAGAAGTTGGAGACGGAGGAGCAGCTCAAAACCGCTCTGCGTGAGATTCTGACGGAATACTTGAATGTGGGTGAGCCTGCGCTGAAGGTGGATACCAAGCCCTCTGTGGTGCTGTTTATCGGTGTCAACGGTGTGGGTAAGACCACCTCTATCGGCAAGATCGCCCACCGGATGAAATCCGAGGGCAAGAAGGTCATGCTCTGTGCCGGAGATACGTTCCGTGCCGCTGCTGCCGATCAGCTGGAGATCTGGTCTCAGCGCGCCGGTGTGGACATCGTCCGTCAGCACGAGGGCGCCGATCCCGGCGCGGTGCTGTTCGATGCACTGGCCGCTGCCAAGGCCCGTAATTGCGATGTGGTGCTGTGCGACACGGCCGGCCGCCTGCATAACAAGCAGAACCTGATGAACGAACTGGCCAAGATGCGCAAGATCATCGACCGCGAAGCCCCTGAGAGCGACCGTGAGACGCTGTTGGTGCTGGATGCCACCACGGGACAGAACGGCCTCATTCAGGCCCGTCAGTTCAAAGAGACGGCAGGACTCACCGGCATCATCCTCACCAAGCTGGACGGCACCGCCAAGGGCGGCATCGTCATCGCCATTGCCCAGGAGTTGGGCGTGCCGGTGAAGTTCGTGGGTCTGGGCGAGGGGATCGACGATCTCAAGCCCTTCGATGCAGAGGAATTCGTGGCCGATATGATCGGATGAGGTGTGGAATATGAGAGCTGACGGAAGAAAGTTCAATGAACTGCGTCCCATTACGGTGACGCCTCACTTTACCAAGTTTGCCGAGGGCAGCGTGCTCATCACCTGCGGTGATACCATGGTGCTGTGTACCGCCTCGGTGGAGAATCGCGTGCCGCCCCATGTCAAGCCCGGCCACGGCTGGGTCACGGCGGAGTATTCCATGCTGCCCCGTGCCAACCGCGAGCGCAGCCGCCGCGATGTGGACAAGCTGAAGCTCTCCGGCCGCAGCGCCGAGATCCAGCGCCTCATCGGCCGCAGCCTCCGCGCCGCGGTGGATATGTCCCTGCTGGGTGAGCATACCATCACCATCGACTGTGATGTGCTGCAGGGCGACGGCGGTACCCGTACCGCCTCCGTCACCGGCGGATTTATTGCGCTGGCGCTGGCCTGCCGCCGTCTGGTGGAGGAGGGCTATATCGGCCGTATGCCCATCCGTCACTATATTGCCGGTATCAGCGCCGGTATCGTGGACGATACGGCTATGCTGGACCTGCAGTACAGCGAGGACAGCCGCGCGCAGGTGGATCTTAACTGCATCATGAACGAGCTGGGTGAGATCATCGAGGTGCAAGGCACCGGCGAGGGCCGCGCCTTCACCGTGACCGAGCAGCAGGAACTGCTGACCCTCTGCGCCAAGGGAAACCGCGAGCTGATCGCAAAACAGAAAGAAATCGTGGGGGATATTTTCCGATGAGCCAGATTCTGGAAGTGGTGATGCTGGTGCTGTTCGGCCTTTCCTGGCCCTTCAACATCTTAAAATCCATCCGTTCCCGCACGGCCAAGGGTAAGACGCTGACGTTCCACTTTTTCATCATTGTGGGTTATCTCTGCGGTCTTGCCAGTAAGTTTGTGGGCGGGAATATCACCTATGTGGTATACTTCTACATGGTGGATATCATCCTTGTGTCCACCGATTTGGTGCTGACCATCCGCAATATCCGTCTGGATAAGGTTCGCGACCGGGAGGCCGCGGTATCCTGAAAAAGGAGTAAGGTTTATGGAGTGTCCCTATTGCAAGAAGGAACTACCGAAGGGGAAGATCCCTACGGCGCGGGACAGCATTTGCTGGTATCCCGAAGGTGTAGAGTTAGGGCTGTTTTCCACTATGGATGAAAGCGTTGTTATGCTGGCGAAGGTTGGCTTTTTTGATGCCGCCGAGGCAGAGTCCTATTACTGCAAAGAGTGCAAAATGGTGTTTACTCCCGTCCCTGAAAGGGAAGAGTCCACTATGGTTAAGCTGGAGAAAAAGTTAACCGACATCTCCGAGAAACGGAAAGCCGCTTCCGAGGCGCGGCAGGCGCAAAAGGAAGAGGAAAAACGAGAACAAGAACGCATAAAACGCGGGCGGAAAGACCCGTGGGAGAGGTAACGCTATGAAATTGGTACTGGCATCCCAGAATAAGGGAAAGCTGAAAGAAATGCAGGCCATTCTGGGCGAACTGGGCATCGAGGTGGTGCTCCAGTCCGAACTGGGTCTGTGCATTGATGTAGAGGAGACGGGCACCACCTTTGCCGAGAACTCCCTGTTGAAGGCCAAGGCTGTCATGGAGGCCAGCGGCCTGCCCGCCATCGCCGATGACTCCGGCCTGTGCGTGGATTGGCTGCAGGGTGCACCCGGTGTCTACTCCGCCCGCTACGGCGGCGTGGACAGCGACGAAGAGCGCAATCAGCTGCTGCTGAACAATCTGCGCGGCGCCACCAACCGTGCCGCACACTTCCATGCGCACATCACCTGCTGCTTCCCCAACGGTGATGTGCTGAGCACCGCAGGTGACATCTTCGGCACCATCGCCTATGCTCCCAACGGGGAGGGCGGCTTTGGCTACGACCCCATTTTCTTTGTGCCCGAGCTTCGCAAGACGCTGGCACAAGTCCCCGCAGAAGAGAAGAACGCCATTTCCCACCGCGGCAACGCTCTGCGCGCCATGGCGGTGGCATTAAAAGAATATTTGGAGAAGAACAATGGAACTGACCAGTAAACAAAGAGCGCAGCTGCGCGGTATGGCCGCCACCATGGACACCATCCTCCATGTGGGTAAGGACGGCATCAGCGAAAATCTCATCAAGCAGGCAGACGATGCACTGGAAGCCCGCGAGCTCATCAAGGGCCGCGTGCTGGAGAACTCCATGTACACCGCCCGCGAGGCAGCCGAGGAACTCTCCGTGGCCACCCGCAGTGAGGTGGTGCAGGTCATCGGCAGCAAGTTTGTCCTGTTCCGCTATCAGCACAAGAAGGAAAAGCGGAAGATCGAGCCTGTCAAGGCTAAGAAGGCATGAAATTAGGCATTTTTGGCGGGACATTTAACCCGCCGCATATGGGCCATATGACGATGGCCCGCGCCGCTGTGGAGCAGCTGTCCCTCGATAAGCTGCTGGTGATCCCTGCGGGGATCCCGCCCCATAAGCAGCTGCCCGTTGGCAGCGCCAATACCCGGCAGCGCTGGGAGATGGCACAGCTGATGGCGGGCGCTGTGGGTAAGTGCGCCGAGGCCAGTGATATGGAGCTCAACCGTGAGGGCAAGAGCTTTACCTCCGACACGCTGCTGGCACTGCGTGAGGAGTATGCCGATGCCGAACTGTGGCTGCTGATGGGTTCGGATATGTTCCTGTCCCTCCACACTTGGCATGCCCCCGAGATCGTTTGCCGTGAGGCCAACATTGCCGCCTTCAGCCGCAACGAAGAGGATGAGCGGGCGGCCTTTGAAAAGCAGAAGGCATTTTTGGAGCGTGAGTTTGGAGCCCGTGTGGCAATTTTGGATAATCCCGACCTCATTGAGGTGTCCTCTACGGAACTGCGCGAGGGCCTGCCCAAGGATGAAGGGGAGGAACTGCTGCCCGCCGCCGTGTGGGGCTATGTCCAGCGCGAACAGCTCTACGGTGCCGACACGGATCTGAAGAATCTGACCGTGGACCAGCTGCGCCCCATTGCCCTGAGCTACTTAAAGCCCAAGCGTGTGGCCCATGTGCTGGGCACAGAGCGCACTGCCGCCGAGCTGGCGCGGCAGTACGGCGTGGATGAGACGGAGGCACGGGTCGCTGCGCTGCTTCACGACTGCACCAAGAAACTGGAGATCGAGGAGCAGTTGGCGCTGTGCGCGCGTTACGATATCGACATGGATGAGATGGAGCGCCAGACCCTGAAGCTGCAGCACAGCCGCACCGGCGCGGCCATCGCCCGCCATGTGTTCGGTGTCAGCGATGCGGTATTTGACGCCATTCGCTATCACACCACCGGCAGACCGAACATGACGCTGCTGGAGAAGATCATCTATATTGCCGACTATATTGAGCCCAATCGCCGTTTCGACGGCGTAGAGGCAGTGCGTGAGGCTACGGCGCGGAGCCTCGATGAGGGTATCTTGTTAGGTCTTACCATGACGATCGAGGAAATGAAGGGCTACGGCACACCCATTCACCATCTGACGATGGATGCAAGAGAGTATTTGATCCAACAGGGAGGAGTTACCATATGAATACACCGAAAGAACTGGCGCTGCTGGCAGCACGCGCCCTGTCCGATAAGAAGGGCCGCGAGATCCAGGCACTGGAGATCACCGATCTGAGCACGCTGGCCGACTACTTCATCATCGCCACCGGCGGCAGCAATACCCAGATCAACGCACTGGTGGACAATGTGGAGAAGGTGCTGATGGAGGAGGCCGGAGAAGAGCCTCTGCACCGCGAGGGCTATCGCGGCGGCACCTGGGTGCTGCTGGACTACGGCTGCATCGTCATCCATGTGTTCAATGCCGAGGCCCGCGAGTTTTATGGCTTGGAGCGTCTGTGGCGCGACGGTAAGCCTCTGCCTCTGGGCGAGGTTGTTACCGAGGGCAACTGAAAAACATGCAGAAAAGAACCGCCTGAGAGGGCGGTTCTTTTTTTGCTACAGGCCGCTGCCGCGGAGCATGATCTCCTGCCATAAAACAGGGCCTACCGCGCCGCTTTGGTCGAGTCCCATCTGACGCTGCATGGCTTGCACTGCCGCTGCGGTGTCGGCGTCGAATACGCCCGTCACCGACACGGAGGGAATGTCGCTGTCGCGCTGGGCGATGCGCTGCAGATTGGTCTGCAGCTGCACCACACTCTGTCCCGTGTCGCCCCGGACAAGGAAGCGGCCCGGATAGATCTCCGAGAGAAATTGCTGATACTCCTGGGGCAATTCGCGGATCAGGGCATCGTAGTCCTCCTGCACCGCGTTCCATGTGTTCCGCCCCACGATGCCATCGATGGGCAGGCCGCTCGTGCTCTGGAAGGCGTACACCGCATCCCGCGTGGCCTCGTCGAATGTGCCGGTGATGGCGATGGGCGGCAGCTGCGGCAGAAAGAACCCGAGGAATGCCAGATAATACTGGATAGTCCTGACCCCAACGCCGCTGTCGCCAAGGCGCAGTACAGCGGGAAAGACCCGCTGCGCCTCGGTGATGGTAAGCCCCTCGCTGGCCAGTTCCGAGAGGCGTTTTACACCACCCCAGACCTCCTTGATCTTGTACCATGTGGACTTGCCCACGATGCCGTCCACCTCCAGATTGAATATCTCCTGAAAGGTACGCACCGCCGTCTCGGTGGCGCTGTCAAAGATATTGGAGATGGGGGAGATGGCGGGCAGAGCGGGATAGTTCTTGCGGATGCGGTTGAGCTGCTGCTGGATGGTGCGTACATCCTGTCCTGCGTCGCCCCGGCGCAGGGGACGGCCGGGATAGGAGGGGACACTGTCGCCTACCGGTGCGTCAAAGACGATGTTGATGTTGCTGCCGTAATAGTGCTGCAAGATGGCATAGGGGATATATCCCTGCTCTGCCAGCGACACGCTGCCCCATTGGCTTAAGCCCGCGCACTGGGTCTGGGCCCCGTCGCAGAAGGCGGCGAAGAGCGGCTCAATATTGCCCTGTCGGACGATGTAGTTGTTGAACATATTGTCCACAAGGCGGCTGATGTTGTCATAGACATTGCCTCCGAGCACATAGATCTGATCTCTCGCGGTGGTGGAGGTGATATCGAAATCGTAGCCCCGTGAGGGATAGAACTCCGTATAGATGCGGTTGAGAGCAAAGGAGATCTGGGCTAAGATGTTGGCTCGCAGGGCATTGTCCGGCCATGTTGGATAGAGCTCGTTGGAGGCTACATTCTTAATGTAGGAGGAAAAGGGAATGGTGATGTTCCCGGCATCACTGTTTGGCAGACCCAGATGGACGGTGATGTATTCCGGTACAACGGGAAGCGGTGGCATGGTTACGACCTCCTTTCTGTCGGCAGGAGGGGTACCAGCACCACGGGGAGGATGGTTTTGATCCGGGCGAAGAGAAATACCGGATGAGTCTGGGGTGTAAATAGGGGGTGGCTGACGGTAACAATATAGCGCCGTGGGCTTTGGGGCGCCGTTTCGGCGTTTTGTGATTCTGCTGCGGGATTGGCGGGGAGGGCAAGCCCGTCGGCAATGCCGCTCTCGTCGGTGCGGCCACGGTAGAGCATGGTGCCTCCATCACGGTCGAACACGTCGACCGTGGCATCGGGCACGGGAAACGCTCCCAGAGCCGTGCTCACTTGCAGCCGTAATGTGCCGAAGTCCTGCAAAGGGGAAGAGAAGTCTTGTATTGGCATGGTGATACCTCCTATCACTATCTATGGTATGAGGCGGCAGGGGAGAGGGTGAAACAGAGACTTGACAAAATCTTCAAAAGTGGTACAATGTACGGGTATGTTACCAAAAGCAATGAAGGGAAAAAGACGAAGCAGCGTCACCTAAAGAGAGTCGGCGGTTGGTGTGAGCCGATGGGAGCACTTCGCTATACTGGCCCCGGAGCTTCTCATCTCAATAGGGTGAGACGGAGCGTGCAGCCGTTATCTGCATACCTCTTGCAGGAGAGGAACTGAGGGAGACAGGGGGAACTCTGTGTCCGAATCAGGGTGGTACCACGCGTTTACAGCGTCCCTGACCGCATAAGCGGTCAAGGGCGTTTTTTATTTTATCTGCAAAATTTATTTATCATAGAAGGAGATCAACACTATGCATTACGATTTTGCGGCCATTGAGAAAAAATGGCAGGATAACTGGGAGGTCAGCAAGCCCTATGCTGCCATCACCGGTGATAAGAGCCGTCCCAAGTTCTACGGCCTCATTGAGTTCCCCTATCCCAGTGCCGCAGGCCTCCATGTGGGCCATCCCCGTCCCTTTACGGCCATCGATATCGTCAGCCGTAAGCGCCGTATGGAGGGTTACAATGTTCTGTTCCCCATCGGCTACGATGCCTTCGGTCTGCCCACCGAAAACTTCGCCATCAAGAATCACATCCACCCCTCCATCGTGACCCGCGACAACATCGCCAACTTCACCCGTCAGCTGAAGATGCTGGGTTACGGTTTCGACTGGGACCGCGTGGTGGACACCACCGATCCCAAGTACTACAAGTGGACCCAGTGGATTTTCCTGCAGATGTATAAGAAGGGCCTTGCCTACAAGACCACTATGCCCATCAACTGGTGCACCAGCTGTAAGGTTGGTCTGGCCAACGAGGAAGTGGTGGAAGGTAAGTGCGAGCGCTGCGGCGGCGAGGTCGTGCGTAAGGAGAAGAGCCAGTGGATGCTGGCCATCACCAAGTACGCCGATCGCCTCATCGACGATCTGGACGAGCTGGATTACATCGAGCGCGTCAAGGTGCAGCAGAAGAACTGGATCGGCCGTTCCTACGGTACCGATGCCACCTTTAAGACCAACACCGGCGACGATGTCACCGTCTACACCACCCGTGTGGACACCATCTTCGGTGTCACCTACATGGTCATTTCTCCCGAGCATCCCATGCTGGAGAAGTGGAAGGATCAGATCGGCAACTGGGACGAGGTGGCTGCCTATCAGCTGGCCGCTTCCCGTAAGTCCGATTTCGAGCGCGGTGAGCTGAACAAGGAGAAGACCGGTGTCCGTCTCGAGGGCATCGAGATCTACAACCCCATCAATGGCAAGGCCATCCCTATGTTTGTCTCCGACTATGTCCTGATGGGCTACGGTACCGGTATCGTCATGGGCGTGCCCGGCCACGACCAGCGCGACTGGGAGTTCGCCACCAAGTTCGGCCTGCCCATCATCGAGGTGGTCAAGGGCGGTGACATTACCAAGGAAGCCTTCGTTCTGAAGGATGACACCGGTATCATGGTCAACTCCGAGTTCCTCAACGGCATGACCGTTAAGGATGCCATCCCCGCCATGCGTGATTACGCCATCGAGCACGGCTGGGGCAAGGAGAAGGTCAACTACAAGCTCCGTGACTGGGTCTTTACCCGTCAGCGTTACTGGGGCGAGCCCATTCCTCTGGTGAACTGCCCCAAGTGTGGCTGGGTGCCTCTGGATGAGAGCGAGCTGCCTCTGCTGCTGCCCAACGTGGAGAGCTACGAGCCCACTGATGACGGCGAGAGCCCCCTGGCCAAGATGACCGACTGGGTCAAGACCAGCTGCCCCAAGTGCGGCGGTCCTGCCAACCGTGAGACCGACACCATGCCCAACTGGGCCGGTTCCTGCTGGTACTACCTGCGCTATATGGATCCCCACAACGACAACGAGTTCCTCTCCAAGGAAGCCGAGGAGTACTGGGGCCCTGTGGATTGGTACAACGGCGGTATGGAGCACACCACGCTGCATCTGCTCTACTCCCGTTTCTGGCATAAGTTCCTCTACGATATCGGTGTTGTCCACACCAAGGAGCCCTATGCCAAGCGCACCAGCCACGGCATGATCCTGGGTAAGAACCCCCACTATATCGGCA
>JAFYVA010000086.1 GCA_017549325.1 Oscillospiraceae bacterium
ACCCCCGACATTCCCTGCTCTACGCTCATTCGCCGTCTGCGGGAGGAATATAAAATCCCCGAAGACATGAGCTATGCCGACGCCAGAAAGATCCTCGGCGTCCGCTATGAGCTGACCATCCGCCGCATCATGAACGTCAACGCCTATGTCATGGCGGAAGATCTCAGCGTGGAACTCATCAGCGAGATCAACGACGGTGATTACCGCGGTGCTACCGTCAGCACCGGTTCCGTCCGCCGCTATGAGACCGATGCCGCTGCCCATGTGCTGGGCACGGTAGGCGTGATCTGGAAGGACGAATATCAGGAGCTGAAGTCCCAGGGCTATGCCATGGATGCCGTCATCGGCAAAAGCGGCGTGGAAAAGGCTTTCGAAAGCTATCTCCACGGCAAGGACGGCAAGCGCCTGATCACCACCAATGACGAAGGCAAGATCACCAGCGAGATCTATTCCGTGGACCCCGAACCCGGTTATACCGTGGCGCTGACCCTCGACATGGACTTTCAGGAGCAGGTGGAAGAAATTCTCGCCTCCGCTACGGAAGGCATGATCGCGGCAGACGGCATCGCAAGAGGTGCCGCGGCAGCGGTCATCGGTGTGGGCACGGGCGAAGTGCTGGCTCTTGCTTCCTATCCCGACTATAATCTCGCCACCTATCACGAAGATTACTCCGAGCTCAGTCAGCAGGAGATCTCCCCTTACTATAACCGCGCCACCAGCGGTCTGTATGCTCCCGGTTCCACCTTTAAGATGGTCACCTCTGTGGCGGCTTTGGAGAGCGGCATCATCACGCCCAAGACCAAGATCCGCGACACGGGTATCTATACCTACTATGCACCGTCCTATCAGCCCCGCTGCTGGGTCTATGCCTTCGGCCGCACCCACGGTCTGATCAATGTATCTGAGGCCATCACCGAAAGCTGCAACTGCTTCTTCTATGAAGTGGGCCGCTTGACGGGTATTTCCACCATCGGCGATTACGCCATGCAGTTTGGTCTCGGCGCTCCCACGGGCATCGAGATCGGCGACCGCGCAGGCACTCTCGCTTCCCCCGAAGCTGCGGAGAAGCTGGGTCAGACCTGGTACGACGGTCAGACCCTCGCTGCTTCCATCGGTCAGTCTTACAATCAGTTCACTCCCCTGCAGCTGGCCAACTACATTGCCACCCTCGTGGGTGACGGCGAGCATTATGCCGCTCACCTGCTGAAAAATGTCAAGACCTATGACGGCAGCACCATGGTGGAGGTCTATGATGAAGCGCCCCTGAACACCGTCCGCATGAGCGAATCCACCAAGAATGCCGTGCTGGAAGGTATGCACGAACTGGTGCGCAGCGGTAGCGTTTCCTACTCCTTCTCCCGCTGCGTGGTGGATGCCGGCGCCAAAACCGGTACTGCCCAGACCGGCGCAGGCACCAACAACGGTGTCTTCGTCTGCTTTGCTCCCTATGACGATCCCGAGATCGCCCTCGCCCTTGTCATTGAGAAGGGCGGCAGCGGTTCCGCTCTTGCCAGCGCCGCTGTGGATATGCTCAATGCTTACTTTTCTGAAACCGCACCCACCGGCTCCACCGTGGGTGAAAATGCTTTGATTCCCTAAGGAGGGCTTTCCTATGCCTCATTCCAAGCGGGGCGCACACCGCCCCTGCCCTGTATTCGATTCCCGCGACAGCCGCTGCAAGACTCCCTTCGGCGCAGTCACCCTCGGCGCCGAGATCACCATGACTCTGCGCCCCGAAGAGAAGAGCGGCATCGCAGCCATTGTTCTGCTGCTGCGCCATGAATTTGCCAACAAGTGCGAAGAACTGCCTTTGCAGCAGCTGAAAAACGAAGGACACCGCGCGGTGTTCTCTGTCAGCTTCACCGCTCCCGAGCAGGCAGAACTGCTGTGGTATCACTTCCGCCTGGACTATCAGGACGGCAGCAGCCGTCTCTATGACCGCTTTGGCTTCGTGGAAAAGCGTGAACTGGCAGAATATCAGCAGACCGTTTACAAGGAAAACCATACGCCCGCCTGGTTTGGCGAGGGTGTTTCCTACCAAATTTTCCCAGACCGTTTCCGCCGCACCCATATCCCCTGCGCGGAGGGCATGATCGGCAACCGCCACATCCATACCGATTGGAGCGAGCCTGTGTTCTTTGAGCCTCGCACCCAGGCGCCGGAGTGGTGCTATGACTTCTACGGCGGCAATCTCGCAGGTATTCGGGAAAAGCTCCCCTATCTGAAGTCCCTCGGTGTGGGCACGATCTATCTCTGCCCCATTTTTGAGGCAAGTTCCAACCACCGCTACAACACCGCGGACTATCTCCGTATCGATCCATTGCTTGGCAACGAGAATGATTTCCGCGAGCTTTGCGAGGATGCCGCAGAAATGGGCATCCGCATCATGATCGACGGTGTGTTCAACCACAGCGGTCACGACAGCCGCTATTTCAATGCTTCCGGCTATTATCCCGATCTGGGCGCTGCCCAGTCCAAGGATTCTCCCTATTATTCCTGGTATCGCTTCCCCCGCTGGCCCGATCAGTACGAAAGCTGGTGGGGCATGCCCACCCTTCCCTCCGTCAACGAGATGGACGAGACCTATCTCAAGTTCATCGTCACGGACGAAAATTCCGTGGTGCGCCGTTGGCTGCGGGCGGGCGCTTCCGCATGGCGGCTGGACGTGGCAGACGAGCTACCCGATGCTTTCATCGCCGCCATCCGCAAGGCCATGGAAGAGGAGGATCCCGAATCCTTCCTCATGGGCGAAGTGTGGGAGGACGGCAGCAACAAGATCGCCTACAGCGAGCGCCGCCGC
>JAFYVA010000008.1 GCA_017549325.1 Oscillospiraceae bacterium
CAATCCCTCCGGAGTTGTCTACACGCGCCAGACCCTGCAGCAGCTTGCAGAGCTACTGCTGGCCAAGAGCGAGGAATACGGCCAACCCATCTACATCATCGCTGACGAGCCCTATCGCGAGCTGGTATACGGCGGTGTGGAAGTCCCCTTCATTCCCACCATTTATCCCCATACCATCGTCTGCTATTCCTACTCCAAGTCTCTGTCCCTGCCCGGTGAGCGTATCGGCTATGTCTATGTCCCCGGCTTTGCCGCTGACAGTGCCGCCGTCTATGCCGCTGTTGCCGGTGCGGCCCGCGCTATGGGTCATGTCTGCCCGCCCACGCTGATGCAGATGGTCATTGAACGCTGTGCCGATGAGATGCCGGACCTGGCCGCCTATGATGCCAACCGCACCCTCCTCTATGACGAGCTGAAAGCCATGGGTTACCACTGTGCCAAGCCTGACGGCGCCTTCTATCTCTTTGTCAAAGCGCCAAACGGTGATGCTATGGAGTTCTGCCAGAAAGCAAAGCTGGAGCATAACCTGCTGGTGGTCCCCGGTGACGGATTTGGCTGCCCGGGATATCTACGGCTGTCCTACTGTGTATCCGGCGACATGATCCGCCGTTCTCTCCCGGCTTTCCGGGCGATGATCGACAGTTATCGCTGAAACATATAGCGGCACGGATTTCCGTGCCGCTATTTCTGTGCTAAATTCCTATTGCAATCCGGCCGCTTTCTCTCTATAATACCAATTATGTTTTTTTAAGAAAGAGGTGTTTATGCTATGAGCAAGGTCTTCATTCCCGAAGGCTACCGTACGCCGCTCTCTATCTATGAGATGCAGCGTGCCATCGAATTTATCAAGAGCAATTTTCAGGTGAATCTGGGTAATGCGCTGAATCTGCGCCGGGTATCCGCCCCCCTGTTCGTCAATGAGAATTCGGGTCTGAACGACAACCTCAATGGCGTGGAGCGCCCCGTGCAGTTTGATGTGCCCGATGTGGGCGCCAACGCACAGGTGGTCCATTCCCTGGCCAAGTGGAAGCGTCTGGCCCTCAAGCGCTATGAGTTCCACGAGGGTAAGGGCCTCTTTACCGATATGAACGCCATCCGCCGCGACGAAGAGGTGGATAACATCCACTCCATCTATGTCGACCAGTGGGACTGGGAGAAGATCATCTCCCGTGAGGAGCGCACCATGGCCTTCCTCAAGCAGTCGGTGCGCGCCATCGTAGGCGCCGTGTGCGAGACCAACGAGGCTCTGCAGATCGCCTTCCCCAGCCTGCGGACACATCTGGACCGCGATGTCTATTTCATCACCTCTCAGGAGCTGGAGGACCGCTATCCCGATCTGACCCCCAAGGAGCGCGAGAACACCATCTGCCGCGAGCACCACACCGTGTTCCTCATGCAGATCGGCGGCAAGCTCAAGGGCTCCGGAAAGCCCCACGACGGCCGCGCACCCGACTATGACGACTGGCAGCTCAACGGCGACATTCTCATGTGGAATGAGGTCCTCGGCCATGCCCTGGAGATCTCCTCCATGGGCATCCGCGTAGATGAAGAGGCGATGGACCGCCAGCTGCGCGAGCGCGGCTGTGATGACCGCCGCGAGCTTCCCTTCCACAAGATGCTGCTCTCCGGCCAGCTGCCGCTGACCATCGGCGGCGGTATCGGTCAGTCCCGTCTGTGCATGCTGATGATCGGCACCTGCCATATCGGCGAAGTACAGGCCAGCCTCTGGGACCAGGAAACGCTGGATACCTGCGAAAAAGCCGGCATTATGCTTCTGTAACCAAAAGGGCCATCCCACCCGGGATGGCCCTTTCCTTTATTCCTGATCCTGATCCAAGCTGCGGTCCAGCTCTGCCAGCCGCTCCTGCAGCCGGTCAAAGCCGCTCAGATCGGTCTGAGAAACAGCGTACTGCGCGGCCTGCAGCTTTTGGGCAAACTGCTGGCTGATCTCGCCGTAGCGGTCCCTGGCCTGCTCGCACCACTGGTGCTGCTCGCCGATCAGCTGGCGCAGCTGGGCGATGGCCGCAGCGCGGAACTCCTCCGTGCGGCGATGGGCGCTGATCTCGATCTCGGCAATATGGTCTTTCAGCGACTGATAGTCCGCCGCCAGCACACGCAGCCGGTCGTTCTCGCCCTCCAGTTCCTGCAGGCGCTCTGCCATTTCCTGTGCCTGCTGAGCCAGCGCAGCAGCCTGGGCGGCCCGCTCGGAATTGGTCATGTAATCCTGCCGAATCAGCTGCAGCTCCGACTCCATGGCGTGACATTTCTGCTGCAGAGATTCGTTTTCTTTTTCCAACGCCTCGATCTTCTCACGGCTCTCACGGGAGCTTTTTTCAATGAAGGACACCACATCCTGCCGGTCGAAGCCGCCGAAAAGGCAGGTCTTAAAATTCGTGCTCATAACAAATACCTCCACAAATCTCTGCTTTCTTCCCTACCATAGCACATATTTGTACATTTGGCAAGGCACAAGAAAAAAATTGAAAAAAACTTAAATTTCCTCTTGCATTTTCCTTTTGTATGTGGTAATATGATTAAGCTGTCTGTGAGACACGCGCCGTTAGCTCAGCTGGATAGAGCGTCTGGCTACGGACCAGAAGGTCAGGAGTTCGAATCTCTTACGGCGTGCCAAAGCCCCGCACCGAAAGGTGCGGGGCTTTGTTTTTGTCTTTCGCTAAAAAGCACAGCCCTTTCCCCGGCGGGAAAGGGCTGTGCTTTTTTTATTCCCATTCTACTTCGATCTCAACCAGTTCGCCCAGAACAACATACCGGGCATCGTCGTACTCGTAAGTACAGGTCGAAAGCGTCACGATCCGGCCCTCAGGATAACCGACATCCGCATCAAAGGTAGAGTTGTAGATACAGTTCCACAGAATCTCGGACGAAGGCTCAAAGTTATAGATATCGGACACGCTCTCCACCACGCAGGCGGCAAAGAGATCGATCCGGTAATCCTGCTCCGGAGTGTAGATATACATATAGGGGTGTGCCTCGTAGAAGCTCTGCTTCTTGTAATCGTTCAGCTGGCCGAACATAGCGCCGGTCTTCATGTGATGGCCGTAGATCATCGTATTTCCATCGGAGAAATCCGCCGCGTTGCGATAGTCCATGAAGATGGTGCCGTTCACATTCCAGGTGCCGTCCAGCAAGCGGTAGAGATAGTACTCGTTGTCGTCGCTCTGCACGATCGGATAGTTGATCTTGGTATTGGGGCAGTAGATCCAGGCTACAATATCTCCATACTGTTCCCGCAGCGCATCAAAGTCCACCTTAATGTGCTCCGGATCACCGTTCTCCCCGTTGCCGGACGGGTCTTTCCCCTCATTTTCCAGCCCCACAAAGACGGATAATTCGCTGTTGAGCTTATCGCTCTTGATCTTGGCCAGCCAGTAATCGCCCAGCTTATATGCCGAAAAGGCAAATACACCGATCAAAACGGCCAGCAGGCCGTAATATACAATTTTATTTTTCATTTGCGTCCCTCCCAGGGAAATTTTTTAGTATTATAACAGATTTTTCTCCCTGATGCAAGCCATCTGCAAATTTGAGCTGAACTGCCAAATTTGTCCTTTACTCCATGGGTTAATTGATGTAAAATGAATTAAATACGGAAAGGAGTTTCCTGTGATGATTTATTTTAACAGCGACTATCTGGAAGGCGCACATCCTGCCATTATGGACAAGCTGGTCCAGACCAATATGGAGCAGACCATCGGCTACAGCTGTGATGAGTACTGTGACGCCGCCAGAGAGAAGATCAAGCTGGCCTGTCAGGCTCCCGACGCTGATGTCCACTTCCTGGTGGGTGGTACCCAGACCAACACCACGGTCATCGCTTCTATTCTGCGCCCCTATCAGGGCGTTTTGACGGCCGTCAGTGGCCACATCAACTGCCACGAGACCGGCGCCATCGAATCCACCGGCCATAAGGTCATCGCGCTGGAGAGCGACAACGGCAAGATCACCGCCAAGCAGGTGGAGGAATACTACCTCTGGCAGCAGAATGACGAGAGTGTGGAGCACATCGTCCAGCCCGGCATGGTCTATATCTCCCATCCTACCGAGGGTGGTACCCTGTACACCAAGACGGAGCTGACGGAGATGTATGAAACCTGCCGCAAGCACGGCCTCCCCCTCTTTATTGACGGTGCCCGCCTCGGCTACGGTCTGACCTCCGATTCCTCCGACCTGACGCTGCCGGAACTGGCACAGCTGTGCGATGTGTTCTACATCGGCGGCACCAAGGTGGGTGCGCTCTTCGGCGAAGCTGTTGTGATCATGAACCCCGCACTGAAGAAGGACTTCCGTTATATGATCAAGCAGCGCGGCGGTATGCTGGCCAAGGGCCGTCTGCTGGGTATCCAGTTCGATGTGCTGTTCACCGACGATCTCTACCTGAAGATCGCCCGTCACGCCAACGAAATGGCCTATCAGGTCCGCGAGATCTTTGTCTCCAACGGCTATGAGATGCTCTTTGAATCCGATACCAACCAGCAGTATCCCATCATGTCCGACGAAGAGCTGGCCATCATTGGCAAGGAGTTTGGCTACGAATACTGGACACGGGTGGACGCCACCCATTCCGGTGTGCGTTTCTGCTCCAGCTGGGCC
>JAFYVA010000087.1 GCA_017549325.1 Oscillospiraceae bacterium
GTTGGTTCGACTCCGACCGGAGGCACCATTTGCGGGCGTAGCTCATCTGGTAGAGCGCGACCTTGCCAAGGTCGAGGTAGCGAGTTCGAGCCTCGTCGCCCGCTCCACAAATTGAGAATCGGAGCGAAAGCTCCGTTTCTCATATATGGTGACATAGCCAAGTGGTAAGGCAAAGGTCTGCAAAACCTTCATTCCCCGGTTCAAATCCGGGTGTCACCTCCAGAACAAAAAGACACGCGAAAGCGTGTCTTTTTTGTTTCACTGTGCAGCCATTGTGTGCTATACTGGAGAAAACAGTGGGGAGGGGAAACATATGTCTGAGAGATTGATCGCGGTTCGACGGGGAACACCGGGAGTCGATGTATACTACGACAGCGAGAAGGACTGCTTCTGGCTGGGTGAAATCGCAGAATCGAGCGGTACTTCCGAACTGTATAAGACGAAATATACGCTTTCTGATGATGAATTGTGGCTGAAGTTGATCGAGTGGGGCATTGAACGGGGCTTGGAAGAGTTTTTGAAAGTACGTCCGATGCCAGACCTTCGCACGGACTGTCCTGCGATCACAGAGCAGGCGCTGAATGCTGCGCTGGAGGAAATGGGCGCGGCATATCTGCCGCTGACGGGTAAGGCTGCGGTAGTGGTGGCGCGTGACGGTGAGATGGTGGTGGTCATCACAGAAGCGGAGCATTTTACCTGCGTGGCATACCGCGGTGTAAAACGCGGCTTTTCCACACGGAAGGAAGCGTATGCCTATGGGCTGAAAAAGGTGAAAGAGCGGCGCCGTGAACTGCTGGCGCAGCAGGAGCGGGAAGCGGAAACTGAACCGCAGACCGTACAAAAACGGGGCCTGTTTGGGAAAAGAAAATAAGAGTGTGGCGCGCCCCGATGCTTGTCAAAAACTTGACAAGCATCGGGGCGCGTTTTATACTGAAAGATGACAAGTAATGAAAACTATGGACGAAAGTCCGACTATTAAAAAGGAGCAGATCATTATGGATGCCAAGTACGAAGCTTTATTTACCCCGTGGAAGGTAGGCAATGTGGAGATCAAAAACCGCATCGTCCTGTGCCCCATGGGCGGTACATCTCTGTTCGGCTGGATGGAGCTGACCGGCTGCAAGTTCGACAAGGAGGCCGCCAATTTCTTCCTTGAGCGCGCCAAGAACAATGTGGGTCTGATCATTCCCGGTATCGCCCCGCTGCGCGACACGATCTGGGGTCGCTGGCTGTGGCAGAACAAGGGTATGTTCGACGAACTGAAGGTCTTTATGGATGAGATCCACAAGACCGGCGCCAAGCTATTCGTGCAGCTGACGGCCGGTATGGGTCGCTCTTGGGCCATCACCGATCACATCGCGCCGCTGCACAAGAACAAGCTGCTGCGTACACTGGTCAAGCCCGTGATCGACACCTCCTATCAGCTGGCCAGCCCCAGTGAGCTGCCTGCCCGTTGGGATCCTGAGATCACCACCCCCGAGATGACCATCAAGCAGATCCACGAGATCATCGAGGCCTTTGCCAAGACCGCGGCGCTGTGTAAGGCGGCCGGCGTGGACGGCGTGGAAGTACACGCGGTGCATGAGGGCTATCTGCTGGATCAGTTCACCCTGAAATATACCAACAAGCGCACCGACGAGTACGGCGGCAGCTTTGAAAACCGCTATCGCTTCCCCGTGGAAGTGGTACGCGCCATCAAGGAAGCCTGCGGTGAGGATTTCCCCGTCTCTCTGCGCTACAGCGTGGAGTCCAAGGTGAAGGATTTTCGCGTGGGCGCCGTGCCCGGCGAGGTCTACACCGAGATCGGCCGCGATATGGAGGAGTCCGAGAAGGCTGCCAAGTATCTGCAGGATGCCGGTTACGATATGCTCAATGCCGACAACGGCACATATGACTCCTGGTACTGGGCGCATCCGCCTATGTATATGCCCCAGAACTGCAATCTGGATGACGTGTCCCACATCAAGAAGTTCGTGGATATTCCTGTGGTCTGCGCCGGTCGTATGGAGCCCGATGTGGGCGCTGCCGCCGTGGCAGAGGGTAAGATCGACGGCGTGGGCGTTGCCCGCCAGTTCCTCACCGACCCCGAATGGGTCACCAAGCTGATCGAGGACCGTATGGAGGACATTAAGCCCTGCATCTGCTGTCACAGCGGCTGCTTCAACTTTGCCTCTTCCAAGGGCCACGCCAACAATCAGGACTTCGGCGATACCCGCGGTCTGGCTCGCTGCGCACTGAATCCCCGCACGATGCAGTCCGAAAAGTATTACATCAAGCCCTCCCGCATCAGCAAGAATGTGGCTATCGTGGGCGGCGGTGTAGGCGGTATGGAGTCGGCTTTGGTGTGTGCCCAGCGCGGTCACAAGGTCACCATTTACGAGAAATCCGGCGAGCTGGGCGGCGTGTTCATTGCTGCTGCTGCCCCTTCCTTCAAAGAGAAGGATCGCGATCTGATCGCGTGGTATAAGCGTGAACTGACCAAGTATCCCAACATCACTGTGAAGCTGAACACCGAGGTTACGGACGTCAGTGCGCTGCCCTGCAATGTGGTGATCATCGCCACCGGCGCTACCCCCAACCGCATCCCTGTGCCCGGCATCGAAAAGGGCATTCAGGCGGTGGACTTCCTGCGCAATAAGCCGGAGGTGGGCGAGAATGTGACCATTATCGGCGGCGGTCTGACCGGTTGCGAGATCGCCTATGAGCTGTATCTGCAGGGTAAGAAGCCTACCATAGTGGAAATGCTGGACGATCTGATCGCCGTCAAGGGTGTGTGCCTTGCCAACTCCAGCTTCCTGCGCGACTTCTTTAACGCCAACAAAGTACCCGTCCATCTGGAGACCCGTCTGTGCGCCATCGAGGACGACGGCGTAGTGGTGTCCAACAAGGATGGAGAGCAGTTTAAGATCCCTGCCGACAACGTGATCCTCTCCACCGGCTATAAGAGCGCACCTCTGGCAACCAAGGGCTCTTACGTCTATGTGGTGGGCGATGCTGACAAGGTAGGCAACCTGCGCAGCGTGATCTGGCGCGCGTGGGATGTGTGTATGAAGATCTGAGGAGGAACGCGGTATGATCTACTTGACACCTGAACAGCAGGGTATTCTGGACGGTGCAAAGGGCGAAACCATGGCCAAGGTCATGAAGACGCTGGTGATGTACGGCGAGGTGTTCGGCGCGGACAAAATGGTGCCGGTGACCTCGGAGCACAACCATCTGGTGACATCCTTTGGCTTGAAGGCGCTGGGCCCCGTGTATGAGCTGATGAACCAGCTGATCGAGGCCGGTGCCATCTCCCAGCA
>JAFYVA010000088.1 GCA_017549325.1 Oscillospiraceae bacterium
CCCACCGGTGTGGGCAAGACGGAACTGTGCAAGACGCTGGCCGAGGCCATGTTCGGCGATGAGAGCGCCCTCATCCGCATCGATATGTCCGAGTATATGGAGCGCCATACCGTGTCCCGTCTGGTGGGCTCGCCTCCCGGCTACGTGGGTCACGAAGAGGGCGGCCAGCTCACCGAGAAGGTACGCAGAAAGCCCTATTCCGTGGTGCTCTTCGACGAGATGGAGAAGGCACACGAAGACGTGTGGAATATCCTGCTGCAGATCCTCGACGACGGCGTGGTGACCGACTCTCAGGGCCGCACCGTGGACTTTAAGAACACCGTCATCGTCATGACATCCAACGTGGGTGCCCGCAACATCACTGCAGCCAGAAGCGCCTCTCTGGGCTTTGCCGCCGCAGAGGAGGAGAGCGAGGCCCAGCGCACCGAGCGCATCCGCACCGCCGTTATGGCCGAGCTGGACCGCACCTTCAAGCCCGAGTTTTTAAACCGCATCGACGAGACCATCGTGTTCCGTCAGCTGACCGAGGGTGACATCGCCGAGATCGCCGGCCGTATGCTCTCCGTCACCGCCCGCCGCATGGCTGAGCAGGGCATCACCCTCACATGGGAATCTGATGCCCTCACCGCCCTTGCCAAGGCAGGCTTTGACGAGCGCTACGGTGCCCGCCCCCTCCGCCGCAAGATCCAGTCCACCGTGGAGGACGCGGTGGCCGAGCAGATGCTGGAGGGCAACCTCAAGCGCGGCGACACGGCCAAGATCGTGCTGCGGGATGACAAGATCACCGTGGAACAATCATAAATTTTCCGTTTGTTTTTCCTCTTTACAAAAGACACCCTTTGCCGAGGCAAAGGGTGTCTTTTTGCGCGCTGCACCACTTGTCATGCTGTACGGCGCAACAGGGCGCAAAGGGGGATGTAAAGGGGGAGCCTGCTCCCCCTTTAAGATTTCACCTCATACAGCTGCGCACGTCCTCCACGGCGGTATCCACCGCATCGCCGAAGCGGTGCATGGCGCGGCCCACCGAGGTATGGCAGGTCCTGCCACGGCAGCAGAGCATATCCACCGCCGCACCGGCGGCCATGCCCAGCACCATACCGCGAATAAAGGAATTCATCGACATTTTCATCATTTATCTCCTTTCAGATGGTATGGTTTCAGTTTACCCCGCAAGAGACGGAAAAAACCGCGTGGATTCTTGCCAAATGCGGCCCTGAGTGGTAAAATAAAATATTGAAAAAAATTTCAGCGAAACCGAGGTTGATACTATGTCTTTTGAGCGTTTACAATCTGCCCTGCGCCGCGCCAAAACGCCGCTGGCACTGGGCATTGCCCCCACCGTCGACGAGGTGGCCGCCCCCCTGCGCAGACAGTTCAATGAGATGCTGGGCAGCGGTTCTCTGGCCGACTGCGAAGCGCTGCGCTACCATTCCATGCAGCTGCTGGAGCTGGCCGAGGGTCGCCTCGGCGCCGTGGTCATCGATGCCGACTGCTTTTTGCCCTACGGCATGATGGGCGCCGATGTGCTGAGTAATCTCGTCACCGCCGCCCGCGCCAAGGGGATCTACTCCATCGTGGACTACCGCACCACCCGTCCTCTGCCCTATCTCAGCGGCGAGAACGCACCCGACGGCATCACCGTCATGCCCTATGTGGGAGGCGACGCCGCCGCTGCCGTAGCGGATAAGTCCCTCTTCGCCACGGTGCTGACCAACAACCCCACCGGCGGCGAGGTGCAGAGTCTCATCGCCGGTGACCGCCCCCTGTATGTGGCGCTGGCCATGCAGATGGCTCGCCGCGGGGCAGGTCTCGTGGTGGAGACGGGCTACAGCCTCGATGTGAAGGAACTGCGCCGCCGCTGCGGCGGAGCCTTTATGATGCTCAAGCACTGCAACGGAGAAAACGCCGCCCCTGCCTTCGACGACTACGGACACGGGGCCATGGTGGTGGACTATCGTCTCCGCAGCGCCGAGGATGTGGACGGCGCCATCCGTGAACTGAAAGGTTGGGTGAACATCGTATGACGCGCATTTTTCTCATTCGTCACGCCGAGGCCGAGGGCAACCTCTACCGCATCGCCCACGGCCAGTACAACGGTCTCATCACCGATCGGGGCTACCGCCAGATCGAGGTGCTGCGCCGCCGTTTTGAAAACGAGCACATCGACGCGGTGTACTCCTCCGATCTCTTCCGCGCCCGCACTACCGCCAAGGCCATCTACGAGGCCAAGGGTCTGCCCCTCCACCTCGAGCCCGCCTTCCGTGAGATCCACATGGGCATCTGGGAGGGTCGCCTCTGGCAGGAGCTGAACACCGAGTTTGAAGAGCAGATGTTCTGCTTCAACCGCAAGCTGGACGGCTACGGCGTGGAGGGGAGCGAGACATGCCGGCAGGTGCTGGACCGCTTCCTCCCCGCGCTGGAACGGGTGGCAAAGACCCACGACGGCCAGACGGTGGCCGTGTTCTCCCACGGTGCCGCCGTCCGTATGGTGCTGGGCACGCTGCAGGGTCTGCCCCTTTCCGAGGTGGGCGAGACGCCCCACGGCGACAACACCGCCGTGGCACTTCTGGAATACGATAACGGCAAGTTCTCTATCGTGTACATGAACGACAACTCCCATCAGGTGGAGGCGGGCCTGTCCACCTTCGCCAAGCAGACCTGGTGGAAAGATAAGCGCATGATGAGCGGCGGGCAGTACTACCGCCCCATGGATGCCGAAACCGCCGCCAAATTCGCCGTCCCCGACGGCGGCGAGCGCATCGCCGTGTGGTTTGACGGTAAGCCCGTGGGTGCCGTGCAGCTGCTGCCTGAGAAAGACCCCACCGTTGGTTGGATCGGCTACTACTATCTCACACCCGAGATGCGCGGACGCAACTACGGCATCCCCCCGCTGGGGCAGGCCGTCATGTACTACCGCGAGCGGGGCATCGACCGCCTCCGCATCGAGACAGACGATCCCGATGTCCGCGGTTTCTTCGCCCACTACGGCTTCTACCCCCTCGAGGGCAACGTCATGGAAAAATACACAGGATACGGAGAGTAAGGTATGGAAAAAGGATTTCAGTTTCTCCCCGTCAGCCGCGATGAGATGATTGAGCGCGGCTGGTACTACTACGATTTTCTGATCGTCAGCGCCGACGGTTATATCGACCACCCCAGCTTCGGCTCTACGCTGATCGCCCGATTGCTGGAGAGCGAGGGCTACCGCGTGGCCATGCTGGCCCAGCCCAAGTGGGACAGCGCCGAGGCCTTCCTCGCCATGGGCAAGCCCCGCTACGGCGTGTTCATCGGCGGCGGCAACCTCGACTCCATGGTGGCACACTACACCGTGGCCAAGCGCCGCCGCACCCGCGACCTGTACAGCCCCCGCGGCGAGATGGGTCACCGCCCCGACCGCGCCGCCATCGTCTATGCCAACCGCGCCCGCGAGGCCTTCCCCGACAGCCCCATCATCGTGGGCGGTCTGGAGCCCTCCCTGCGCCGCTTCGCCCACTATGACTACTGGGACGACAATGTGCGCCGTCCCTTCCTCTTCGACGCGCCCGCCGACCTGCTGGTCTACGGCATGGGTGAGAAGGCCACGGTGGAGATCGCCCGCCGCCTCTCCCGCAAGCAGGATGTGCGCACCATCACCGATGTCCGCGGCACGGCCTACATCACCGCCGATAAGGAGAGCTGCACCTTCCACAGCATCGACTGCCCCTCCTTCGAGGCGGTCTGTCAGGATAAGGTGGACTACGCCCGCGCCAATAAGATCCAGTACGAAGAGCACGATCCCATCCGCGGCAAGGCCATCATCCAGCCCTGTCAGGGCCGCTATCTGGTGTGCAATCCCCCCCAGCGCCCTCTGAATCGGGAGGGTCTGGACAAGCTCTTTGCCCTGCCCTATGTCCGTGAGGTGCACCCCATGTACGAGGGCGGCATCCCCGCCATTGAGGAGGTGCGCTTCTCCATCAGCCATAACCGCGGCTGCTTTGGCGGCTGCAACTTCTGCGCACTGGCCTTCCATCAGGGCCGCATGGTCACCTCCCGCAGCATCGAGTAGGTGCTGGATGAGGCCGAGCTGCTGACCCACGAGAAGGAGTTCAAGGGCTACATCCACGATGTGGGCGGCCCCAGCGCCAACTTCCGCCACACCTCCTGCAAGCAGCAGAAAGAGCACGGTATGTGCAAGAACAAGTCCTGCCTTGCCCCCGAGCCCTGCAAGAATCTGGACCCCGACCACAGCGAGTATGTGGAGCTCCTGCGCCGTATGCGGGAGATCCCCGGCATCAAGAAGGTGTTCGTCCGCAGCGGCGTCCGCTACGACTACATGCTGCAGGATAAGAAGGGTGAGTTCTTCCGCGAGCTGGTGACCCACCACGTATCGGGCCAGCTGAAGGTGGCGCCCGAGCACTGTGTCTCCTCCGTCCTCGACTACATGGGCAAGCCCCATTTCGATGTATTCCTGAAGTTCTGGCGTCAGTACCAGAAGATCAACGAGGATGCCGGCAAGCAGCAGTACATCGTCCCCTACCTGATGTCCTCCCACCCCGGCTGCACGCTGGAGGATGCCGTGGAGCTGGCGGTCTATCTGAAGAAGGCCGGCCGCCGCCCCGAGCAGGTACAGGACTTCTACCCCACCCCCGGCACGCTCTCCACCTGTATGTACTACACGGGCATCGACCCCCGTACCATGAAAGAGGTCTACGTTGCCCGCGATCCCCACGATAAGGCGCTGCAGCGCGCCCTCCTCCAGTGGGGCCGCAGCGAAAAGCGCGGGCAGGTCATGGAGGCGCTGGAGCGCACCGGCCGCACCGACCTCATCGGCTACGGCCCCGAGTGCCTCATCCGCCCCGACAAGGGCAGCATCTACGATGTGAAAAAGCCCCCCGAGAAGCCCAAGACCGTCAAGGAAAAGCGCAAGGAGCAGCACATCAAGGACGGTACGCCCCTGCGCCGCCGCAAGGACGGCCAAAAGGGCAAGATGTCTGAGAAGAAAAAGGCCGCTTTTGCCAAGCAGCGCGCCGCCAAAGCAAAGAAGAAGTGATCGGAGGTGACGTCCCATGGCGCAGCCCTATACGATTTTGGTCCTGTCCGACTCCCACGGCAATGTGGAGAATATGCGCCGCGCCGTGGAGCAGTTTAGTCCCCACCACATCCTGCATCTGGGCGACTGCCGCCGTGACGCAGGACACCTCAGCGAGGACTATCCCCACATCCCCATGACCACCGTGGCGGGCAACTGCGATTTTGGTGGCCTCGACGAGCCCGAGCAGCTCATCGAGCTGCGGGGCATCCGCATCCTGATGATGCACGGCCACACGCGGAATGTGAAGGCCACGGGTATGTCGGCCTATTACGCCGCCCGCGAGATGGGGGCCGACGTGCTCGTCTACGGTCACACCCACATCCCGCTGGTGGACTTCGACGGGACGCTCTACACCATGAACCCCGGCGCGGCGGGCGACCGCCTGCGCCCCACCTGCGGTATCATCACCATCAGGGACGGCAAGGCCGAATGTGCCGTCCATCGGCTGTGAAAGGAGGAGAAAGAAATGCTGTATCTTGGCTGTCATCTCTCCCCCTCCGAGGGCTTTGCCGCCATGGGCCGCACCTGCCTCTCGCTGGGAGGCAACACCTGCCAGTTCTTCACCCGCAATCCCCGGGGCAGCCGCGCCAAGGCCATCGACCCCGCCGACGCCGCCGCCTTTATGGCGCTGGCCGGGGAACGGGGGATCGGCACCGTGGTGGCACACGCCCCCTATACCATCAACGCCTGCTCCAAGGACGAGCGCACCCGGGAGTTTGCCCTCCAGACCCTTGCCGACGATCTGCAGCGGATGGAGTATCTCCCCGGCAACCTCTATAACTTCCACCCCGGCTCCCATACGGGACAGGGCGTGGAAACGGGCATTGCGCTGATCGCCCATGCGCTCAATACCGTCCTCTTCCCTCAGCAGCAGACCACCGTCCTTCTCGAGACCATGGCCGGTAAGGGCAGTGAAGTGGGCTCCACCTTTGAAGAGCTGCGCGCCATCATCGACCGGGTGGAGCTATCGGACAAACTGGGCGTCTGCCTCGACACCTGCCACGTGTGGGACGCGGGCTACGATATCGTGGGCGATCTCGACGGCGTACTGACCGCGTTTGATAAAGCGCTCGGCCTTGACAGACTCAAGGCCATCCATATCAACGACTCCCTCAATGACCGCGGCGCACGGAAAGACCGCCACGCCGTCATCGGCGGCGGCTATATCAGTATCGAGGCGTTCGCCCGCATCGTCAACCACCCCGCTTTGAAAGGTCTGCCCATGGTACTGGAGACCCCCAACGATTTGGACGGCTACGCACGGGAGATCGACCTGCTGCGGCAGATGGAGGTGCTGTAACATGGCCATGAGCGGCATTGTGGAGATCGATCTCCACGGCAAGAACGAATATCAGGCCAAGGTGACCATCGACGCGGCGCTGCGCCGCGCCAGAACCGGCACCTACCGCCTGCGGCTCATCCACGGTTACCACGGCGGTACGGCCCTGCGGGATATGATCCGCCGGGAATATGCCGGCAAATGTCTCCGCGTGCTGCCCATCGACAACGGACGCACCGATCTGGTGCTGCGGGAGTTTTAAGATGAAAATTGCCCAAATTCAAATGACCGTCACCGGCGATAAAAGCGCCGACATCCGCCGCGCCTGCGACCTGATCCGCAGCGCGGGGGACATGGACCTTGCCATCCTCCCCGAGATGTTCTGCTGCCCCTATGACAACGCCTGCTTCCGCGATTACGGTGAGCCCGCGGGCGGAGAGGCCTACACCGCCCTCTCGGCGTTGGCAAAAGAGCGCGGCATCTATCTGGTGGGCGGCTCCGTCCCCGAGCTGACCGAGGGCAAGGTCTACAACACCTGCTACGTCTTCGACCCCCAGGGACAGTGCATCGCCCGCCACCGCAAGACGCACCTGTTCGACATTGATGTGGAGGGCGGCCAGCGGTTCTGCGAGTCCGATGTACTGACGGCGGGCCGCGATGTGACCAACTTTGAGACCCCGTGGGGCACCATGGGTGTGTGCATCTGCTTCGACTTCCGCTTTTCCGAACTGAGCCGCCTGATGGCCCTCCGCGGCGCGCAGGTGATCTTCGTCCCCGCCGCCTTCAACATGACCACCGGCCCCGCCCACTGGCAGCTGCTGTTCCGTCAGCGTGCGGTGGATAACCAGTGCTTCACCGTGGGCACCTCCCCTGCACGGGATGTAAACGCCTCGTATGTTGCATGGGGACACTCCATCATCTGCGACCCGTGGGGCAGCGTGGTATCGGAGCTGGACGAGGGCGAGCATATCGCCGTCACCGATCTGGATTTAAGCCGCGTTTCCGCCATCCGCCGCCAGCTGCCGATTCTGTCGGCGCGGCGGGAAGATTTGTATGAAATAAAGGAGAAAACACAATGAAAAAAGCACTTCCTATCATCTGCCTCGCCGCCGGCGGCGTGCTGGTCGGCGCATTGGCCGGCCACATGGATACGCCACTGGGTACGGTGGGTTTCGTCATCGGCGTATTCTGCATGGTCTTTTCCGCCGTGGCACTGGGAAAACAGGGCTGAATTTCCTCGTTTCCCCCTTGACAAACGGGGCGAAAATGGTATAATACTCTAGTGTTCGTGAGAGGCCGATTTGCGAGCGTGCTGGAATCGGCAGACAGGCAGGCTTGAGGTGCCTGTGTTCGTAAGGACGTGTGGGTTCAAGTCCCATCGCTCGCACCACCTCTCACGAATACAAAAATAATCGAAAAAAGGTATTGACAAACGGTACCACATCGGTTATAATATATTATGTTGTTCGCGCGAGTGGTGGAATTGGCAGACTCGCTAGATTCAGGTTCTAGTGCTCATTACGGGCGTGCGGGTTCAAGTCCCGCCTCGCGCACCAAAAAGGACAGTCGAAAGACTGTCCTTTTTTTGTTTGCCCCGCGTCTTTGGCGCGGTTATTTCGCACCCATCTCCCCTGCGCACCAGAGGCAGGCACCGCATATACTGTATTACCGAGGCATCTGCCTCGGAATACGCAACAGGAGGGATTTCGTGGCTATTTTCTCCAACCAGGCCACTTTGACCTACAACGGCAACACCACCAACTCCAACATCGCCTACGGTGAACTGCTGGATGTGCTGACCGCCTCTAAAACGGCAGTTGAGGGCACCTATACCGCCGGCGGCACCGTCACCTATGTGGTGACTCTTCGCAATACCGGCACGGCACCGCTGTCAGGACTCACCGTCTCCGATGATCTGGGCTCCTACGCCTTCGGTACCTCTGCTACCCTCTATCCCCTGACCTATGTGGACGGCTCGGTGAACCTCTTTGTCAACGGCGTTCTCCAGCCCGCTCCCACCGTCACCGCAGGGCCGCCTCTGACCGTCACCCCTATCACCATCCCCGCAGGGGGCGACGCGGTACTGGTCTATCAGGCACAGGCCAACGAGTTCGCTGACCCCTCACAGGGCGGCAGCATCATCAATGTGGTCACCATCTCCGGCGACGGACTGGCCACCGATGCCACCGCAACGGCCACCGTCACCGCCGACGCTGAGCCGCAGCTGGCCATCTCCAAGTCCATCTCCCCCTCGCAGGTGACGGACAATGACCGCGTCAGCTATACCTTCATCCTCCAGAACAGCGGCAGCGCGGCGCTGGAGAGTACCGATAACGCCGTCATCACCGATGTGTTTGACCCGCGCCTCAGCGCTCTGGCCGTTACCTACAACGGCGCAGCGTGGACGGAGGGCGTCCAGTACACCTACGATGCCGCGTCGGGTCTGTTCACCACGCTGAACGGTGCCCTGGCCGTGGATGCCGCCACCGTGACCCAGAGCGTCACCACCGGCGCCTATACCATCACCCCCGGCCTTGCCACGCTGGTGGTCACCGGCACGATTTAATCGACAATGAGAAAAAGCCCCTTCGGGGGCTTTTCCCCTTTACACGGCGGCACTTGCAAAAAGCCCCTCTTTAGGGTATACTATCCCTACACTTGTGATAAAGGAGCATTTCGATGCTGAAACATATCCTCATCGTCTTTCTCGTCTCCATGGTGCCTCTCATTGAGCTGCGAGGCGCCATTCCCTACGGCGTGCTGTTCGGTCTGCCCCTGTGGCTCACCTTCGTCATCGCCATCGTGGGCAATATGCTGCCAGTGCCCATCATCTACTTCTTCGCCCGCAAGGTGCTGGAGTGGGGCTGCGACAAGCCCGTTATCGGCAAGTTTTTCACCTTCTGTCTGGAGAAGGGACACCGCGGCGGCGAAAAGCTGAAGGCCAAGGCAGGCCGCGGCCTGTTCTGGGCACTGTTGTTGTTCGTGGGCATCCCCCTCCCCGGTACGGGCGCATGGACGGGCACACTGGCGGCCAGTTTGCTGGACATGGGCTTTAAGAAGAGCGTGTTGGCCTGTATGGGCGGCGTGGTACTGGCAGCCGTCATCATGGGCACGCTGAGCCTGCTGGGCGTCAGCGCCTTCGGAACGATTGGATAAACGAGAAAACCTCCCTCATTTGAGGGAGGTTTTGTTGTTATTGCAATTCCTGTTCGCCCCAGTATTCGGGGTCTTTGTCCAGATAGATGTTCTGCATCTCCCGATCGATCTCGAAGATGGCGTCGGAGCAAAGCTTCAGCCGCTTCTGCTCCCGCTCGCCGAAGGTGCGGTCGGATTTATAGCGCAGCTCATGCTCAAGGCTGGCCCACATATCCATGGCAATGGTGCGCAGCTGGATCTCCACCGGCAGATTCACAGTGCCCTCGGAGATGACCACGGGCACCTCCACCACCAGATGGAGACTGCGGTAACCGGATTCTTTGGGTTCGAGGATGTAGTCCACCTCACGCAGCACATGGAAGGACTCCGTGCGTGTCAGCAGGCGGCGCAGATACTTGATGTCCTCTAAATAGTTGCAGATGACGCGGATGCCCGCCACATCCTGAATGTGCGCGTAGATATTGTCCACCGTCAGAGCCAGGCCGCGGCGCTGCAGCTTCTCCACGATGCTGTCCAGCGTCTTGATGCGGTGCTCGATATGGTGGATGGGGGAGCGGTCGTACAGGCCGGCGAATTCCTCGTCCAGGATCTCCATCTGGGTCACCGCCACCTTCAATGCGCTGCGGTAGAGATGGTTGACGCGCATCATACCGGCGGCCAATTCCTTCATCTCCGGTTCAATATAATCGGGGACAGAGATCTCCCGCATGGTAATGGTGCCGCTTTTTTCAATCATCATGGCGTTGTTGCTCCCTTCTCTGGGGGAGGTATTCCCCTATCGGTTATTATACTATGCATTATGCCATAAGGCAAGTAAATAAACTGTGACTAATTTTTCTTCTTTTACCCATTGACAAACGGCGGATTTTTGGTATAATAGTCGATGCTGTGTTGCGCAGCGAATTGTATATGCAGTGGTATCGAAGAGGTCATAACGAGCACGACTGGAAATCGTGTTGTCGTCAAAAGCGGCACGAGGGTTCGAATCCCTCCCACTGCGCCATGTAAAGCACCTGCGAAAGCAGGTGCTTTTTTCATGGCGCAGTGGAAACATTTAATACGAGGGGGTCATCCCCGCTTCTCCGCGCTAAGAGCCGCCCTGTCGGGCGGTTGCGCTCTCGCACAGCGCCTGCGGGCGCTAGCCCCCTCGCGCTCCCCCCATGCAAGGGTGAAAACTTCCGCTTTCCCATGAAGGTTCAAATCTCTCTCTTTGCGCCAAAAGAAAGCACGCTTACAGCGTGCTTTTTCTTTTTCTATATGATTAATTCTTCAATCTCCGGGAGCAATTCCATTTGCATCACTTTTTCCAGCAGTGCTTTGCTGAGATACTCTCTGTTTACAAAGCGTTCGGTATCTTTTATACCTTGTACGAAATGTTCGCAAGCCCTTCTGTCCGGCCGTTTTGTTTTTGGCCTTGCATAGGTGCAGTGTCCGCAATACACTTGAATCAGTCGTCCGTTGCGCAACGCATAGTGCTGGATGAAGTGCTGACAGGATTTACAGTAAATCTCACTCATCGTTTCACCTCAAGCTAATTATAGAGTTTATAACTCTAAAAGTCAATAGAGGAATAAACTCTATGTTATGCTCGAGGCGAGGTGATTGCATGAGCTATGCAGAGCGTATTCGTGCATTGCGTGAGGATCATGACAAAACGCAAGCTGAAATAGCCGAATTACTGAAGATCGGTCAACGAACTTACTGCGACTATGAATTGGGAAAAACAAGGATTCCTGTGGACAGTTTAATTGTACTTGCCAAACTATACAATGTCAGCATGGACTATATCTGCGGTGTGAGCGATACGCGCACTCCGTTTCCGCACTCATAATTACAGAATTCGGTAGCATCTATAATGGTGGAATAACAACAAAACCTCCCTCAGACGAGGGAGGTTTTTTCACAGCTTATTTCAGCAGATGGAGCTTGCCGATAAGAGGCACTTCTTTCTCCTGCTCGCGGCAGGCATAGACAAGACCCATAATCCAGCACACCAGCATAAAGATGGACCAGATCCATCCCACAAAGGGGATGCAGCCCAGCAGGGCGAACAGATTGACGATGAGAGCCTGATTGATGTGGAACATGGCCTTCTTGCGATCACCGACCAGAAGGGCGATAATAAAGCCGATCCAGGTGAGATAGGCCACAATACCGGTGGTACGGGCACTCATGCTGGCCTCGCTGAGCACACCGCTATTGCTACTCTTGACATCGTCACGGCTGAGCAGTTGGTTCTTCTTCTGCTCAAACTCCTCGGCGGTGATGACACCGCTATCCAGCAGTTCTTTATACTGCTTCAGCAGCTCGGGGATAGACTTGTTTTCCATGTTGTTTCTCCTTCATACAAGGTTAAGGCTTTTACAGTCCGATTGTATCCCTCCCCCTATCATTTGTCAAGCATCGACAAATAATGGGATAAGCGGCGTTACGGCCTTTGGCCGTTTTATTTAATACCAAGAGGCCTTGAGTTCTCGGCACCCAAAGCAAAAAAAGTCCCAAAGCCTCACGGCTTCAGGACTTTTTTGGTCCGAGTGTTGAGATTCGAACTCAAGGCCTCTTGAACCCCATTCAAACCGGTAGCATAAATGAGCATAAAAAGTTGCAAAATTCGGAAGAAATCGATCTACACAGAAACTTCAAAACCATTTCTTCTGTCTGTTTTATTCCCATTATGCTCAATTATGCTCGACAAGGAGGTTTGTATTATGAAGGGTGACCACTACACTGTAGTGAGACATCACTACATCTATATCATCTATCACGAGATAACCCAAGCAACATTCATCGGCAAAACCTACAGCAAAGATCCCTACACCGTTCTCAACGCACATCTGCGCGGTGAGCGGACATCTACCCGCGAAGACTTTGGCTCAGACCCGGACTGGAACGATCTCGTCAACTTCCATATTTTGGAGTCGTTGGAATGCACCGGAGCCGAGGCGTACCGCCATGTGATCGCATGGTGCCGTTTCTTTGAAGATGCAAAATTCATGTTGATCGTACCATACGGCACCGCACGGCACAGCGAATACTTTCATCCGGAAACACAGGCCATCTATGACACGGTCTGTGCTCCGTTTACCGTGGAAGAGGTCCTCAGCCGTGAGATCCCTCTTTGGGAAGGCTCTCCACCCACCCTCTCTCCTGCTCCCTCTTCCTATTTCTGGGATGACGATGACGAGCCTTCATGGAAGACTACTCTGGAGCAGTTGAACATCCGCGTTAAAGGTGATGTTGCCGAGAGTTTTCGATACTTTTGTAAAAGGAAGGGATTACACAAAGTACCGGTCTTCAACTTCTGTTGTTGTCGCAGAAAGAGAAGCGCATTCGTCTGATCACAGATTCGTTTTTGGATGACATCCACGCCAAAGACGAAAAGATTGTAAAACTGAAGGAGGAATTGAATAAGGCTAACGAGAAACTATCTGAGATTTCGACACAGAAGACAGCAGAAAAGGATCGTGCCGCCGTCATCCGACGCGCAGTAAAACAGGCTCTCAGGCTTCAGGAACCCGATCCATATTGGTCTCCTATGCACCCCATAAGTTTTTACAGAGCCAGTAAAGTTCTAGATTTCTCCGCTTATTCCTACCCCAGCGAGAATGGGTATTGCTTCATCGAACTGGATGCACTGGTCTATGGCCGCGGCCCCCGCGCTGCCCTGTTCGTACTTGGGCATACTGCAGACGGTTCACTGATAAAGCTGCGTTGGTATCCTAAGAAGGAATTTATCGGCATCTCCCCCGCCATCAAGTCTCCCTTTTACCACAAGAATTCCTATTGGTCTGTAGGGTACTTCCTTGCAAATGACGGCGCTTATGACATCTACGCCGCTGTTCCAGTGGACAAACTCAGTCCTGATCCCGAACCCGTGGTAATTCCATCCTCTCCTTCCACCCGCAGTTTGGACAGCATCATCGCTGGTATTGAGAAAACATCGTAATCTGTCATTTTACTAAATCTTATTTTAGTAAAATATGATTGACTAAAATAAGATTTAGTGTTATATTGATACCATAGTTTATTTGCAAAGGAGACTTGGCTATGTTCATTGGACGAGATCGCGAGCTGACTACTTTGAACAATCTATATTCTTCGGGGAAATTTGAGTTTGCCGTAATTTATGGACGCCGCCGTGTTGGCAAGACAGAGCTTATTAAGCAGTTCATTGCCGATAAGCGCGCCATATACTTCATGGGTATCGAAAGTAACAAAAAACAGAATTTAGAAAACCTCAGCAAAAGTATTCTCGAGTTCAACACTGGGATTGATGCTGACACCTCTTTTTCCAGCTTCCAAAGTGCCTTAGAGTATGTCTTCCGTCTTGCAGAAACCGAGCGGATCATTCTGGCAATCGATGAGTACCCTTATGTTGCCCGCACCTCTAAAAGTTTGGCCTCAACGTTACAGCTATTGATCGACAAATACAAAAATTCCTCCAAGCTGATGCTGATCCTCTGTGGTTCCTCTATGTCCTATATGGAAGATCATGTTCTGGCCTATAAGGCGCCCCTTTACGGCAGACGCACAGCGCAGATCAAACTTCTCCCCTTTGACTTTGAGGAGACTTGCCGTTATCTTGAAGGCATGTCCGGTGAGGATAAGGCGCTGCTATATGGAGCAGTGGGCGGTACGCCCCAATACCTCCTTCAGATTGATCCCCGGCGCAGCGTGGAAGAGAACATCAAGAACATCTATTTGAATCCAACATCCTTCCTCTACGAGGAACCGATAAATCTCCTGAAGCAGGAGCTTCGCGAGCCCGCTATCTACACCGCCATCATCACCGCTATTGCCAACGGAGCCTCTCGTCTGTCCGAGATCGCAACGAAGGTCGGCGAGGACTCTAGCGTCTGTGCAACGTACCTTAAGAGTCTGATTTCTCTCGGCCTCATTCAAAAAGAGTTCCCCTATGGGGACACGGCAACCCGCAAGGCCCTTTACTCCATCTCCGACAATATGTTCCGCTTCTGGTACCGCTTCGTACCCGCCAATAACTCTATCATTGCCCGTGGCGCAGTTGATCTGGCTTACAAGCGTATCGCCCCTTCTTTCAGCGATTACATGGGGAAGGTCTTTGAGGACATCTCCACCCAGTATTTGTGGAAACTTCTGCTCAGCGAGCGCACTCCTGTCGCCTTTTCTTCGCTGGGCCGCTGGTGGGGTAATGACCCTGTAAACAAATGCCAAACAGAGATCGACATCATGGGTGAAGAAGGCAAAGACACTGCCTTGTTTGCCGAGTGTAAGTGGACAAGCGATAAGGCAGACTTGGATGTTCTGGAGACACTTGTGCATCGCAGTAAGCTGTTCCATTACAAAACGGTGCACCTCTATCTGTTCTCCAAATCCGGCTTTACCAAGGGCTGTATCGACAAAGCCAAAGAACTGGGCAATGTCAGCCTTGTCACATATGAGGATATGTTGAAAGCAATGTGACATCTATCCCATATAAAGTCCCGGCCTGCTGAAGGAAAAATAGTGATCACCCATCATACACAAAAGCACACCCCCGGTCTTACGCCGAAGGTGTGCTTTTGTATTTGGAAACCTCGTGGAAGTATTAAAGCTAATTCTGATTAAAGGGGATTGGGCGGCTTGCGTCATCTTCCCTTTATCCCCCGTTCCTTGTCCGGGTGAGTTGTAGTTGCAAGCGAAACCGTTGCTGTCTCGTAGGTCAAAAGTTCTTCACGCGATTTAGCGCCATAATCTTCAATCAAGTTTTTACCTAACTTATCAAACTCATCCAGCACAAAGTTCAACAGCACCTTCATCAAAACTTCTAATCGACGCCCTTCTTCTATAAAGTCGATCGGTGCCCTGTTCCAAAAAACAGATGGCAGTCCACCAAGCGAGTTTTCACACCCTTCGGGAGCCACCCACAAAAAGGCAGTTGCTTCTCGCATAGAATTTTCGTCATGTACAAAGTGTTTGTTTCTCCAGTTCTTGAATTGCTCAAGTTCCTCTGCTGCTAAAGGAAACGCTTTTCTAAATTTCTTTTCAGCTAATTCACTGACCTCAGATGTAGCTTGAAAACACTTCATCATATTTGACAAAGCAGCCATAAACAACGCCTGATTTACCTGCACACATTTATCAGCGGAAATGCAAAGCAAAAAAGATATTCCTTCCTCGAGATCAGCCTTATGCAAATATAGAGATATGAACTGTCTTTTTCGCTTGTCATCAGCAGGAATATTTACCGCTATGCTTCCCTTAACAATCGTTTCTGATTCAAACACAAATCCGTTCGCAGCCGGATCAAACGTAATTCGATAATCTGTCATTTTGTTCCCTTTCCTTCTCACTCATTTCATATCGAGAATATGATTGTTTGCTTCCGTGACTCGAACCAGCGCATTCTCTTTTTGGTTTCTTCAATCAGCATATTGAAAGTATTGCTTCTCACATCAATCATCGGCAGTATAACTGCGTCCATATTATTAAGTGTACAGAAATCATCAATCGCCATTACCTGTGTAATATCCGAAATATCTCCAATATTAAACCTGAGCGGCTCTGTTGACTGCCGTAATTCGTGTTTTCCGTCGGAAGTTGGCCTACTCATATCCAGACGGCCAACAGCAATTCTCAGTTCATTCTGGTCGCGATAAGAATCGGGCTTATTGAACAGTGGATTTAACCGCCTTGTTTCTCCTTGACTGTAATATTCAATTTTGTCCATCAGCAGTACATAAGGATTGAATTTTTCCAACCCTATCATAAAGCGCCGCAAAAATTCATTCATATCCTTGATGATGACGGCAGTATCGCCGAACTCTTTCATCTTGGGAGACGGAGGGATAAACATACCGAACTCTGGTACATAGTTGACACTACACAGACAAAGTATGTTGAAGTATTGGATGTCACCAACATCCAATATGGCGCCTCCTTTGATGGCTTTTTTCATTTCCTCCGGAAAAGCGCTAAATATTTCATCGTCTTCTGCTCTTGCAACATTCTTAATAGAACCTTCTCTCAAGTCGCCACGGAAGGAATTGTTCAATTCGGGTCTATCATGATTCTTGACAGCTTCCCATGCTCCAAATTCAGTCAGAGAGCTTAGATACATTTCTCCCTTTACAAACTGCAAGGCACGCGCTTTCTTCATTACTCTCGCTAAAATGTACAATCTATCCATTTCACACCATCACAACGCCCATTTTAGTTCGACTTTTTGCCGACCTTGGTTTATTTGTGTTTTCTTGCAACTTTGTGCGACTATTGTAATGTGTATATCAACAAAGAACAGTGCCACATTCTCTCAGTCTTCACTTACTCCCAACATTTCGCCCGCTCTACGGCATGGTGCCACTGCTGCAGGAGAAATTCCCGCTGATCCCTGCTCATCTGCGGCTCATAGCAGCGCTGCAACTGCCAGCAGTTTCTCAACTCTTTCGGTCGCTGATGGTAACCTGCGCCCAGCGCCGCCATGAAAGCTGCACCTAAGGCTGTAGTCTCAGTGATGGCAGGGATATGGATGGGAATACCAAGAATATCCGCTTGGAACTGCATTAAGAAGCTATTGGCTGTTGCACCGCCATCACAACGCATCACAGGGATCTCCGTGCCGGAATCCTGCCGCATCACCTGCAGCAGATCATAAACCTGATAGGCGGTAGACTCCAGGGTAGCCCGGACGATATGCTCCCTCGTCGTGCCTCCGGTGATGCCGATCATCATACCGCGGGCACCGGAGTCCCAGTGAGGCGCAGCGAGTCCGGTGAAGGCAGGAACAAAATACACGCCGCCGTTATCACCTGCAGCATACGCCATAGACTCCGTCTCAGCGGCAGAGGAGATGATCTTCAAACCATCCCGCAGCCACTGAGTCGCTGCACCGGAGATATAGATGCCGCCGTCCAATGCATAGACAGCTTTCTCCCTCATACGCCACGCCACTGTGGTCACGAGGCCATTGGGCGACAATACGGGTCGTTCCCCCGTGTTCATCAACATGAAACAGCCCGTACCGTAGGTCGTCTTGACGCTTCCCTCATCAAAGCAGGCCTGACCGAAGAGCGCCGCCTGCTGATCGTTCATCAATCCCGACACAGGCGCACGGATGCCGCAGAATCGGTCGGGATCAGCGGCACCAAACGCGGAGGCACTGTCGTGGATCTGCGGCAAAATCTGCCGCGGGATCTCCAACAGGGACAGCACCTCTTCATCCCAATCGCAGGTGTGCAGATTCATCAACATAGTGCGGGAAGCGGTGGAAGGATCGGTGACATGAGCGCCGCCCGTGATATTCCATGCCAACCATGCATCCATATTGCCCGCCAGCAGCCGCCCCTGCGCCAATGCTTCCTTCACCTCGGGTACGTTGTCAAGAAGCCAGCGGAGCTTCAAGGCACTGAAATATGAGTCCACCGCCAGTCCCGTATGGATGCGGATGAAATCCCCGTGCTGAGCCGCCAGTTCTTCCGCTGCCTGCGCCGTGCGGCGATCCTGCCAGACGATGGCGTGATAAAGAGGCCTTCCTGTTACTTTATCCCATACGATCACGCTCTCGCCCTCATGATCGAGGCCGATGCACAAAATTTCCGACGGAGCAGCACCTGCCGCCTCCATTGCCATCTTGACGGCAGCGCAAGCACTGTCCCAAATATCCACACCGTCGTGTTCCACCCAACCGGATCGGGGATAGATCTGCCGAATCTCGCGGTAGCCGCGCCCTGCCTGCTGCCAATGTTCATCAAACAGCATGGCGGTAACGCCGGTGGTTCCCTGATCGAGGCCAAGATAATAGTTCATGGAGTTCTCCTCCTTGGCATTTTTCTTCATTATAACAGTCCTCTCCCCCTTGTGACAATTCCTTTTTCAACTACAGAAAGCGGCCCACAATGTGAGCCGCTCTCTGTAGTTTTGGCACTATGGAAAACGGAATTAGGAGGTACCGTTATTGGTTTATGCTTTCTTTCCTGTCTTGAGATAGTTGTGGATCTCTGCCACACTCATGCCGTCGAGGCCGAGGGTATCAAGACCGATGCCGGTGCCGCGCCAATCCCGCTCGTGGACGAGGGAATAGATGCTGATGATGGCATCCATGGTAGGGGTGGGCACACCGCAAAGCTTACCCAGCTCGCTCCAAGGTACAAGACCGTTGGGGCAGTCCTCCGTCAAGTAGCGGTTCCAAATACTGTCAGGACCCGTGATGGGGGTCAATTCCGGAGCGCCGTGCATCTTCTGATAGATGTCCTGCCACTTCAGTACGCCGTCCTTAGGCTCACAGAAGTCCTCCAAGGGGGTCAACTTGTAGCCAAAGGCAGCGCCTACCGCCTTACGCTCGGCATCGATGGCCCAGTCGATCTTGGCAGCGCTGAAGGTGAAATGCTCGTACATGCAGAACTGACCACGGAGTGCCTGCTGCTCAATCGCACCGATGTTAATAAGGCAAGGGCCGGAGTGGACGGAGGGGTTCACCAAGGAGAGGTCGCTCTCCAGCACATCCTTGTAGACCTTATCGAAGGGGGATATGTCCATGACCTCCTCCAAAATCCCCTTGTCGGCATCAGCGGGGAACATAGCCACGCTGACGGGGCTCATACCGGAGCAGTAGATAGAGGCAGGGCCATTCAAGCGGGTGTCATAGGGCAGATTGTTGGTCTGCACAACGACAGGGCACTCCTCACCCAGCACCTTCTTAAACTCCAGCGCACCGAAGCCGCCGGGATAGATTAGGATCACCTGCTCAGGCTTTACCAAGCCCTTCAGTTTCTTCGCCACAGACAGGTGCGCTGTAGAGGGTGTCACCACGGCGATGAACTTCACGCCGTCGATAGCCTTTGCCATGTCATCAGTCAACATCTCGATCTTGGCGTTGCCGCTGATCTGTCCGCTGCAGCGGATGGTCAGTGTCTCCTGTAGGACACTCAGCTTTCCAATAAAAGCCGCATCCTCATACATACGCACAGAATAACCACGCAGAGCCAAATCGCCCGCCATGGTATGAGCGCCGTTACCGCCGCCCAAAATTGCAATACTGCCTTTCATGTTTCCTCCGTAGTCCCCCTTTGGGACAACATTTTACGATTTATACCTGATGTAATAGTTTTTTCCAGTTGACCATTGCTTCTAGCACCTGCGCCACACCGTCCTCCGTATTGGCAGGGCCGATATAGTTGGCAGCCGCTTTGGCGGCAGTGGAGGCGTTGCCCATGGCAATACCTGTTCCGGCGTTTTTCAGCATGGTCACATCATTGCCGCCATCGCCAAAGGCCATCACCTGCTCCGGTGGGATGTCGAGAATCCTCGCCAACTGCATTAAGCCATCGCCCTTGTTGGCCTCGGGTACATTGAATTCCAAATTGTAGGAATAGGCCGTACAGAGGCTGTACTGGGGGAATTGCGCCTGCAAACGCGCCATCTCCTTATCACGGGTGGCGGTGTCCTTGTAAATGGACTGCACTTTCCACACGGGCTTTCCCCGCTGCTTGAGTGCTTCGCAGAGATTGGGGAACGGTGTTCTGCTGACCTTTAGGAAAGCGCGGTGGGATTCCACAGGGACAAACTCGTCAATGCGGTCAAAGTGGCTCTGCTGCGTCCACGCACCATCGCTGAGATAGCAGTCGTAGTATACATCCTCCTGCTCCAGCGCATGGTAAATCTCAATGGCCTCATCCAGCGGGATATCCGCGCGGTAGAGCATGTTATCCTCCCACGCATCATAGATAGCTGCGCCGTTGCACAGCACATAATAGCGGATGAAGGATAACCCACGAATCTCGGCGGGGACAGCCAAGAAATTTCGTCCACTGATGACAGCCAGATTGATGCCGTTCTCTGCAGCTGAACGCAATGCCTCAATGGTGCGGGGACGGATCTTTCGATCATCGTCCAGCAGCGTTCCATCCAGATCCAAACCTACCAGTTTAATATCAATCATACCGGCGCACTTCCTTTCGGCGGTGGCAAATGCTCACCTTAGCGCAGAATATCGTTCTCTTCCATCAGCGTCAGCATAGTGCCAACGCCCTGAGCCTCAGCCTTCTCCAAAATCATCTTGCCCACAGCCACATCGCTCAGTGCGATACCATGGCTGGAGGTAATGACAAACTCCTCCTCGCTGACACGACCGGGCACGACACCGTTGATAATGTCGCCCAAAATCAGCTGATCCTCCACGGGAGGCAGACCGTCAGTGTACTTGCCATCCTTGAGATAGGTATCCACCAGATTGCGGTCATCGCAGACAAAGCGATCGGCAAAGCGGGTGTAGGTCTTGCCCTCCCAAGCAGTAGACTCCAGAGGAATGCCCAGCATTCCCTTGTGGAGCATCTCACAGTAGATGAGGGGCTTATCGCCGCGCTGGGTAGCCGTCAGCAAAATCTGAGAATCGTCGATAGCAGCCTGACGCTCCTCATCGGTATAGATGGGAACGAACTCCACATCGGGCATCAGGGGCCGCATCTTGTTAAGATAGGCCTCCACTGCTGCGGGATACAGGTCTCCGATATACACCTTCTCCAGCTCGGGGATCACCATCTTCAAAAGACGGGCGTTCCACTTACCCTGCTCACCGGCGCCGATGATGGTCATGGCGCGGGTGTTCTTCACTTTGCAATACTTGGCGGTGACAGCGGTCACAGCGGCGGTACGAATGGCGGTGATCCAACGGGCATCCATCACAGCGGTGACAGCGCCGGTATCACAATCATTCATCACCATCAAGCCCCAAGTGACAGGCAGGCCCTTGCCGCGGTTCTCGGGATAGCCGGCCACCCACTTCATGCCCTGTGCTTCCTTTTCGCCGCCCACATAGGCGGGCATAGCGTTGATATACGTGCCGGGACGGGAGTTGACATGAACCTTTACAGGCAGTTGGCAAGTACCCTTGCCAAACTCACTCATGACCTTTTCCACGGCATCGATCACATCCTCATAGGGGATGTTCAGAGAAAGGATATCCTCCTGAGAGAGGTATCTGAATTCATACTTGCTCATATTGTTTACCCTCCGACACGCCCTTTTCTGGACACGTCTTTTTTCAATTATTTACACAGATGGCAGGCCACGAAGTGGTCTTTCGATACCTCTACCAAAGGCGGCTCGCTGGCAAAGCATGCCTCCGTGGCGTTGGGGCAGCGTCCTGCGAAGCGGCACTGGGGCTTAGGATTGATGGGAGAACCCACCTCGCCCTGCAGGGTGATGCGCTCGCGCTTACGATGGATGCTGGGAACAGGGATTGCGGAGAGCAGTGCCTTCGTGTAGGGATGGAGAGGGTTATTGAACAGCTCCTCCGTGGGCGCTTTCTCCACCATACGGCCCAGATACATGACGGCGATCTCATCGGCAAAGTGGTTGATGACCGACAGATCGTGGGTGACGAAGATATAGGTAAGACCCATATCACGCTGGATCTTCTTCATCAGGTTCAGGATCTGTGCCTGAATGGACACGTCCAATGCCGACACAGGCTCATCGCAGATGATGAACTTGGGATTCATAGCCAGGGCACGGGCGATACCGATACGCTGACGGCGTCCGCCATCCAGCTCGTGGGGATAGGTGTTCACCAATCGCTCGGCAAGACCCACCGTCTCCATCAGTTCCATCACGCGGGCAAAGCGTGCCTTCTTGTCCTTGATGATGCCGTTGAGACGCAGAGGCTCTTCAATGGCCTGAGACACTGTCTGGCGGGGATCAAGGGATGCAAAAGGATCCTGGAAGATGATCTGCATCTCGGTGCGCATTCTGCGCATCTCTTCCTTGCTGAGCTTGGTAATATCCACGCCCTCGAAGAGCACCTCACCGGAGGTAGGCTCGGTCAGACGAAGAATGGCACGACCCGTGGTGGACTTGCCGCAGCCGGACTCGCCCACGATGCCCAACGTCTTGCCCCGCTCAAGGGTAAAGCTCACATCGTCCACTGCATGGAGATAGCCGTCGGAACGCTTGAAATACTTCTTAAGATTGCGAACTTCCAACAGGATATCGCGATTTTCTGTCGTATTGCTCATCACTCGTTCCTCCTTTACAGCTTCTTTGCCGTGTCACCCTGCTGATACAGGTGGCACTCCACACAATGGGTATCGCTGAGCCAAACCTTCTCAGGCTTCTCAACTGCGCAGCGCTCCGTAGCGTAATCGCAGCGGGGGCAGAATGCACAGCCTGCAGGCAGGTTGGCAGGATCCGGCATCAGGCCGCGGATAGGCTTGAGCTCGGATTTGCGATCCTCAATGTTGGGGATAGAGTTGAACAGACCCTGCGTATAGGGATGGCTGGTGTTGTCGAAGATGTCCTCCAGCGTACCGTGCTCCACGATACGTCCGGCATACATGACGGAAACCTCATCGCACATCTCGGCAATGATACCCAGATCGTGGGTGATCATCAGCAGCGCCATATCGAATTTATCGCGCAGCTCACGCATCAGATCCAGCACCTGTGCCTGAATGGTCACGTCCAGTGCAGTGGTGGGCTCGTCAGCGATCAGCAAACGGGGATTGCAGGCCAGTGCCATAGAGATGATCACGCGCTGCTTCATACCGCCGGAGAACTGATGGGGATACTCATTGGCGCGGATGCCGGGAATACCTACCAGTTCCAGCATCTCCTTTGCGCGCTCTGCAGCCTCTTCTCTGTCCAGTCCCTGATGCAGGCGAATAGACTCGGCGATCTGATCACCGACGGTCATCACGGGGTTCAGAGCCGTCATAGGATCCTGGAAGATCATAGCAACCTTATCGCCACGGATGTGCTCAAATTCACGCTCCGTTTTGGCGGGAGCGCAGGGCGGCAGCTTGCCCTCTGCATTCAGCTTTTCACGCTCCTCATCGGTGAGGGGCAGCTCTTTGATCAGCTCTTCGCCATCCAGCGTGATCTCACCGGAGACAATTCTTCCCGGAGGATCGGGGACGAGGTTCAGAATAGACAGAGCCGTGGTGGTCTTGCCGGCACCGGTCTCACCCACGAGGCCGTGAGCTCTGCCGTGCTTGATGACAAGATCGATACCGTTGACAGCCTGTACCAGCGCCTCGTCCGTCTCGTAATGGACAACGAGGTTCTTAATATTCAGCATTTCCTCATTCTGGGAGGTGATTTTCTTTTCTTCCATACGTTCCTCCTTACTTCTTCAGACGAGGATCCAGTGCGTCACGGATACCATCACCGATGATATTGAACGAACTGATGGTCAGCAGCAGTGCCAAGCCGGGGCCCATGACCAGATAGGTATTACCGCGGATGTAGGCGCGTGCGCCTGCCAGCATGCTGCCCCAGTCGGGGGTAGGTGCCTGAATACCCAGGCCGATGAAGCTCAGGGTAGACACGCTGAGGATTCGCGTACCGATGCACAGAGCGTACTGCACAAGGATGGGTGCCATACAGTTGAGCAGGATGTGACGCAGGATAATCGTGTGGTCCTTTGCACCGATGGCACGGGCCGCCTCCACATACTCCTGATCACGAATGCTCAGGATGGCAGAGCGGATAATGCGGGTGAACTTTGACACATACGAGATGCCGAAGGCCAAAGCCATGTAGAACACAGTGGGCTTAAAGGCACTGACGATAGCGATACCCAGCAACAATCCCGGTATCGCCAATAGAACATCGGTGACGCGCATGATGATCGAGTCGACTTTTCCTCCGTAATAGCCGCCGATGGAGCCAAGGATGGCACCGATCACCAGCGCGAAAGTTGCAGCACCGACGCCCACTTCCAGAGACACGCGGGCACCGTAGACGAGGCGGCAGAGGATATCGCGGCCCAACTCATCGGTACCGAGAATATGCTCACGGCTGGGTTTTTGCAGCTTTTCGGAGATATTCAGAGCGCAGGCATCCTGCTCGTAGTCCCAGAAGAGGTCTGCGGTGCAGGCAGCCAGCACGATAAGGCTGAGGATAATCAGGGCCGCGACGGCCATCTTGTTCTTACAGAAACGGCGCCAGATATCCCGTCCCTGACTCTGACGCTTATAGGCTTTACGCAGATCAGCATTGGAAGTTGTATTGACAGGGGTCTGATTCATGACTTCTTACCTCCCTTCAGATACTGCGCCTTGATGCGCGGGTCAATGGCAGCATAC
>JAFYVA010000001.1 GCA_017549325.1 Oscillospiraceae bacterium
AACGGAGCGCTGCCCCAAACCCAGTGGCATCCCTCCGACTTCACTGCCTCCGTCAACGCAGAACAGGCAGACGGCGCTGCGAAAAAGCTGCTGCAGGAGCTGCCGCAGAACATCACCGCCTATCTGGCCGATCTGCAGGGAAGATATGTGAGTTTCTTCGTCAAATACGAGGTGCGCTTTAACCCCAATGGCACGCTGCTCTATGAATATTGGGAGTCGCCCGATGGCAATTTGAGCGAGATCACCAATGATGCCGACGGCAATCCGGTAAAGCGGCGCAGCCGCTCCACAAACCCCTTCAATCACCTGGTGGACTCCACCACCTATGCCGACGGAACCTCCGACCAATATGTGACTCTCCCCGACGGCAGTGTCTACTACAACCGCTTTGACGCCAACGGTGTCCAATATTATCAGGAACGAATCAAATAACCCCTTCGCAGGAGCCTTCTTCCCGAAGCGCTCCTGCGTTTTTTGTTGCAATTATGCCGCTTGTGCGATATAATAAAGTGTCAAATTAGGTGGAGATGGCACATTTGTCCTCCGCCGCGAGAACACATACACCGCGCCCCACGGCGCGCGAATAGGAGGAGCTTATGAAACAGCCTACCCTTGTCATTATGGCAGCCGGTATGGGCAGCCGCTTCGGCGGTCCCAAGCAGGTGACGCCTGTGGACCCTCAGGGTCACCCCATCATCGATTTTTCCCTCTATGACGCCTACCGCGCAGGCTTCCGCCGCGTGGCCTTCATCGTCAACCCCAAGATGGAGCAGGAGTTCAAAGAGCGCATCGGCTACAGCAGCGAGCAGCACTTCGATGTCACCTACATCCCCCAGACTCTGGACCGTCTGCCCGAGGGCTATACCGTCCCCGAAGGCCGCGTGAAGCCTTGGGGTACGGGTCACGCCATCGCCTGCTGCAAGGGCTTTGTGGACGGCCCCTTCGCCGTCATCAATGCCGACGATTTCTACGGCCCCACCGCGTTCTCCACCGTGTACGACTATCTGGTGAACAACACCGATGACTCCGCCTATGCTATGGTGGGCTACCGCCTGCGCAACACCGTCACCGAGCACGGCAGCGTGGCACGCGGCGTGTGTGAGGTGGAAAACGGCAAGCTGACCGCCATCAACGAGCGCACCAAGATCTTCAAAAAGGGCGAGGATGCCCAGTACACCGAGGACGGCGAGACCTTCGTGGATATCAGCGGCGATAAGCTGGTGTCGATGAACCTGTGGGGCTTCAGCGGCAAGATGCTGGACGAGCTGTGGGCGCGTTTCCCCGCCTTTTTGGACAAGAATCTCCCTGTTAATGGGGAAAAGTGCGAATATTTCCTGCCCTTTGTGGTGGATGAGCAGATCTGCGACGGCACCGCCAGTGTCAATGTACTGCCCTGTGAGGAGACTTGGTACGGCGTGACCTACCGCGAGGATCTGGACTCTGTCTGCGCCGCCATTGCGCGTATGAAGGCAGAAGGTATTTACAAGGAGGATCTCTGGGCATGAGCCAACTGACCAATCAGGCGCTGATGGAGACGCTGCGCCACTTCCGTCTGGGTGACGAGGTGCTGTGCTGCGAGCCCTACGGCGGCGGACATATCAACTCCACCCAGCTGGTGACCGACCGCAACGGCAAGCGCTACATCCTGCAGCGCATCAGTGACCGCGCCTTTAAAGATGTGCCTGCGCTGATGGAAAATATCACGCTGGTGACCGACTATCTCCACAGCCGCAGCGGCGATCCCCGCAGCGTGCTGACGCTGGTGCCCACCGTGGACGGCAAGACCTTCGTGCAGAACGAACACGGCTACTGGCGCATCTATAACTTTATCGAGGACTCCCTCTGCCTGCAGATGCCCGAGAGCGACGACGACTTCTACGAGAGCGCCGTGGCCTTCGGTCAGTTCCAGCAGGCGCTGAAGGATTTCCCTGTGGAGAAGCTCCACGAGATCATCCCCAATTTCCACAACACGCCCGACCGCTACCGCCTCTTCCACGAGGTGCTGCAGCGTGATCCCATGGGGCGCGCCGCCTCCGTGCAGAAGGAGATCGACTTCATTCTCGCACGCGAGGAGGAGATGGGTACGGCCCAGCGTATGCTGGAGGCAGGTGAGCTGCCCGAGCGCGTGACCCACAACGACACCAAGCTCAACAACGTCCTGCTGGACGCCAACACCCGCAAGGCGCTGTGCGTCATTGATCTGGACACCGTGATGCCAGGTCTGAGCATCTTCGATTTCGGCGACTCCATCCGTTTCGGCGCCTCCACAGGTGCAGAGGATGAAGTCGACCTCTCCAAGGTCTCTATGAGCCTTGACCTCTTCCGCACCTATACCCGCGGCTTCCTCTCCTCCTGTCAGGGTCTCACCGAGGCTGAGATCGGGATGCTGCCGATGGGCGCCAAGACCATGACGCTGGAGTGCGGTATGCGCTTCCTCACCGACTATATCGACGGCGACCACTACTTCGCCATCCACCGCGAGGGCCAAAATCTGGATCGCTGCCGCACGCAGCTGAAGCTGGTGGCAGATATGGAATCCAAGTGGGACGAGATGCATAAGATCGTCATGGAGGAAAAGCGATGAAGGTTCTGGTAACGGGCGGTACAGGCTATATCGGCAGCCACACCTGCGTGGAGCTGATCGAAGCAGGGCACACCCCCATCGTGCTGGACAGTCTCTACAATTCCAATGTGGAGAGTCTGCGCCGCGTGCTGCAGATCACGGAGCAGGCGATCCCCTTTTATAAGGGCGATGTCCGCGACGAGGAGCTTCTGTACCGCATTTTCGACGAACACCCCGACATCGGCTGCGTCATCCATTTCGCAGGGCTCAAGGCGGTGGGTGAGAGCGTGGAGCGCCCCATCGCCTACTATGAGAACAACGTGGGCTCTACCCTTGCTCTCTGCCGCGTGATGGAAAAGTGCGGTGTGAAGAAGATCATCTTCTCCTCCTCCGCCACCGTGTACGCAGGCGACAACCCCATCCCCTACACGGAGGAATCCCGCACAGGCGACTGCACCAGTCCCTACGGCTGGAGCAAGCTGATGTGCGAGCAGATTTTGAAGGATGTGGCCAAGGCGGACAGTGAGTGGTCCGTGGCGCTGCTGCGCTACTTTAACCCCGTGGGCGCCCACCCCAGCGGACTGATGGGCGAGCATCCCAACGGCATCCCCAACAATCTGATGCCCTACATCTCCCAGACCGCCATCGGCAAGCGGGCGCAGCTGAGCATCTTCGGCAATGACTATCCCACCGTGGACGGCACAGGCGTGCGGGACTATATCCACGTGATGGATCTGGCGCGCGGTCACGTGGCAGCGGTTGACTATCTGCTGCAGCACACAGGTGCGGCGGTATTCAATCTGGGTACGGGTCACGGCACCAGCGTGCTGGAACTGGTGCACGCCTTTGAAGAAGCCAACGGCGTGAAGGTGCCCCACGTCTTTGCGCCGCGCCGCAGCGGTGACCTGCCCGCCTACTATGCTGACTCCGCCAAGAGCCGCCGTGAGCTGGGCTGGGAGGCAAAATATGATATCGTAGACATGTGTCGGGATACCTGGCACTGGCAAAGTAAGAATCCCAACGGATATGACGCGTAAGGAGGAACAAATTATGCTGAAAATCAACTTTATCAAGGCAAAAGATCCCGCTGAGGCAGGCAAGCTGGCCGCCGATATCTTCCAGCAGGTGATGACCGCCAACCCCAACTGTGTGCTGGGTCTGGCCACCGGTTCCACTCCCCTGCCCCTGTACCGCGAGCTGATCGAGCGCGAGAAGGCAGGCGTGCTGAACTTCTCCACCGTTCGCTCCGCCAATCTGGACGAGTATAAGGGTCTGGCTCCCGACCACCCCCAGAGCTACCGTTTCTTTATGCAGGATAACCTCTTCGACCATATCTCCATCGACCCCGCCAACACCATCGTGCCCGACGGTCTGGCCACCGATGCCGAGGCCATGTGCGCCGAGTATGAGAAGAAGATCGAGGCTATGGGCGGTGTGGATATCCAGCTGCTGGGCATCGGTCACGACGGTCACATTGGCTTCAACGAGCCCTGCGACCACTTCCCCGTCGCCACCCACGAGGTGGAGCTGGAGGAGATCACCCGTCAGGCCAACAAGCGCTTCTTCAACTCCATCGACGAAGTGCCCACCGCTGCTTACACTATGGGTATCGGCACCGTGATGGCTGCCCGCAAGGTGCTGCTGATGGCCACCGGCAAGGATAAGGCCGAGATCGTCTACAAGTCCTTCTTCGGTCCCGTCACCCCCGAGGTGCCCGCCTCCATCCTGCAGTTCCACGGCGATGTCACCGTCATCGTGGACGAGGCTGCCGCAGAGCTGCTGCCCCTGTAAGTCTGTGAAGACCTACACCGTTGCGCCCGTCTGCGGCGCACCCGACTGGGATGCCATCGACGTTATCGATGTATCGGAGGTGCTGTGGCTGCCGGACTGCGGCATTCGTATGCAGCAGCAGCTTTGCTACGATGCGCAGTATCTCTATGTGCATCAGCGCGCGTGGGAGACGAACATCCGCGCGGAGCTGACGGGCAATCTGCAGCAGGTCAGCGAGGACAGCTGTATGGAGTTTTTCTTCTCACCCTTGGGTGACGGGCGCTACTTCAATGTGGAGATCAACCCCAACGGCTGTATGCGCCTTGGCTATCACGGCACCGATATGACGCTGCTGCTGACGCCCAAGGATATGGCGGACTTCGCCATCACGCCCCAGCGCACCGAGGACGGCTGGCAGCTTGAATACCGCATCCCCTTCTCTTTTATCCGCATCTTCTTCCCCGATTTCCGCGCAGAGTCGGGCGCCGAAATGCGCGCCAACTTCTACAAGTGCGGCGACAAGACAGCCACCCCCCACTACCTTGCGTGGAATCCCATCGACTCTCCTGCGCCGGCCTTCCACCGTCCGCAGGATTTCGGTCGGCTGATCTTCGGCTGAGCCCACTCTTTTCAAGAGGTACACACAAATGCTTTTTAAAAATGCTTACATTTTCCGTGGTAACGGCTTCGTCCACGGCAGCTTCTATGTGGAAAACGGTCGCTTTGGCGAGATTTTGACCACCGTCCCCGATGAGGACGGTGTGGATCTGGGCGGCAAGCGCGTGATCCCCGGTCTGGTGGATATCCACAACCACGGCAATTCCAATGCCGACTTTTCCGACGGCGACTATGAAGGTCTCCTCCGTATGGCGCGCTATCTCGCCCAGAACGGTGTCACCTCCTTCGCCCCCGCGTCTATGACGCTGCCCTACGAGGTGCTGGAGAAGGCTTTCGCCACCGCCAAGCGCCTTGCCGACGAGCAGCCCGAGGGCTGCGCCCGTCTGATGGGCATCCAGATGGAGGGTCCCTTCTTCTCCGAGAAGAAAAAGGGCGCACAGAACGGTGCTTACCTGCGCCTGCCCGATTTTGACGCCTTCAAAAAGCTGTATGATGGCTGCGGCGGTCTCATCCGCATCGTGGATCTGGCGCCCGAGCTGGAGGGCGCGGTGGCGTTTACCGAAAAAGCCGCCCAGCTCTGCACCGTGTCCGTCGCCCACACCACCGCCAACTATGACGAGGCCAAGGCCGTTTTTGAGGCAGGTGCCACCCACCTGACCCACCTCTACAACGGTATGCCCACCTTCCACCACCGCGATCCCGGCACCATCGGTGCCGCCGCCGAGTGCGACCATGTGATCGCCGAGCTGATCTGCGACGGTCTGCACATCCATCCCAGCGCCGTTCGTATGGCCTTCAAGCTGTTCCCCGGCCGTATGTGCCTCATCTCCGACGCGCTGCGCTGCTGCGGTATGCCCGACGGCAAGTACGATCTGGGCGGACAGGAAGTGTTCCTGCAGAACGGCATCGCCAAGCTGGAAAACGGCACCATCGCCGGCTCCGCTTCCCATCTGTACACCTGTATGGTCAACGCCGCCTCCTACGGCGTCGGTGTGGAGACCGCCATTCTCGCCGCCACGCTGACCCCTGCCCGTCAGCTGGGACGTGACAGTGAGATCGGCTCCATCGACACCGGCAAGCTGGCCGACTTCGTGGTCTGCGACGAAACGCTGCAGCGCGAGGCCGTGTATCTGGGCGGTGTCAAGCTGAGCTAAACACGCCAAAACACCCGGCTGCGGTCGGGTGTTTTTTTCGTCTTTTGTGAAATCCTACAGCGTCACTGCCTCAAAAACGAAAAATTTGTACATCTTTTTCCTGCATTCCCTTCACATTGTCGAAAATTGGTGATATAATGGCAACAAATTTTGAGGAAGTGGTGGAAAATGAAGGGCTATATCGGCAGTGTCCGCTTTTTCAAAAATCTGATATTGCTGTTCGTGGTCATCTTTATCACCGTGCCCACTGTCTTTGCCTTCCTCTATCGCGGCAAGTTCAAGGCGCTGGAGGCGGAGACTGCCGCGCAGGTACAGCAGCTGAACGATAAGATCGCTGCGTTGGAGACGCAGCTGGCAACCCCCTCCATCGATCCCGACGGGCCTGCCTACCAGTCGCTGTATCCCGACTTCTACGCGCCCCAGGCGCTGAATGCCAAGACCCACGCCGGCAGCACCATCTACCTCACCTTTGACGACGGTCCTTCCTACCGCACGCCGGAGGTGCTGCAGATCCTGCGTGAGGAGAATGTGAAAGCCACCTTCTTCGTCATCGGTCACAGCGATGAGCAGTCCCGGCAGTGGATGCGCGATATCGTGGCTGACGGTCACACCATCGCCATGCACACCTACTCCCACGATTACGATGATATCTACGCCTCGGTGGAGGATTATCTGGCGGATATGTATGAGATCTTCACCCTCATCAAAGACGCCACCGGTGTAACACCCACCGCCTTCCGCTTCCCCGGCGGCAGTATCAACGGCTATAACTACGAGGTCAGTCAGGACATCATCTCCGAGATGCTGCGCCGTGGCTTCGTCCCCTATGACTGGAATATCTCCAGCGGTGACGCTGCCAGCAGTGACCTGACTCCCGCCGGCACCATCGTGTCCAATGTGGTAGGCGGCGCCAGTGGTATCAGCCGCGGCATCGTGCTGATGCACGACGCAGCTCCCAAGTATACCACAGTGGAGGCGCTGCGCCCTATGATCCAAAATCTGCGGGATATGGGCTTCACCTTTGACTGCATCCACTCCGATACCGCCCCCATTCTGTACGGTTACAGTTATTAATCTGATATTAATTACATAGGAGGAGAAACACATGAGCGCAAAAGATAATCTGAACGAGGCTATGTACAGCATGTTCGGTGTTGGCAAGGCTCCTGCCGAGGAGACCCCCGCCGAGTCCGCACCCCAGACCACTTATACCGCTCCCGCCGCACCCCGTCAGGATGCCAGCGTCACCTACCTGGCTCCCGGCAGCGTGATGGAAGGCACGCTGAAGTGCAAGGGCGATGTCTATATCGCCGGCGACTTCAAGGGCGACGTGAATGCCGGTGGCAAGGTGACCATGCGTTCCAGCATGGAGGGCAATATTGCCGCTGCCAACCTGCAGCTGTCCGGCTGCAAGCTGACCGGCGATGTGGCTGTTACCGGTCTTGTGATGCTGGATCCTCAGTCATCCGTGGATGGCAAGATCTCCGCAGGCGAGCTGATCTGCGCCGGTCACATCAAGGGTGATCTGGTGGTCAAGGGCAACGTCTCTTTGAAGGCCAACACCACTGTGGAGGGCAACATCACCGCCTCCACCATGACTATGGAGCAGGGCGCCATCATCAACGGCAGCCTGACCATGAAGCCCGCTGCCAAGGCTGAGCCCGCCAAGCCCGAGCAGAGCAAGAAGTAATCAGAATAAATAAAAAAACCTGCGCTTCCTTGTGAAACGCAGGTTTTTTTGTTGCCGCGATAGCGTATGCCGTTGTCGATCCGTCTCATTTTTTAAATTATCCCACAAACTTCCCGGTAAATAATTGTCAAGGTGGGTAAATTATAGTATAATAAAGAGGAAAACACCTGCGCGTGCAGAATCATACTGACTTTTTGGAGGTATCCTATGAGCAAAAGCGCAAAAGACATTATGCAGATGATCGAGGAGCTGGGCATCCGGATGGTGGATTTCAAGATCGTGGACATCAACGGTCAGTTCCGCCATGTCACCATTCCCGCCTCCCAGTTCACCGAGAACACCATGGTCAACGGCATCGGCTTTGATGCGTCCAACTACGGCTACGCCGTGGTGGAAAAAAGCGATATGGTCTTCATCCCCGATCTGGACACCGCCGTGGTAGATCCCTACTGCGACATCCCCACACTGTCCATCACCGGCAACGCCATGGTCATCGACTATCCCGAAAACCGCCCCCTGTCCCAGTATCCCCGCAACATCGCGCTGGCTGCCGAGCAGTATATGAAGGATCTGGGCGTGGCCGACACCATGCTGATCCTGCCCGAGTTCGAGTTCCATCTGTTCGATCAGGTGGGCTGGTCTGTCCGTCCCGACTCCATCGGTGTCAACGTGGACAGTGAGCAGGCCTACTGGAACAGCGACGTGCAGGGTCTGGGCGGCGTCGTCCCCCACCAGAAGCACTACCACACCGCCAAGCCCTTCGACACCTCCTACGAGTGCCGCAGCGAGATGTGTCTGGAGCTGGAGAAGATGGGTGTTGCCATCAAGTACCACCATCCCGAGGTGGGCGCTGCCGGTCAGTTCGAGATCGAGCCTATGCTGGGTGAGATGAGCAAGATGGCCGATGCCTCTATGATGATCAAGTACGTCATCCACAACACCGCCCGCAAGTACGGCAAGGTGGCCACCTTTATGCCCAAGCCTGTCTACGGCGAGGCCGGCAACGGTATGCACGTGCATATGCTGCTCTTAAAGGACGGCGAGCCCGTGTTCTCCGACGATAACGGCTACTCCCACCTGAGCGAGACCGCCCACTACTTCATCGGCGGCCTTCTGAAGCACATCGCCGCCCTCTGCGCCATCACCAACCCCAGCACCAACTCCTTCAAGCGTCTGGTGCCCGGCTTTGAGGCTCCCGTCACCGTGGGCTATGCCACCTCCAACCGCAGCGCCGTCATCCGTATCCCCGCCTATGCCAAGAGCCCCAAGCTGCGCCGCTTTGAGATCCGCAACCCCGATGCCACCTGCAACCCCTACTTCTGCTATGCCGCGCTGCTGATGGCAGGTCTCGACGGCATCAAGAACAAGATCGATCCCCACGCCAACGGTTGGGGTCCCTATGATATGAACCTGTACAACCTGCCCGAGGAGGAGAAGGCCAAGCTGACGGGTCTGCCCACCCGTCTGGAGGATGCGCTAGGTGCGCTGGAAAAAGACCACGACTTCCTCACCGCCGGCGGTGTGTTCCCCGAGGAGCTGATCCGCAACTTCGTCGCCCTCAAGCGCAAGGAGTGTCTGGAGATGAGCAAGATCCCCCACCCCGCCGAGTTTGACAAGTACTTCAACCTTTAACCGCCGCAACAAAAAAGCAGTGCCGCAAGGCACTGCTTTTTTCTGTATTCAGCTTCTGGCCATACCGTCCACGCTCAGCACCACACCGGTGATGTAGGATGCCTCATCGGAGGCGAGGAAGGCAAAAGCGTTGGCGATATCCTCCGGCTGACCGAGGCGGAGCAGGGGGATGCGCGGCACCATCGGGTCGATGACCTCTTTGGGGACAGCCTTCATCATATCCGTCTCGGTGATGCCGGGTGCCACCGCGTTGACGCGAATACCCTTGGGACCCAGCTCGCGGGCGAGGGATACGGTCAGGCCGTTGACGGCGAACTTGGACGCGGGATAGGCAAAGCCGCTGGGCTGACCGGAGATGCTCACCATAGACGAGGTGGTGAGGATGACACCTGCGCCGCGTGCCACCATGCACTCGGAGGCGGCGCGGGTAGCGTTGAACACGCCCTTTACGTTCAGGTTCATCACCTTGTCATAGGTCTCCTCAGTGTACTCGGTAAAGGGGGTGCTCTCAGAGACACCGGCATTGTTCACCAGTACATCCACGCAGCCGTAGCGCTCCGTGGCCTTGCGGAACTCCTCGCGGACGGACTCGAGGCTGGAGA
>JAFYVA010000089.1 GCA_017549325.1 Oscillospiraceae bacterium
GGGGTGCAGCTATGTCTTGCCTCCCCCTTCGGGCAAGACTCTCCCCGGCGGCAAGACTCTCCCCGGCGGGGAGAGATGTCACACGAAGTGTGACAGAGAGGGGGGCGGAGAGAGATGTCATGCGAAGCATGACAGAGAGGGGGGCGGAGAGGTGGCACGGCGTAAGCCGTGACGGAGAGGGTCAAAGCCTCCCTTGTGTAAAGGGAGGTGCTGAACGAAGTGAAGCGGAGGGATTGACACAAAAACCGACAACCCCTCAGTCAGCCTCGCGGCTGACAGCTCCCCTTACACAGGGGAGCCTTTATTCTTTCACCACGAACTCGCTCTTGCGGTATTCGATGACGCCCTCGCCTTTCAACTGCGACAGCACGCGGCTGAGGGCACTGCGGTCGCAGCCGAGAAACTGCGCCATGCCCTGCCGATCCAGCGGCAGCGTGAACCACTCTCCCACGGCGGGGGCGCTGTCGCGCAAGTACCGCAGCACCCGCGTTTTCAGCCGCGGCTCCAGCAGGTAGGCGATGCGCCGCCGCTGCTGCCAGAACTTCTCCCCCGTCTCGGTCAGGAGATTGCGCTGCACACGCCGCAGTGGCAGGGGCACCTCCCCCGCCAGCGGGAACAATCCCTCCCGCGGCAGCAGCAGCACCGCCGTATCCTCCCGCGCCAGCAGCGTCACGGGGCTGAGGCTCTCCGAGGTCATCAGCACGTCGCCCACCACCTCTCCCGGGCCGTGGTAGGCCACCAGCTCCGCTGCGCCGTCGCGGCTGTAGGCCACCGCCTCCACCGCGCCGAAGAGGACGATGGCCAGGGACTTGACCTGCTCCCCCTGCCGCCACAGCTGCTCACGGGCCGAAAGCTCCCGTCGGTATCCCCCCGCAAGGGACACCACCGTTTCGATCTCCCCCGCGCCCAAGCCCGCAAACAGACTCACGCCCTGCAATTCCTGCCACATTCTCCCGCTTCCTCCCTCTGTTTCGTTGCCGCTGCAACGGAATTCCCTCTCTTTTCTGGTATACTACTAGAAAAATGCGGAAAACGCAAGAAAAAGTTAAGCGAGGTACTCCCCATGAAAAAGAAAACTCTCTGGATCGCCGAAACGGCGGTGATGATCGCGCTGCTGGTGGCCTTGCAGGGCCTCACCAAGCCCGCCGGACAGTTCGTGACCGGCTCCTGCGTCAACCTGATCCTCGGCGTGTCCACGCTGGTGGGCGGATTGTGGTGCGGTTTGACCGTCGCCCTGCTCTCTCCCTTCTTCGCCTTCTTGCTGGGCATCGGCCCGGCCCTCATCCAGATCGTGCCCGCCATCGCCGTGGGCAACATCGTGCTGGTGCTGGTGCTGTGGCTGATCTGCCGCAAGGCCAAGAAGCTCTCTCCCCTCCACTACGGCGGCGCCGTGGTGGCCTCGGTGTGCAAGTTCGCCGCGCTCTATGCCCTGGTGGTGCTGCTGCTCCTTCCCCTCCTGGGCCTGCCCGAGAAGCAGGTGGCCATGATGAGCGCCATGTTCTCCTGGCCCCAGCTGGTGACCGCCCTCATCGGCAGCTTCCTCGCCGTTACCGTCTCCCCCGTCATCCGTAAGGCGCTGCACCGCTGAAACAGTCAAAAAAATCCCTCCCCTGCCCCCACGGCAGGGGAGGATTTTTTGCATCGGTGTGACATTTATCACCGCCAAATGCCGCAAACTATGATATACTGGCCCCAGAAACCAAGAAAGGAGTGCTTTTCCATGACCTATCTCATCTCCTTTTTAGAGGGCATCGTCACCTTCCTCTCCCCCTGCCTGCTGCCCATGCTGCCCATCTATCTGGGCTACTTCGCCGGCGGCGGCGAGCGCTCCACCGCCAAAACGCTGTGGCGCGTGGTGGGCTTCATTCTGGGCTTTACGGTGGTGTTCATGGCTCTCGGTGCCCTTGCCGGCACGCTGGGCAGCTTCTTGAGCCGCCATCAGCTGTGGGTCAATATCGTCACCGGCGCGGTGGTCATCTTCTTCGGTCTCCACTTCCTCGGCCTCTTTCAGCTGAAGCTCTTCCGGGGGGCAGGCGGTGCGGTGAAGTCCGACATGGGCTTTTTCTCCGCTTTTCTGTTCGGCCTCGTCTTTTCCCTCGGCTGGACGCCCTGCGTAGGTGCCTTCCTCGGCTCGGCGCTGGCACTGGCCTCCCAACAGGGCCACGTGCTGCAGGGCATGGTGATGCTCCTTTGCTACTCCCTCGGCCTCGGCGTCCCCTTCCTGCTGAGCGCCGTCCTCATCGACAGGCTCAAATCCGCCTTCACCTTCATCAAGCGCCACTACCGCATCATCAACATCGTCTGCGGCGCAGCACTGATTATCCTTGGCCTCGCCATGGCCACAGGCCTCATGAACCGTCTGCTGACCGCTCTGGGATAAGGAGAACACTATGAAAAACAAAAGCTTACTCATCATTCTGGCTCTTCTGGTGGTGATCCTTCTGGCCGCCGTCCCCCTGTACCGCAACCTCAGCGGCACAGTCAGCGACCCCGCCCCCACCGTCAGCCAGCCGCAAGCCACCGCCATCCCCGCCCCCGACTTCACCTTCACCACCCTCGAGGGGCAGGAGGTGCGCCTTTCGGACTACTTCGGCAAACCCATCGTGCTGAACTTCTGGGCCAGCAACTGCATCTACTGCGTATACGAGATGCCCTCGTTCCAGCAGGCCTACGAGCTCTACGGCGAGGAGGTGCAGTTCCTGATGGTCAACGTCACCAGCGGCCGCTGGGACAGCGAGGCCACCGCCCGCGAGTACCTCGAATCCGTCGACTACACGCTGCCCTTCTTCCTCAACACCGATGACGACGCCACCGCCCCCTACGATCTCTACGGTCTGCCCGTCACCTATTTCCTCAATGCCGAGGGCAATCTGGTGGGCAAGCGCAGCGGCATGTTGAGCCACGAGCTGCTGCTGGGCGGCATCGACCTCATCCACCACTAAGACGCAAAAACACACTCCCCCTGCGGGAGTGTGTTGTTTGTATACGCAGCCGCCCTTGGCTCTCCCTTTGGGAGAGCTGTCACCGTAGGTGACTGAGAGGGCCTTGCAGCCGCTTTTGAATTGTCATGTCAATTTGTTCGCACACACCACGAAAATCTCTGTCGATATCCCGGTTGGAAAATCGCAAGACCTCCAAGCCCAGAGCCGACAAAAACACAGAACGCTCTGCATCATATGCCATACCTTGCGGCTCATAATGCTGAGAACCGTCTACTTCGATAATCAGCTTTGCAGAAGCGCAGTAAAAGTCCACGATAAACCCGCCAATGATCCGCTGCTTGTAAACCTTCACCGGATATTTGCGGAGAAAAAGGTACCAAAGCTTGCGCTCATGGGGCGTCATTTCCCTGCGGAGCCGCCGCGCACTTTCCAATTTGCTGTTATCTTTTGGTATCGTCATATTCACCCTCTCCGACCTCGCTTCGCTCGGCCACCTCTCCCAAAGGGAGAGGCAAGTAACGCGCTCAGCCCACCCCACCGGACGGTGTATGTCTCATGCAACCTCACTTCTCAAACCGAATGAGGGCGCGGCTCTCGCCCTCAGCGCCCCGCACGGACACGGTGCAGCCGCCCGCATCCTCACGGTAGAGACACTGCACCTCCTCGCCGCACAGCACCGCCTTGCGGTAGTAGATGGTGAAGCGGTCACACTCGCCGCGGTCATAGACCTCCTGCGGCAGGGCACACAGCGCCAGATCCATGTAGTGGACGTTATTAAGATGCTCGTTGGTGTCGATGAAATACCGCTCCACGGTGCAGCGGTAGGTACACTGCCCCTCCTCGGACTCCCGCAGCTTGGCGATCCACGGCGAGGGGAAGTTGCCCCGCTGGGGCTCACTGCCGTACTGGTCAAAGAGTTCTCGCGTCAGCCGTTGCAGCTTGCCCGTATTGCCGTCGATGCGCACCCAGTTGGAGATGGCCGTCACCATCAGCTCCCCCGCCTCATCGTACAGTTCGAACTCGCGGCAGGAGGTCACGCCCTTCATGTCCCGGTTCCAGCTCCGGAGCGTCAGCTCCTGCCCCAGCTTGGGGCGGCGATGGACGCACACCTGATACGCCAGCAGCACCCAGCGGTCGGTGGTGTCCCAAAGGCCGTCGTTCACCGCCGTGCCGTGCATGGTGGCGATGTCCTCAAACATCCGCAAAAGGCCGCTGTTGGTGATGGCCAGATCCTTCCCCACGCTGCTGTAGCCCACATAAAACTGATGGGTAAATACCATTGACTTCCCTCTCCTTGGTCATTTTTCCCCACTATACCACAATGCGGGGCGTTTTTCAACTTTTTCCACCGTTGCTGTTGCATAAACAACAGTTGTACACCGTTTCCCATGGTATACTTGTGGCAGAAACAACTGTAAGGAGGACGGGACTATGCTCCGTAAGATCATCAAAATCGACGAGGACAAGTGTATCGGCTGCGGCCTGTGCGCTGCCGCCTGCCACGAGGGCGCCATCGGCATGGTGGATGGCAAGGCAAAGCTGCTGCGTGAGGACTACTGCGACGGTCTGGGGGACTGTCTCCCCGCCTGTCCCACCGGCGCCATCACCTTTGAAGAGCGGGAGGCCCCCGCCTACGACGAGGCCGCCGTACTGGCCGCCAAGGCCGCCAAGGAGGCCGCCGACGGCGCGCTCCCCTGCGGCTGTCCCGGCTCCATGGCCAAATCCATCACCCCCACCTGCGAGTGCGCATCCGCACCCGCACCTGCTGCACCCGTGGCCTCGCAACTGCGCCAGTGGCCGGTGCAGATCAAGCTGGCGCCCCCCACCGCCCCCTACTTCCACGGCGCACACCTGCTGGTGGCCGCCGACTGCACCGCCTACGCCTACGGCAACTTCCACAACGAGTTTCTCCGCGGCAAAGTCTGCCTCGTGGGCTGCCCCAAGCTGGACAGCGTGGACTACTCTGAGAAGCTGACGGCCATCCTCGCCGCCAACGACATCAAGTCCGTCACCGTGGTGCGGATGGAGGTCCCCTGCTGCGGCGGCATCGAGACGGCGGTGAAGAACGCCCTCCTCGGCAGCGGCAAGCTGGTGCCGTGGCAGGTGGTGACCGTCACCACCGACGGCCGTATTCTGGATCGCTAAAACAGAGCAAAAAGACCGCAAATGCGGTCTTTTTTCTTTTCTATTCCGCGTTTTTGTGGTATACTGGTCAAAAATCCACAGGAGGACCCCCTATGAACATCGCCATCATCACCGGCGCATCCTCCGGCATGGGCCGGGAATTCGTCACCGCCATCGACCGCGCCTTCCCCCTCGACGAGATCTGGGTCATCGCCCGCCGCGCAGAGCGCTTGGAGGAATTGCGTCCCCTGTGCCGCGCCGCCATCCGTCCCCTGCCTCTCGACCTTTTGGAGCGCGCCTCCTTCGACGCGCTGGAATTCCTCCTCACAGAGCACAAGCCCACCGTGCAGGTGCTGGTGAACGCCGCAGGCTTTGGCCTCTTCGGCACTTTCTCGGAGATGGATCGGGCCAAGCAGCTGGACATCATCGACCTCAACGCCACAGCCCTCACCGCCGTGACCCACCTGTGCCTGCCCTACATCCCCGCCGGCGGCCACATCGTCAACTTAGCCTCCAACTCCTCGTGGCAGCCGGTGCCCTACATCAATGTCTACGGCGCCTCCAAGGCCTATGTGATGAGCTTCTCCCGCGCCCTCGGCATGGAGCTGCGCCACCGCAAGATTCATGTGATGGCGGTGGCTCCGGGCTGGATCAAGACGGAGTTTTTCGACACCGCCGTCCACGACGACACCATCCGCTACTACGACCGCTTCTACACCGCTCAGCAGGTGGTGGACAAGGCCATGCGTGATTTGAAGAAGAAAAAAGCCGTGTCCATCCTCGGTCTCCCCGTCCGGGCGCAGGTGGCCGCCGTGAAACACCTGCCGGTCAGCATGGTGATGAAAACATGGTGCCGCCAGCAGGGGAAATAGCGCGCCGCTTTGTGCATAATGCCATGCGATTTTTCTTCTCTCCTCCGCGCCGCTCCCTCTTTACAAGGTATCGACAATCTGTGATAATAGAGACAACACGATCAACGAAGGAGGCCGTTATGTATGGATCCCAAGAATATGCCCGCGCCCGATCCCAAGCTCTTTGAGCGACTCAAGCTGCTGGACGACACACTGCACTATCGCCCCACCGACCACGTGCCCGTGGCGCCCATGGTACAGTACCTGCCCATCACCCTGTACGGCGAGACCACCATCGAGGAGGCCATGATGGACTACGGTAAGGCCGAGAGCAGCTGGATCCGCTACCACATGGAGTATCAGCCCGACTTTGCATGGGCTCCCCAGTCCATCTTCCCCGGCGCACCGCTGGACGTGCTGGACTGCCGGTTCATCCGCTGGCCCGGCAAGCATCTGGCCGACCCCAACGCCCCCTTCCAGGTGGTGGACCGCGAGGACGGCTACATGGGCCCCGAGGAGTATCTGGAGTACGCCGAGGACCCCACCGGCTTCATCATGCGTAAGATCCTGCCCCGCCATTACGGCGCACTGAAGGGTCTGGAGATGGTGGATTTCTCCAACTCCGTGTGGCAGGGCGGCCTCTACAGCATGATCCCCTGCGGCCTGCCCCCCGTCAAGGCGGCCTTCGGCGCACTGATGGAGGCCGGCGAGAAGATGATGGCCATGGCCCAGTCCGGCGGCAAGATCATGGGCACGCTGGCCGGCATGGGCTGGCCCTCCCTGTGCGATCAGGCGGCCACCGCCCCCTTTGACGTGTTCAACGATACGCTCCGCGGCTTCATGAACACCACCATGGATATGATCGAGTACCCCGACGAGCTGCTGGCGGCACTGGAGACCTGTACCAAGGTGCAGGTGCGTTCCATCAAGAACCTCTTCGCCACCCAGCCCTTCGTGAAGAACGTGGTGTTCTTCCTCCACAACGGTTTCGACTCCTTCATGTCCCGCGAGCAGTTCCAGACCTTCTACTGGCCCGGCCTGAAGGCCTGCGTGGAGGCCGTCATCGAATGCGGCGGCATCCCCAACCTGTACATCGAGGACAAATACGACAGCAAGATGGACATCGTGGTCAACGATCTGCCCGCCGGCAAGTGCATCCTGACCCTCATCGGCTGCGATGTGGAGAAGTGGAAGGACGCCTGCCACGGCAAGCACGCCCTCTCCGGCGGTCTCGACGGCGTCCTGCTGGCCTACGGCGAGCCCGAGCAGGTCAAGCAGCACGTGGTGCAGACGCTGGATCTGTGGGCACCCGGCGGCGGCTATATTATGAACGGCAACGTCAGCATCGACCGGGCCAAGCCGGAGAATCTCCGCGCTCTGTTCGACACCGCCCGCAGCTACAGCCAGAAGTTCTGAATTAAGCAAAAAAAGAACGGCCCGTGAGGGTCGTTCTTTTTTTGTTGCGTTATTCCTTGGAGAAGCGCTTCTGAGACAGGATCTCGAAGTTGAACTTCTTCTGCAGCGTACCGAGAATGCCATCGGGCAGGAACAGGATCACCAGAATGGCGATGAAGCCAAGGATTATATTGGACCAGCCGGGATAGGCCGCCAGCACCTCGGAGAGGAGGATGTACACCACGGAACCCACGATGGGGCCGGCCATGGTGCCGATACCGCCGATGATGACGATGAACACCACCGCCACCGTCCAGCTGTTGCCGAAGCCGGAGTTGGGATAGATACTGACATTGTTGAGGAAGTACCAGCCGCCGGCCAGCGCCGTGAAGAAGCCGGCCACCACGAAGCAGATGAGCTTGGACTTGAAGATGTTCACGCCCACGGAGGAGGCGGCATCGGGATCGTCGCGCATGGCGGTGAGGCCAAGGCCCAGCTTGGAGTTGAGGAGCAGGTACACCGTCACGATGGCGCCCACGCAGATGATGAGCGCCACCATGTAGATGATGGTACGGTCGGAGGGACGGCCCATAACGGCCATACCGCCGCCCTGATTGACGAACTTCCAGCTGAGGAAGAAGGTCTTGAGTGCCTCGGCGATGACCCACGTGGCGATGGCGAAGTACATACCGCGCATACGGAAGAGGATGATGGCCAGCACCAGTGCAAGCGCGGCACCGATGACGCCGCCCACCAGCAGACCGACCCAGTAGGAGGTGAGGTAGGTGGCGGTCATGACGGCCATGGAGTATCCGGCGATACCCACGAAGGCCTGCTGACCGAGGCTGGTCATGCCCGTGTAGCCGCTCATGAGATTCCACACCACGGCCATGGCGCAGTAGAGGAACATACGGATAAGGATACGGCGGATGTTGTTGTCACCCACAAAGCCGATGACCACCAGAGCGGCCACGATGGCGATGCAGACGATCAACTGCACGCGGCCGTTGAGGACGCGGACACCCTGACGGGAGGAGGTTTCGTTTTTCTTCATTGTTCGTCTCCTCCTTTCTTACTTGGAAAACAGGCCCTGAGGACGGACAGCCAGCATGAGGATCAGCAGGATGTAGCTGATCAGCGTACCGTACTGTGCGCCGCCGATGACCTGAGCCAGACCGAACACGAGGCCGGCCACCAGCGTACCGGGAATGGAGCCCATACCGCCGATGACCACCACGCCGAAGGCGATCAGCAGATACGCGCCGCCCGAGCTGGGATAGAAGGTCCAGCGCATACCCACGCCCAGGCCCGCCACAGCGGCGGTGGCCATGGCGATACCGAGGGCGATGGCGTAGGTCTTTTTGACGCTGACGCCCATGAGAGAGGCAGCCGTGGTATCGTCGGAGGTGGCGCGGATGGCGCGGCCCATATAGGTCTTACGCAGGAACACCGTGAGGATCAGGATGGTCAAGAGGGAGATGCCAAAGACGATCAGATCCAGCACGGGGAGATAGAGTTTGCCGAACAGGGGGATGGTGGCGGTGTTGTAGGCCACATTGGCGCGCTGTGCGTCTGCGGTGAACAGCAGCAGCAGCGCATCCTGAATGATAATGGACAAACCGAAGGTCACCAGCAGCGCAGGCTCGGAGCCCTGCAGCATGACGCGGTTGATCAGCACCGTCTGCAGCACCACGCCGATGAGGAACATCAAGGGCACGGTGATGATGAGGGTGACGATGGGGTCCACGCCCAGCCACTGGGCCAGCATGGTGGAGGCGAAGGCGCCCATGATGATGAACTCACCGTGGGCCAGGTTCGTCAGCTTCACGATGCCGAACATCATGGTCATACCGACACCCAGCAGGGCGTAGATACCGCCCAACAAAATACCGTTAATCAAATATTGCATACTGCCACACCCTCCTTACAGACCGAAGTAGGCGGCCTTGATCTCGTCCTCGCCCAACTCCTTGGACAGGCCCGAGAGCACGGTTTTGCCCTTGAGCATCACCGTGGCGAACTCGCCGGTGCGGATGGCGCGGTTGGTATCCTGCTCCACCAGCACAACCGTCATGCCCGCCTTGTTGATCTCGCGGATACGGGCATAGATGTCCTTGATGACGGTGGGGGCCAGACCCAGCGAGATCTCGTCGAAGAGGATGCACTCGGGGTTGGTCATCAGGGCGCGGCCCACGGCCACCATCTGGCGCTGACCGCCGGAGAGGGAGCCGGCCAGATCGTTGCGCTTCTCCTTCAGTACGGGGAAGAGCTCATACACGCGCTCAAGGGACTCCTTGGCCTTGGCGCGGACGTGCTTGGGATAGCTGCCCATGATGAGGTTGTCCTCCACCGTCATGCGGATGAAGCAGCGGCTGCCCTGAGGCACGAGGGAGAGGCCGCGGGTGACGATCTTCTCAGCGGGGAGACCTGTGATGTCCTCACCCTTGAAATAGATCTTACCGGCGCTGGGCTTGTGGACGCCGGCGATGGTGTCCATCAGCGTGGACTTACCGGCGCCGTTGGCGCCGATGACGGAGACGATCTTACCCTCAGGCACTTCCAGAGAGGCAGACTCCACAGCCAGGAAGTCACCGTACTTGGCCTGCACATTCTCCACTTTCAGGATCATATCACTCATCGTCTTCCACACCTCCCAGATACACTTCCTCCACCAGCTTGGAGTTCATGACCTCCAGAGGCTTACCCACGATCAGGTTGCTGCCCTGTGCCATGCACATCAGCGTATCGGTGGATTCCACCATGGTCTGGATCACGTGCTCGATCCAGATGATGGAGTAGCCCTCGGCCTTCAGCTTGGCCACCATTTTCATGACGTCCTGCACCTCGGCCTCGGTCAGGCCGGCGGCCACCTCGTCCAGCAGCAGCAGCTTGGGCTCGGTGCCCAGTGCGCGGGCGATCTCCAGACGCTTGCGGTCCAGCAGCGTCAGCTCACCGGCACGGACTTCGCGCTTGTCGTACAGCTCCGTCAGCTTCAGTGCCTCCAGTGCCACACGGCGGCCTTCTTTTTCACTGTGGCCGGCGCCGTGAACGGCGGCGACGAGACAGTTTTCATAAACGCTCATGCCCTCGAAGGGACGGGGCACCTGATAGGTGCGGCCAATACCCAGACGGCAGCGATCGTTTGCTTTCATCTTTGTAACATTTTTGCCATCGTAGATGATCTCGCCCTGGGTGGGCATGATCAGACCGATGAGGGCGTTGAACATGGTGGTCTTACCGCAGCCGTTGGGGCCGATAACACCGTAGACCTCGCCCTTTTTGACCTCGAAACTTAGGTCGTTGAGGATGCGAACGCGGCCGTAACCGGCGTTCACGTTCTTAAAACTCAGGATGGTATCCATTTTTCCCTCCTACATTGAGGAACCAAATCGGGCGGGGAGAATACTCCCCCCGCCCGAACGGTCAAAATTTACAACAGTAAAATTTACGCGTTTTCCAATTACTTGCTGGTGGCGTTGCCGGCAACATACTCGCCGGTGACGGGCACCTCGGGATAGACGGTGTTGTCAATGATCTTCAGGGTCAGAGCGCCGTCGATCATCTGCCACTGGCCGCCGCCGATGACGGTGTTGGAGTAGGTCAGGTTGCCCATGGTCTGGTCATACTTGATGGGGCCGACGATGGTGGTGGTGTCCAGAGCCTTCATAGCGTCGCGGACAGCAGCCTTATCGGTGGTACCGGCCTTCTGGAAGGCCTGAACAGCCAGCTCCAGAGCGGCATAGGCATAGCCGGCGGGCTGAGGCATATTGCGGCCGTTGTCAGCCTTGTAAGCAGCACCCAGCTCCTCGCAGGAGACGCCGGTCAGAGCGGAGGTGTAGGGGTTGGTGGGAGCCCACCAGACCTCGGTCATGATGCCCAGGCCCTTGTCCTCCAGAACACCGATGTCGCCCTCCAGCAGGCAGCACTTACCCATGGTGACGCAGCCAACCTCGATGCCGGCAGCGATGACCTGAGTGTACAGGTTCAGGAAATCCGGGGGAATGTTGGTACCGGCCAGGATGTCGATATCCTGCTCTTTGTAGGTGTTGACGATGTTGGTGAAGTCAGTGGTGCCGGAGGGATACTGACCGGGATCGACCAGTACATAGCCGTCCTTCTCCAGGTTGGCGGTGAAGATGCTGTACCAAGCGGAGCCGTCAGCGTCGTTGGCGAAAGCAAGACCGACCTTGGCGCCGGTGTTGGGCAGATAGCCGGCAGCAGCCCACAGGGCCTTGTACTGCTCATAGACCTTCTCGATGGTCCAGAAAGCGTGAGCGGTCCACTCACCGGAACCGGCCAGGTTGCCGGCCACGGGGTTGACGGGAGCCTGGATGGCGATGCAGGGCACGCCGTAGGCCTCAGCGGTGTTCATCACGGGGATGACGGTCTCGGGAGTCTGGATGGCGATGATCATGTCCACCTCATCCTCGTCGCACAGCTTGGCGGCCATTTCGCCGCAGGTGTTGGAGTCGGACTTGGAGTCGTAGGTGATCACGTCGAAGGTGTACTTGGCGCCGTCGATGTCGATGCCGCCCAGAGTCTCGTTGACATAGCTCTCGATGGCAGCCACGACCCAGTCGCAGCCCTCGCAGTTACCGGCCAGAGGACGGGTGTTGGGGTTGACATAGCCCACCTTGATGGTGCCGCCGGTGGCAGCGCCGTCGTCAGAGGCGGGAGCCTTCTCGCCGCAGGCCACGATGCCGAAGCACATAACCAGAGCCAGAATCAGTGCAAGAAACTTTTTCATACTGTTTTCTCCTCTCAGAATTTGCGTCTCTTCTCTTCTCAAACTCAAAAATAGACGCACCTTTTCAGGTTACTTTCATATTATCAAATTGTTGAAAAAATATCAATGAACGAATGTTACAAAATTAACAGTTCTTCCCTGTTATAAAGGTATAGAGATGTGACACTATCCCCTTCTTGTATCAACTTTTTCTCCCCCTTCCCCTCCTGCGGCGGACGGAAATTCCCGTTGCATTTTTACCCTCCCTTGGTGTATAATCATTCCAACACATGATAGGAGGGTCTACACCATGACCAATAAGGAAATCGTACTGAATTTCTACCGTGACTTCTGGAACGCCCACGATGTCTCCACCGTGGCACAGTTCGTCCACGAGGACTACATCCAGCACAATCCCAATGTGGAGCAGGGCCGTCAGGGTCTGGTGAATTTCGTCACCAACATCTTCTTCAAGCGCGAGGCCAAGCACGACATCCAGTTGGCGCTGGAGGACGGCGATCTGGTGGCCGTCCATGTCTATGTCACCTTCAACGACGGGGCCAAGGCCGTGGTCACCGACATCTACCGTCTGGAAAACGGCATCATCGTCGAGCACTGGGACAGCGTGCAGAAGTAACATCACTGGGAAGAAAAAAATCCCCGCTCCGTGGAGCGGGGATTTTTTATTGCTTTAGCAGTTGGGTTTGGATCGGTTCCAATTAGCCCAGCTTGGCCATCAGAGCATCGTAGATAGCCTGAGCCTCGGTAGCACCGGAAGCCTCCAGCTCAGCGATGTAGTTAGCCAGGTAGGGAGCGAAAGCATCCTGCCAGACCTTGACCTCATCCTCGGTCAGGGTGGTCACAGCGCCGCCGTTCTCAGCGATGCCGGCGATGTTGGCGCCGTTGGCACCGTTGTCCCAGGCACCCTGGTTGTCGCGCAGAGCCTCAGCCTCAGCGGTGAACAGAGCCTGCAGGTCGGCGGGCAGCTGGTTCCAGGCATCCTCGGAGAAGCACATCATCATGACGGACACGGCAGTACCCATGTCGCCGAAGACGGTAGCGCCCTTGACGAAGTCCATGCAGCCGAAGGCGGCCAGCACGTTGGCGTGGTTGATGACGCCGTCAACAACGTTGGTGTTCAGGCTGGTGGCGTAGTCGGTAACGGGAGCGTTCACGACGGCAGCGCCGTTAGCAGTCAGGAACTCGGACATCACAGCGGAGCTGGAGATCAGCTTCAGACCCTTCAGGTCAGCGGGGGTCTTGATCTGCTTGTCAGCGGTGGTGTAGATGTTGTAGCCGGGGCAGGGATAGTTGGTCCAGTACTTCAGACCGTTCTTGGCATACTCATCAGCGAAGGCAGCGTTCTCGGCATACAGCTCGTCGAACAGCTTAGCAGCCTCCAGCATGTTGGGCAGGCCCAGGAAGGGAGTGTAAGTAACCAGGTTGGAGTAGGGGAACAGAGCCAGGTGCTCGTTGATGGGGACAGCAGCGATGTCCACGACGCCGGAGTTCAGGTCATCCACGACAGTGGGGACACTGGTCAGGGACCAGCTGTAGTAATAGGTGAACTCGATGCGGCCGTTGGAAGCAGCCTGAATGCGATCCAGAGCAGCGGTGATCTCGGTGGTGGAGAACTCGGGAGCGGCGAAGGACACGTTCATCTTGTAAACGGTGTTATCCTCCACGGCGGGATCGTTGGTGCCCTCGTCAGCGGCGGGAGCCTTCTCGCCACAGGCGACCAGACCCAGAACCATGACCAGAGCGAGAATCAGAGCCAGGAACTTTTTCATGAATTTTTCCTCCTAAAAAATGTATGTTTCAACGCATTTTGCGTAAAAACCAAAGGGAATTTAGATCATCACAGAAGGCAGCCAGGTCACCAGCTCGGGGATGACGCAGCACAGCACGATGACGATGATGTCAGCGATGATGAAGGGCCACAGACCGGTGTAGATCTTGTTGACGGGCACCTTGGAGATACCGGAGACGATAAAGGCGTCCATACCGATGGGGGGAGACACGGCACCCAGCGCCATCATCATGACGACGAAGATGCCGAACCAGATGACATCGTAGCCCAGGGCCACCATGGCGGGGAACAGCAGGGGCACGGTCAGGATCATCATGGGGATCTGGGGCATCAGCATACCCAGAATGACGTACATCACGGCCACCAGCAGCAGGATGACAGCGCGATGGACGTTCAGGCTGATGACGAAGTTGGTGATGAGGAAGGGCAGCTTGGACAGGGCCACGAACTTGATGAACACGTAAGTACCCACCAGCATGAAGATGACGAAGCCGGTAGCCAGCACCGTCTCATACAGGATCTTGCCCAGCTTCTTCCAGGACATATCGCGGCTGATCATGGCGATGATCAGAGCGCCCAGGGAGCCCAGCGCACCGGCCTCGGTAGCGGTGCAGATGCCCAGATAGATGCTGCCCAGCACGATGACGAACAGGATGACCACGGGGATGACGCCCACCAGAGCGCGGCGCTTCTCCTCCTTGGAGAAGGTCTCACCCTTGGGACCCCACTCGGGCTTGATGCGGCAGGTGATGGAGATGGCGATCACGAAGGCGATGACCATGATCACGCCGGGGATGATACCGGCCATGAACAGGGTGCCCACGGACTGCTCGGTCAGCATGGCGTACATAATGAAGGCCATGCTGGGGGGGATCAGAATTGCCAGGGGAGCGCCGGCGGCCACGGAGGCGCAGGACAGAGAATCGGAATACTTCAGACGCTTCAGCTCGGGCAGAGCCAGCTTGCTCATGATGACGCAGGAGACGTTATCAGAGCCGGTGATGGCGCCCATGAGACCGGCGGCCACCACGGTAGCGGAGGCAACGCCGCCCTTGAAGCGGCCCAAGTATTTGTTGGCAAACTCAAACAGGTTGCGGCCAATGCTGGTCTCGGCAATGATCATGCCCATCAGGGTGAACATGGGGATCGCGGTGGTCACATAGCTGTCCAGGTTGCTAAAAGGTGCGGTAACGAGAACGCCGAAAGCGGGCTTGAAGCCGTTCATCAGCACAATGCCGAAGAAGCCCACGATGGTCAGGGCGGCGCCGACCCAGATGCGGCAGCAGATCAGAGCGATCAGCACCACAACGCCAATAATACCAAACAGTTCGCTGCTCATGCCTGACCCTCCTCTTCCTTGATCTCCTTGACATACATCTGCTTATCCATGTAGTGGCTCACCAGCTTGATGATAATGCCGATGGCGAAGAAGCCCATGGCCACGGCGAAGATGGCATAGAAAGGCCAGGTGGGGATCTTCAGCATGGAATACACCTGCTTACGGGCAAACTGCTTGCCCATCTCGACGAAGCCCTGATAGCACATCAGGCCTGCCAGCACGAAGGTCAGCAGGTAGCCGATGGTATCGAAGGCCAGCTGACCCTTGCGGCCCAGCTTGTCCACGAACAGACCCACGCTCACGTGGCGGTTCTCAAACAGAGCGGCAACGAAGGCAGGAGACATCGTCACCATCATCATACGGGTGATTTCCACCGAGCCGGTAATGGGCGCGGCGAACAACTCGCGCAGGAACACGTCGGCCAGCGTCACGCCGATCATCGCCAGCAGTGCAGCAATGGCGATAACGGAGAGCACCTTACCGAAAACGTGACACGCTTTCATCAGTTTTTTCATACTCTTTCTTCTCCTTTAAAAACACTGCATCGAATCGGACAGCATACGATATTGGCGGTTTTCTTTGCCCATTCTTTTCTTATATACAAAGAGTTTTTATACCAAATATGCAGGACTATCCTAAAATTTAACAGCAGTCCTATTCTATAGCATTTGTACCTTTTCGTCAACTTATTTTTTTCCATACACGGGGTAATCCCCTGTTTTTGTCAGAAACGATAGACATTTATGAAAAAACGGAACTCTGTATATTTTCCCTTTTCCTCTGGCGCACCAGGTCGTCCGTTTCGTTTCCTGTGAAGAATATTTTCTCCCGCTGTTTTGGCGAGAAAGACAATACCCGCCCCGCCGCAGTGTGTTCTGCGGCGGGGCGGGTTGACAATTTTGGTTTACGTTTGTTTCACCCCAGCAGCACGTCGCTGATAAGCATGACGCAGAAGCCCACCAGCAATGCATAGGTGGCGGCTCGCTGGCTGCCGTGGGAGTGTGTCTCGAAGATCATCTCGTCGCTGACCACGTAGAGCATGGTGCCGCCGGCAAAGGCAAGGCCGAAGGGCAGCACCGCCGCGGCCACCGACACGGCGAAGTAGCCGATGAGGGTACCCACCACCTCCACCAGGCCCGTGGCGAGGGCGATCAGCAGCGTGCGGCCGCGGGTAACGCCTGCGCTGAGCATGGGGGCGATGATGATCATACCCTCGGGGATGTTCTGCAATGCGATACCGCCGGCGATCAGCAGCGCGCGGGAGACGTCCTCGCTGCCGAAGCTGACGCCTGCGGCGATGCCCTCGGGCAGGTTGTGGATGGCGATGGCGAGGGTGAAGAGCAGCACCTTGTTCAGCTCGGCGTTGCGGTGCGCCTCCACCTCCGTGCCCACCATAGCGTGAAGATGGGGCACCAGCTTATCCACCAGCGTGATGACCACGGCACCGGCGAAAATACCCGCGATGGTCACCAAAAGGCCGTACTTCCCGCCGTACTCCACCGAGGGGAGAATGAGGCCCAGCACCGCCGCCGCCAGCATCACGCCTGCGGCAAAGGCCATGATGATGTCGGACATCTTATGGGAGATCTTCTTGAATACAAAGCCCAGCAGCGCGCCCACCATGGTGGCGCCGCCCACACCCAGGGCCGTCAGCAATACCATCGTCATTTCGGTTTCTTCCTCTCCTGCCGCGCGCGGTTAGCCGCGGCTATCTGTTATCTCAGGGTGATTGTACCACACCCCTCCCCTTCCGTCAACGGAGAAAGCGACAAAAAAATCCGCCCTGCCGTTGCCATTATCGGCAAAAGCAGGTATAATAAACGGTAAGGTATTTAAGTTTACATAATTTCGAAAGGAACGGAACGATGGATCATATTCTCTTTGAAGTCTGCTGCGGCAGCGCCGAGGATGCGCTGGCGGCGTACCACGGCGGCGCTGACCGTGTGGAGCTGAACTCCGACCTCTTCCACGGCGGCCTCACCCCCACGTTGGGTGCCCTGCTTACGGTGAAAAAGCACGCCCCCCACTTCCCCGTCATGTGCATGGTGCGGCCCCGCGAGGGCGGCTTCTGCTACAGCGAAACGGAGTTTGCGGTGATGCTGGAGGATGCCCGCCTCTTTGTGGAAAACGGTGCCGACGGCATCGTCTTTGGCTTCCTCCATCCCGACGGCACCGTGGACATGGAGCGCTGCCGAGAGATGATGGCCGTCATCGGGGAACGGGAGGCCGTGTTCCACCGGGCCATCGACGTAGTGCCCGACTGGCGCGTGGCGCTGGAACAGCTCATTGAACTGGGGGTCAAGCGCGTCCTCACCAGCGGTCAGAAACCCACCGTACCCGAGGGCGTGTTCGTCCTCAAGGAGATGATCGCGCAGGCCGCAGGCCGCATCGAGATCCTCCCCGGCGGCGGCATCACACCGGAGAACGCCCCCTTCGTCCGGGAGATGACGGGCACGACCATGATGCACGCAGCCATGCACCGCACCCGCTACGACCACAGCGCCGACGGCAACCGCGCCATCTACTTCGGCGGCGCCGTGTATCCGCCGGAGGATCGCCACAGCGTCACCCACCGCGACGATATCGCCGCCTTTGTAGGCAGCATCAACAAGTAACTTTTATGGCAAAAAAAGCGCCATCCCACAGCGGGATGGCGCTTTTTATTGCACAATTTACTTGATCTCAGGCAGAGAGGCAGCGGCAGCGGACTGACCCACGCGACGGAACTTCTCGTCGGGCAGGGAGGGCAGCAGCTTACCCACCAGCTCGGGATACTCCTCAGCGATGACGCGCTGGGCCTCGGCCAGAATGGTGTCGCCGCCCTTACCGCTCATAACGCGGCCCAGCAGCAGCACGTGCTTGCAGCCGTACAGCTCATGGTAGTAGGCCAGCGTGTGGCCCAGATAGGTACCGATGGTGAGATACACATCGCGGGCAGCGGGAGAATCCTCGGCCATCAGCTTCTGCACCACCTTCAGCTTCTCGGCGGGGCTGAGGCTCTCGTCCAGCTCGATACCGGCACGGGGAGCCAGCTTGATGACGGAATCCTGAGAGAAGTACTTGACGCCGCAGCCGATGTCCAGACTCCACTCGTCCTTCATGGCGTCGCCGTGGCAGTCCACGGGGACGAAGGCCAGCTCGTTGAGCCAGCCGGTGATGCAGCCGTTGGCGTCCACATAGCCCACGGCCTCACTGGTGCCCATGGCGATACCCAGCACGTTGGGCTCTTCCAGAGACATCATACCGGCCAGAGCCGACACGTCGCCGTCGTTGACCACCTCGAAGGGCACATCGCCGAAGGTATCGGTGATGGCGCGGATGTAGATATCCTTCACCTTCTCGTCATACAGCTCCTTGGGCACGGAGAGGAAGAGAGAGGCGCTCATGGTGCGGTTGTTGATGTAGATACCGGCGGAGCTGACGCCCACGGCATCGACGCGGGGCATATGGGAAGCGGCAGACTTCAGGGCTGCCACGATGCCCTCGTAGTGATAATCGGGGTCGGCCGTGACCTTGGGGAACCAGACCACTTCCTCGGAATAGACGCTCTCGCCATCGATGACGGCGCTGACCTTACGGTCGGAGCCACCGGCGTCGAAGCCGATGCGGCAGCCGCCCAGATGACCGCCCATCTTCTTGGGGGAGTCCTTGGCCTCGGGCACCTTGTCCACCAGCACCACCTCGAAGGGATGCTCGAAGATGCCGCCCATGTAGTGGAAGTCGAAGTCCTGCTCGCCGCCGTCGGAATAGGCAGCCTTGAGGTAGTGGTAGATGTTCTCGTCGCCGGCGACGTAGATGCGGAAGCCGCCCTTCATCCACAGGATGGTCTTGGTGAGGCGGTTGACATAATAATTGTCAGCCTGCGCCATCTCGGGGGTGCCGTGGATACGGGTATGGACGGTGGCCATCTGACCGTCGGCGCGCTCTACGGCGATGGAGACGGGCTTGGTGGCGGTGGAGAGGAAGGCGGCGTTAAACTTGCCCACGGGGATGAAGTTGGGATCCAGCTTGGGCACATTCTGAATATCGACAGAAATACCGAAATGATTCATTTCCTGTTACTCCTTATTTCTATTGTATCACATGGTATAAACACCTCTGGGCGGGTGGGCACAGAGGTGTTTACTAAGCAGTTTGCTCACTCGCCGTAACCCATGGGGTTCTGGCTCTGCCAGCGGAAGCTGTCGCGGCACATATCCACCAGCGTATGGGTGGCCTGCCAATGGAGCTGCTCGGCGCTCTTGACAGGGTTGGCATAGCAGGTGGCCAGATCGCCGGGACGGCGTGCCTGGATCTCGTAGGGGATGGGCACAGCGTTGGCTTCCTCGAAGGCGTGGACCATATCCAGCACGCTGTAGCCGGTGCCGGTGCCCAGATTGAACACCTCGGCGCCCTGATGGGCCATCACATAGTCGATGGCTGCCACATGGCCGCGGGCCAGATCCACCACATGGATGTAATCGCGCACGCCGGTACCGTCGTGGGTGGGATAGTCGTTGCCGAACACGCCCAGCTTCTCGCGGCGGCCGACGGCCACCTGAGAGATGTAGGGCATGAGGTTGTTGGGGATACCCTTGGGGTCCTCGCCGATCTTACCGCTGATGTGGGCGCCCACGGGGTTGAAGTAGCGCAGCAGCACCACGCTCCATTCCGGGTCGGCAGCGGCGATATCGCGGAGGATGATCTCACCCATGTACTTGGTCCAGCCGTAGGGGTTGGTGCAGTTGCCGGTCTTGGAAGTCTCCGTCAGGGGCATCTCGTTGTCGCCGGAATAGACGGTGGCAGAGGAGGAGAAGATGATCTTCTTGCAGCCATACTTCTCCATGACGCGGCACAGGGTCAGGGTGGAGTTGAGGTTGTTATCGTAATACATCATGGGCTGTGCCACCGACTCGCCCACGGCCTTGAGGCCGGCGAAGTGGATGACGCAGTCGATCTTGTGAGCTTCAAACACGGCGCTGAGCTTGGCCTCGTCACGCAGGTCCAGCTCATAGAACAGCGGGTTCTTGCCGGTGATCTCACTAACGCGCTTCATGGACTCGGTCTTGGAGTTGACCAGATTGTCCACGATGATCACATCCATGTCGCGCTCGAGAAGCTCGACGCAGGTATGGCTGCCGATATAGCCCATACCGCCGCAAACCAGAACCGTCATCTTGCAGCCTCCTCTTTCACGATGGCAGCCATCTCGTCCCAGTGTGCCTCCATCTCTGCCACCAGCTTGAACTGGGTGCGGCAGCGGTCGAGGTTGTGCTCGGGACGGTGGATGCGGAAGTAGTGGTCGCCCTGCAGATAGTCGGTGAGGAAACGGACACCGCACTCCAGCGTCATGGTCTTGGCGCCGTAGTGGAGGGTCTCGATCTCACGGTCGGTGAGGTCGCAGGCGGAGAGGAAACCGCGGGTGTAGATACGGAACAGGTCCAGATTGACCTTCACCTTGTCCAGATCCTTCTCGTCCTCGGCAGCGGTAGAGGCGCCGAAACGGATGGAGTCGCCGAAGTCGTAGGCGGCCAGACCGGGCATCACGGTGTCCAGATCGATAACGCACAGAGCCTTACGGGTGGTGGCGTCCAGCATGACGTTGTTGAGCTTGGTGTCGTTGTGGGTCACGCGCAGGGGCAGCTCGCCGCTCTGGCGCATACGCTGCAGCGTACCGGCCCACTCCTCGCGCTGGAGTGCGAAGTCGATCTCGGCCTGCACGTCCTTGGCGCGGCCCATCACATCCTTCTCCAGCGCCTCGCGGAAGATGCGGTAGCGGTCAATGGTGTTGTGGAAGTTGGGGATGGGCTCGGTGAGGGTCTCAGCGGGGAACTCCTCCAAGAGCTTCTGGAACGCACCGAAGGCCACGGCGCTCTGATAGAAATCCTCGGGGGTCTCCGCTGCCTGCAGGCAGATGCTGTCCTCGACGAAATCGTAGACGCGGTAGTGACCGGTCTCGTCGGTGTAGTAGGGCTTGCCGTCCAGGGTATGCACCATGGTCATGGCGCCGCGGGGATCGGCGGTACGCTCGGCGGTGAACTTGGTCACAGCGGCGATGTTGTTCATGAGGCCCTCCACATCGAAGGCATCGGAGATGCGCTGGAGGATGTAGCGGCGGCCGGTGGTGGTCACCAGCAGATAGGTGGCGTTGATGTGGCCGAAGCCGTAACGCTCGATAGAGAGGGGTGCGCCCTCCAGCTGGAAGTGATAGGCGGCGGCAGGCTCCATCCACAGCTTGTCGGGATAGATCTTCTTGGCCTTCATCTCGGCCACGGCATCCTTCACGCTCTGCAGATCCTCGGCGTAGGTGACGCCGTACCACACATCGGGAGTGGGCAGCACGCGGATGGTGCCCAGACCCTCCTGCAGCTGGGCGTTGGCCACAGTGGGCAGGAAGTACTCGCACTTGAGGGGGTTCTTGGAGAGGTTCTCGTCCAGGAATGCAGGGAAGCGGCCCACGAACTGATCGAGGATCTCACGCTGGAAGCCCCACAGGTTCATGGACACGGTGGTCTGACCGGGCAGATGGACGAAGTTGGTGCCGTCCTCGGTGTAGGCGGCGTCCTCGCCGCGCTTCTCGATGTGGGTGCGCTCGGTGACACTGCGGAGGTACCCGCCCTCCACCTCGCACACGCCGCGGGCAACGCTGCCGCTCTCGGTGACGGTGTTGATGAGGTTATAGCCCACCATGGCGTGCTCATTGGCAGGACGCTCTTCCTTGAGGAAGTCGAAAATGGTCTGCATGGCGCGGGTGCCGTAATAGTCGTCGGCGTTCAGCACGGCGAAGGGGCCGTCGATGGCCTCAGCGGCGCAGGCGATGGCGTGGCCGGTGCCCCAGGGCTTGGTGCGGCCCTCGGGGACAGTGTAGCCCTCGGGGATCTTCTCCACCTCCTGGAACACGTACTTCACCTCAAAGTACTTCTCCATGCGCTCGCCGATGACCTCGCGGAAATCGTCCTCGATGGCCTTCTTGATGATAAAGACCACCTTGCGGAAGCCGGCCTTCCATGCATCGTACAGGGAATAGTCGATAATGATCTGGTTGTTGTCGTCAATAGGCGCGATCTGCTTGAGGCCGCCGAAGCGGGAACCCATGCCCGCTGCCATAATTACCAATACAGGCTCTCTCATACTCGTATTGCTCCTTTTTAATCATCTAATATTGTATGCTTCTTTTCTATATCAGATGCCACAAGGTGGTGTATAGCCGTCCAGCCAGCGCCGATCGCCGATGCTGTAGGGCACATAGATCGAAACGATTCCCATAACAGTTCTCCTAAAACAGGAACAGATTGGTTGAATGCTTATCCCTTCACGCCGCCGGCGGCCAGGCCGCTGGTGAGGTTCTTCTCGATGCACATGAAGAGGATGACGACGGGGATGATGGCGAAGATGGAGGAAGAGAACAGATACTGCCACTCGATGATGTTGTAGCCGTTGAAGATGTTGATACCAACAGTCAAGGGCTTGATGGTCTCGGTGGAGATGAGGCACAGGGCCACGGTGTACTCGTTCCATGCGTTGATGAAGATGAAGATCAGGGTGGTGACGATGCCGGGGGCAGCCACGGGCAGCAGCACCTTGATCATGGCCTGCACGCGGTTGCAGCCGTCGATGGTGGCGGCCTGCTCCATCTCGGCGGAGATGGACATGAAGGTACCGCGCAGCAGCCAGATGGTAAAGGCCTGGTTGAAAGCGGCGTTGATGAAGATCAGACCCAGCAGCGTATTGGTCAGGCTCATGGTCTGCATCACCTTGTAGATACCGATCAGCAGCACCACGGGAGCGAACATCTGGGAGACGATGATGAAGCCCAGGAACGCGGTCTGACCCTTGAACTTCATGCGGGCCAGGGCATAGGCGGCGGGGATACCGCAGATCATGGCGATGAGGGTGGATCCGCCGGCGATGATGATGGAGTTGAGCATATACTTGCCCATGGGTGCGCGGGACCAGATATCAAGGAAGTTGGACCAGACCCACTCCTGAGGGAACACGGTGCCGTTCATGGAGAAGATCTCGCTGCGGCTCTTCAGCGCAGTGCAGAACATGACGAAGTAGGGGTAGAGGATGACCACGCAGATCACGACGATCACGAAATACAGCACAATGCGCTTTAAGAGCTTACCGTAATTGACAGTCAGATTGTTATTCATGATTATTCCTCTCCTTTCTTCAGAGTAGACACCATGTAGACGCTGGCGCAGATGAGGAGGATCACAAAGCCGATGACGGACACGGCGGCAGCCTCACCCTGCTTGCCGTTATAGAAGGCCAGCTTGTACAGGTAGGTGACCAGCGTGTCGGTGCGGCTGGCGGGGTCGCCCTTGGTCATGGTCCAGACGATGGGGAAGGAGTTGAACACATAGATGATGTTCAGCACGGTGGCCACCGTCAGGCTGGGCTTGACCAGAGGCACGGTGATCTTGAACAGCTTCTGCCAGTAGGAAGCGCCGTCCACCGTAGCGGCCTCATAGTAGGAATCGTCGATGCTCTGGAGGCCCGACAATGCGGTAAAGCAGACGAAGGGGATGGTCACGAAAATACCGCAGGCGATCTCCCATGCAAACCAAGCCGCAGGCGTAGGCGTCCAGTTGATGTTGGCAGAGATGATACCCAGAGACTTCAGCAGGGTGTTCAGTGCGCCGAAATCGTTATCCAGCATGAACTTCCATGCAGTGGCCTGAATGACCAGGGTGGTAGCCCAGGGGAAGACCACGATGGCGCGAGCGATCTTGCGGCCGCGGAACTTATTGTTCAGCAGCAGGGCCAGAATGAAGCCCAAAAGAGTGGACAGGCACACCACCACCACCGTCCAGATGGCGGTATTGCGCAGCACCAGCATGAACTTATCGCTGGAGAGCACCTTGGTGAAGTTATCAAACCAGATGAACTCCTTGATCAGGCCCGTCTTGGTGACACGGCTGAAGGCCATGCGGAACACGGAGAAGATGGGGATGATGATGAAGATGAACATCAACACGATGCTGGGCAGGATCCACAGATAGGGCTCCGTCCTGCGCAGCAGATAGCGGGGCGTCTTGTTTCGTTTCACGGGGGTACCTCCCTGTTATGTAGTAAAATTTCTCTTTGCTTACTCTCTTACATAAGCGACTATTGCAGCCGCTTTCAAAACGCTGTTCATTTCAGAAAAGCGCATTGAAAGGGGCTGCAAGGGGTAAGATGGGCCGGGTCAAAGGTTTGACCCGGCCCATGCGTTGAGCCTTGTTTTACAGCTCGCTGGCTATGTAATTAGCCGGCGATCTCGGACTGCAGAGCAGAGAGCAGCTCCTGAGCGTTGCCGCCCAGCAGGACCTGCTGCTGAACATCGATGACGCCCTGCTTCACATCAGCCCACTCAGCCTTGGCGGCGGGGTAGAACTTAGCGGAGCCAATAACATCGATCCAAGCGGACATACCGGGATCAGCAGCGGCGCACAGCTCGTTACCGGTGGAGGTAGCGGGCAGGAAGTCCTCCATCAGAACCCACTCAGAGTAGGGCTGATCGTCATAGAAAGCGTCCACAACGGCGGTGATGGCAGCCATCTCAGCGTCGCTACGGCCTTCCTCGGCGAAGCACATGATACGGTCCATAACACCGACGGAAGCACCGGCAGCAGCACCGTTAACGGGCAGGGAAGCGATACCGTAGTTGATGGGGTTGGCGTTGGACTCGCAGTACTTGGAGATCTGGTTGGGGCCGATCATCATAGCGACCTGACCGTTAGCGAACATCTCCTGCAGGTCATAGCGGGTCTCGGTGGTGGGATCCTGGTTGGTCAGGCCGGCCTTGACCAGACCGACGATGTACTCAACGGCCTCGACGTTGGCAGCGCTGTCCAGAGCCCAGTTGCCCTCGGCGTCAACGAAGCCGCCGCCGTTGTTCCAGGCATAGTAAGCGAAGCAAGCCTGACCCTCATCGGTGGTCATGTCAACGCCCCAGGGATAGATGTTGGCATCGTAAGCCTTGATAGCCTCGCAAGCAGCGGTCAGCTCGTCCCAAGTGGTGGGAACCTCAACACCGGCAGCAGCCAGGATGTCGGCGTTGTAGTACAGAGCGCGGGCGGAAGCCAGATCGGGGACAGCCCAGACGGTGCCGTCGACGACGGACTCAGCCAGGAAAGAGGGGAAGAACTTGGCATAGGTCTCGGCGGAAACCCACTCCTCGGCGGGCAGCAGCAGGCCGTCAGCCTGATAGTCTGCAAACACATCGATGTTCAGCAGGTCGGGAGCCTCGCCGTTGGCAACACGGGTGTTGACCACGGTGTAGATGTCGTTCCAGGAGACGACGTCAACCACCAGATCGATACCCTCGTTGGCAGCCTCGAACTTCTGCTCGAAGCCAACCCACCAGTTGGCGGTCTCATTGCCGTACTGAGCGGCGATCACGGTGACGGTGGTCTTGCCATCGTCAGCAGCGGGAGCCTTCTCGCCGCAGGCGACCAGACCGAAGACCATCACCAGGGCCAGAAGCAGAGCAATTGCTTTCTTCATTAGATTTTCCTCCTAATAAAAATTAAAAAACAAATTCCGATATGTTGCAGTGTTCACCCGATGTGTACACACAACACAAAAGGGTCCATGACCCTTCGGGGTAATATTACTATAAATTTACCCTTTCGTCAACAAAAAAGTTCCCTTTTTCGCACTTTTTTCTAATTCCCATATTTTTCGGAAACAAAAGTTTCTTCCACAGAGACAGCGTTTACAGTTTTTGGAAGTTATGCTCAATAAGCGTACTTGTGTCCGCTATACGAGCACACCGCACATCACTCCGCCCCTTGGACATCCCGGCGCTCCACGGTAAGGAACAGCACTGCCGTGCCCAGCGCCGCCATCAC
>JAFYVA010000009.1 GCA_017549325.1 Oscillospiraceae bacterium
CTATATACACTTCTATAACCATGAGCGTATCCAGTTAAAAACTGGAGTGGCGCCGCTTACGCTGCGCCACTCCGCTTAAAACTTAATATTTTCCTACCAGGGGTCTTTTTTTGTGCTGTCCGTACAACTTGGGGCAGTACAGAGAGGCGGTCTTTTTTTGCGTATTTTCTTATCGCATACCCTTGTCGTAGGGGATGCCTTCTGCCTTGGGGGCACGGGAGTGCTTGGAGGTGAAGGCCAGCACCACGAGGGAGATGATATAGGGCATCATGTTGTAGACCTGGCTGGGCAGATTGAGGGAGGCAAGGCCCTCGAAGCCCATGTAGACATTGGACAGGGCGCGGAACAGGCCGAACAGCAGCGCCGCCAGCGCGATGCGCAGAGGCTTCCACTGGCCGAAGATCATCACCGCCAGAGACAGGAAGCCGAAGCCGGCCACACCGTACTCAAAGCGCCACTCGGAGACACCGGCGGTAATGAACACGATACCGCCGAGGCCGCCCAGCGCGCCGGAAATCAGCACGCCTGCCCAGCGCATCTTGTAGACATTGATACCCACGCTGGCAGCTGCCTGGGGATGCTCGCCGCAGGCCATGAGACGCAGGCCGAAGCGGGTCTTGTAGAGCAGCATCCACACCAGCAGCAGCGCAATCAGCGTCACCAGCATGAACCAGCTGAACTCGAAGCCGCCCAGATCCACCAGGAACATCTTCTTGGCACCGGCGTACTGCACCACGGAGGACACGTCGTCGGGGTTGGCCGCCGTGTTGATGGCCTTGACGATAACGGTGGCCGCAGCAAGACCCAGCATATTGAGGGCCGTACCGACAATGGTCTGGTCAGCCTTGAAGTTGATACAGGCCACTGCCAGCAGCGTCGAGTAAATGACACCCACCAGCGCAGAGGCCACCAGCACCGCCAGGATCATCACGATGGCAGGCACATCGGTGGACAGGTAGCGCATCATCAGCGCACCGCCCATGGCGCCCATGACCATGATGCCCTCAAGGCCCAGGTTGATGACGCCGGAGTGCTCGGAGATACAGCCGCCCAGCGCCACAAGGATCAGCACAGAGGCGAACGTCAGCGTATATTGCACCAGAAGCAGCATTACTGATCGCCTCCTTTCTCCTCGGCGGCGGCCAGCTTTGCCGCAGCCTTTTCTTCACGACGGGCGATACCGGTATTCATGGCGTGCTTCATGAACAGCACGAAGCCGCACAGATAGATGATGATAGAGGAGATCAGATCGGAGATCTGGGCGCAGTACATCGCCTTATCCACGTACGCACCGCCCACGGTGATGTGCTGGATGAAGAACGAGGACAGAATCGCACCCACGGGATGCAGACCGCCAAGGAAGGCCGCCGCAATACCGTTGAAGCCCATGGCGGGAACGGAGGAGGTGGAGCACTGCCACTGCTCAAAACCGGTGAGATAGAGCATGGCCGCACCCATACCGGCCAGCGCACCGCCGATAATCAGCGTCAGGATAATGTTGCGCTTTTCGGCCATACCGCAGTATTTGGCGGCATTTTTGTTGTTGCCGGTTGCCTTCAGCTCATAGCCGAAGCGGGTCTTATCCAGCACCACCCACACGATGATGGCCACGACGATGGCAAGCGGGATGGCGATGGTAACGTACTGGTTGTTGGTAAAGAGCTTGCCCATACCCAGAGAGGGGATCAGCGCATCGCGGTTGACACCGGCGATCTGCTTGGTATAGGGGCTGGTATCCTCCTTCACCTTCGTCAGCAGCATGTTGACAAGGTAGAGGGTGATCCAGTTGAGCATGATGCCGGAGATGACCTCGTTGACATTGCAGTATGCCTTCAAAAGGCCGCTGATAGCGCCCAGCAGCGCACCGGCTGCCATGGCGCAGAGGATGCAGACCCACCAGGGCAGACCCCATGCCAGCGCCGCATACAGCGCCAGACCCACGCCGGCACAGTACTGTCCGGCAGCACCGATGTTGAACAGGCCCACCTTGTAGGCAAAGAGGATGGACAGCGAACACATCAGCAGGGGGGCAGACTTTACCAGCGTGCTGCCCAGATACTTCAACTGCGTCGCACTCTTGCTGTAGTTGAGGAAGTTCTTAATGACCGCCATGATGGCCTCGCCGGCACCGGCGGGGTTGACGAACAGCAGCACCACATAGCCGATGAGCACACCCAGAATGATGCACACCAACGAGGCGATGAGCGACTGGACACCGCTGTTTTTCAGCAGATTTTTCTTCATGCCTTCACCTCATCTCTCTTGGCGCCGGCCATATACAGACCCAGCTCTTCCTGCGTGGTGGCCTTGGGGTCAAGTTCGCCCACGATCTCACCCTCGTACATCACCAGGATGCGATCGGGCACGTCCATGACCTCGTCCAGCTCCAGCGATACCAGCAGCACCGCCTTGCCGGCGTCACGCTGGGCCACCAGCTGCTTATGTACATTCTCAATGGCGCCCACATCGAGGCCGCGGGCAGGCTGCACCGCCACCAGCAGCTCGGGATTCTTATCGATCTCACGGGCCACGATGGCCTTCTGCTGGTTACCGCCGGACATACTGCGGGCCGTCGTAATGGGGCCCTGACCGCTGCGCACATCGTACTCCTCAATGAGACGCTGGGCATAGGCGCGGATATTGTCGCGGCGGAGGAAACCGGCCTTGGTGGTAAACTCCGGCTCGAAGTACCGCTGCAGCACCAGATTCTCCTCCAGCGTATAGTCCAGCACAAGGCCGTGCTTATGACGGTCCTCGGGAATATGACTCATACCGCTCACGCTGCGCTGGCGAATGGGGGCGCGGGTAATGTCCTTGCCGCAGAAGGAGACCGTACCGCTCTTGGGAATTTCCAGACCGGTGATACCGTACACCAGCTCCGTCTGGCCGTTGCCGTCGATACCGGCAATGCAGACGATCTCGCCGCGGCGCACATTGAAGGAGACATTCTTCACCGCATCTTCCTTACTGCGCTTGGAGGCCACCGACAGGTTCTCCACGCTCAACACCACTTCGCCGGGCGCAGCCGGTTCCTTGGCCACATGGAAGTTGACATCGCGTCCCACCATCATGGCAGAGAGCTCTTCCATGGTGGTGTTGGCGGTCTCCACCGTGCCGATGTACTTACCCTTACGCAGGACGGAGCAGCGGTCAGCCACCGCCATGATCTCGGCCAGCTTGTGGGAGATGAAGAGGATGGACTTGCCCTCGGCGGCCAGATTCTTCATGATCTGCATCAGCTCGTCGATCTCCTGCGGCGTCAGCACCGCGGTGGGCTCGTCGAAAATGAGGATCTCGTTATCGCGGTAGAGCATCTTCAGAATCTCGGTGCGCTGCTGCATACCCACGGTGATATCCTCGATGATGGCATCGGGATCGATGTGAAGGCCATACTTCTCCGACAGCGCCATCACCTTCTCACGGGCTTCCTTCTTCTGCAAAAAGCCGTGCTTCACAGGCTCGACACCCATGATGATATTATCCAGCACGCTGAAGCACTCCACCAGCTTGAAGTGCTGATGCACCATGCCGATGCCCAGATCGTTGGCATCGTTGGGGTCTTTGATCTTCACTTCGCGGCCATCCTTGCGGATGGTGCCCTCCTCCGGCTGATACAGGCCGAACAGCACCGACATCAGCGTGGACTTGCCGGCACCGTTTTCGCCCAGCAACGCGTGAATTTCACCCTTACGCAGCTGCAGGGTGATATTGTCGTTGGCGATAATACCGGGGAATTTCTTGGTGATGTTCAGCATTTCAATGGCATACTGATGTTCCAAGGCGTAACGCCCTCCTTTCCTCTCCGCCATAAAAGCGGAAAGATACACATACTATGGCAACAGTATACTATACTTCACGGGATATTGCAAAACCAAATTCGCGCTTTTTTGCCAAACGGGCAAAAAAAGAAGACGGGCAAAAGCCCGTCTTCTCTTCATTCGCGTTTATGACAATTACTTGATGTTGCCCTGATCGTCAACGTTGGCGTTGGTGACAGCAGGCATAGCAGCGGTGTCATTGGAAACGGTGATGGTGCCATCGAACATACCCTTCACCAGAGTCTTGTAATCATCCTGAGTGAAGGAATCGCTCCACAGAGTGGACTCCATGGGGATCTGAACGTAGTTCAGAGTGGGATCATCGCCGCTCACCAGACCCAGGGTCTCGATCTTGCCGGCATAGTCGGCCCAGTTGCCGTTGAGGATCACGTCGGTCAGAGTATCGAAGGTAGCGGGATACAGACCCTTCATAGCGGAGGTAACAGTCATGCCCTCGCCGTACACGCCGTCGATGATACCGGCCTGGTCAACGTCAACACCGATGACCTTAGCGCCGACCTTGGCAGCAGCCTCAGCAGCAGAGGAGTAGATACCGCCGCCGCAGGCGAAGACGACCTCAGTGCCGTTCTGATACCAGGTATCCATAGCAGCAGTGATATCGTTGTCGCCGAAGAACTGGTTGCCGTAAGCATAGTTCACGTCAACATTGATGCCCATCTCGGCAGCAGCGGCGTCAACGCCCTGCACGAAGCCGAAACCGTAGCGGATAACAGCGGGAACAGCCATGCCGCCCAGGAAGCCCAGCTTGGTGTAGCCCATCTTCACGGCAGCGTAACCGGCCATGTAGCCGCACAGCTCTTCCTGATAGATAGCGCAGTAGACGTTGGTCATGTCAACGTACTTGGACAGATCCCAGTTGGCGGGGTTGTAGTCATAGCTCTCACCGGCAGCGGTGACACCGGCCTCAAGCAGGTCGCCCTCAGCCACGTCCAGAGCGATGAACTTCACCTCGGGATACATGGGAGCAGCCTCAACGATGGTGCCGCCGAAAGCATAGCCGGGCATCACGATGACGTTGTAACCCTCGTCCACAGCCTGCTCGACCATGGCAACACGGTCGCTGGTGGTGTCACCGGCGGGCTTCTTGTAGGTGAACTCGATGGAGTTGGCCTCGCAGAAAGCCTTGCAGGCCTCGTAGGTGGTCTGGTTGAAGGACTGGTCGGTGATGTCACCGTAGTCGGTGATCATAGCAACCTTGTACTCGGGGGTAGCGGCGTCGGCACCGGTATCGGCGTCGTCAGCAGCGGGAGCCTTCTCACCGCAGGCCACCAGGCTCAGAGCCATGACCAGAGCGAGAATCAGAGCAAGAAACTTCTTCATAATCTTTTTCCTTTCATAAAAAGTAATCATTTTTCTGCAAGAAAAATGCGAAGGACGCGTCCTTCGCGTACATCGCCATTCTATCATTATCAAACCGCAAAAGCAAGTCCTAATTCTCCTATGACGGAGGAAAAACGGCCTTTTGTCCGTGTCGCGCGGACAAAAGGCCGTATGCCATGAAATTGTTCTGCTTTTTTTGAATTTTTGTTTATTTCTCCATTTTCACGGCCACTTCCAGCGCGATTTTCATCATGTTGGTGAAGGTGGTCTGGCGCTCCTCGGGGCTCAGTTCCACACCGGTGACCAGGTTGTCGGAAATGGAGCAGATGGCCAGCGCCCGCTTATCCAGAGATGCGGCGGTGCAGTAGAGGCCGGCGGCCTCCATCTCCACGGCCAGACAGCCCATCTTGGCAAAGCGCATATTGCGGCCAGCGGCATCGTAGAAGGTGTCGGAGGAATAGAGGTTGCCCACGGGCATCTTCACGCCCAGCTCACGTGCAGCCTCCACTGCGGCGGCAAGGAGGTCATAGCTGCAGATGGGGGCGTAGGTGCCGCCCAGCTCGTACTGGTGGATGAAGTTGGAGTTGGTGCTGGCGCCCATACCGGCCACCACGCTGCCCAGCTCCAGCTCGGCGCGGAGGGCACCGGCAGAGCCGACGCGGATGATATTCTCCACGCCGTAGACACTGTAGAGCTCGTGGGAGTAGATACCGATGGAGGGGATACCCATACCGCTGGCCATGACGGAAACGGTCACGCCCTTGTAGGTACCGGTATAGCCCTGCACGCCGCGGACATTGTTCACCAGCTGGGGGTTCTCCAAAAAGGTCTCGGCGATAAACTTGGCGCGGAGGGGATCGCCGGGCATCAGTACGGTCTTGCCGAATGCGCCCTGAGGCGCGTTATTATGAGGGGTAGACATCGTCGTATTCTCCTTTTCTTCTTACTGTTCCATGGCCTTGACAGCCTTCACGATGCGGCTGGTGCCAAGACGGTCGGCGCCCAGCGCCACGAAGTCCTCGGCATCCTGCACGGTGGAAATGCCGCCGGCGGCCTTGATCTTCACATGAGGGGCCACGTGGGCCTTGAAGAGGGCCACGTCCTCACGGGTGGCACCGCCGCCGCCAAAACCGGTGGAGGTCTTGATGTACTCCGCGCCGCTGTCGCTGACCACGCGGCACATCTCGATCTTCTCCTCGTCGGTGAGCAGGCACGTCTCGATGATGACCTTCAGCAGCTTGCCGCTGCAGGCGGCCTTGATGGCGCGGATCTCGGCGAGAACATCGTCATACTTCTTGTCCTTCACCCAGCCGATGTTGATGACCATATCCACTTCCTCGGCGCCGTTTTTCACCGCATCGGCAGCCATGAAGCACTTGGCCTCAGTGGTGGCATAGCCGTTGGGGAAGCCGATCACGGTGCAGATGGGCAGCTTGCCGCCCACATACTCCGCAGCCTGCTTGACATAGGAGGCGGGAATGCACACGCTGGCGCAGCCGTACTTCATGCCGTCGTCGCAGATGGCGCGGATCTCGTCCCAAGTGGCGCTCTGACCCAGCAGGGTGTGGTCGACCTTTGCCAAAATATCCTTGATATCCATAGTTTGGTTCTCCTTTGTTCTTTACTTCGTAAGGATACTATAGCATAAAGCCCCCACAGGAGCAACAAAAAAGACGCCCTTGCGGGCGTCTTTTTTTACATTATCAGCCTCCCTTGTGAAAGGGAGGTGTCATTTGCAGAGCAAATGACGGAGGGATTGTTCTTAGTCCTCGCGCTTCTTCAGCACCACAGCGCCACCGGCAGCAGCCATGACGGACATACCGACATACATGGCAATACCGGCATCGAAGGTCTGAGCAGACTGGACGGTCTTGTCGGTGGAGGGAGCCACGACAGTGCCAGTGGAAGCGTTGCTCAGTACGATGTAGTACTGACCGTAAGCGTCCACAGCGGGGGTGGTGGTGTAGTTTACACCCTTGACCCAAGTGTTATCGAAAGCCTTAGCGCCAACGATGGAGAAGGTCTTCTCGCAATCCTTGCACTCGATGGTCACAGGAACCTTGGTACCCTTGACATCGGTGGCCTTGACCTTGATGCTGGTAGCATCCCAGGTGTGATCCTGGAAGACGACCTTGGTGGTGGCATCATACTTTACGAACTCACCGTTGAAGTAAGCCCAGGTAAGACCATCGGTATAGTAGAAGTTGGTGCCGGAGACATAGTAGGAAGCCAGAGCGCCGCCCTTGATGCAATCGCCGCAGTCGATATCCGTATCAGCGGGAGTAACCAGCTTATCCATCACCACGGAGGTGGCATAAGCAGCGATAGCGGCATCGGTAGTGGTCTGAGGAATATCAAACAGGTAGATATAGGTGCCGTTGTTCTTCAGAGCGTAGTCAGCAGCGGCCTTAGCCACCTGAATATACAGGTTGCCATCGAGAGAGTAGATATTGGGAACATACTTGGGGACATTGGCGTCGATCTTGCCGGCAACAGAGGTCAGTTTAATCTCGGTGACAGCACCCAGCTCGGTCATAGAGCCGCCGGCGGTGGCCAGACGGTACAGCTTGGCCTTAGCAGCGGTGACAGAACCGGTGGTGACGCTACCGGTAGAAGTGGTGCCGGTGGTGGGAACGGTGGTCTGGGTGGTCACAACGCCGTCCTTATAGACGGAGCCGGAAGCCAGATAAGAAATCACGTCATCGGTAAAGGTACCACCCTTGACGGCGATAGTTGCACCGGTGGCATTACCGACCTCGTTAGTAGTAGCAGAATCCTTGATGCCCACAGCACCCTTGAAAGTACCGCTGTTAACGGTCACAGTACCGGCAGTGGCATCGGTAGCATTATTGGTCAGAGCCAGTGCATAACCCACGGCGCACATTCCGTTACCGTTGCTGCTCAGGGAGGCGGTGCCGGTATAGGTAGAGGTCAGAGTGGAGTTGGTCACGGTTGCATCGGACTGCTTCACTTCCACAGCGGTAGCACCGCTGATGTTAGAATTAGTAATCGTCAGAGCGTTCTTGTTCGCCCAGGTAGCCTGACCGGACAGGAACACGCCTGCACCCTCGGCATAAGTATCAACAATGGCAGAATTGTTGATGGTTACATTAGCACCGTAGCTCGTGCCGTTGTGGTAAACGCCCATATACTTGCTATTCAATGTCACGCCATCAAGGGTGATGGAGTTAGCATCGGTGCCGTTACCATCGGAATAAATTGCCGCATTGTCGGTGCAAGTGCAAGTCAGCGTACCATTCTTCACGGTCAGCTTACCACCGTTGATAACATAGAAGATGGAGCTTACATCGCGAGAGAGAGTCTTTCCGCCCAGATCAAAGGTGAGGGCCATGCCATTAACAGTGATGAGCCCGCCGGTGGAGCGTGCGATGTCAGCGGTCAGCTTGATAACGCTACCATCAGCGGCAACACTCAAAACGTCCGTAAGATCATCGGTAGTGCCAACCACATACGGATCATCTGCCGTACCGGTGCCAGTGTAAGCACCCCATGCGATAGTGGTCAGGCTCAGGGCCATCACGAGGGCCAGAACCAGACTAAAAAACTTCTTCATGGTTTCTTTTCTCCTTTTTCAGAGTTTCCAGCAATTTACAATAATATCAATATTATGTAAATCAACGATGTGGTGAAAAAGGCCCCTTGCGGGGCCTCTTTCGTTTCGAGCAGGCATAAACAACCGCGTTCATCACAAATCCCTTTTGGAGAAATGTAGGACCTGCTCATGGAATTAAAAGAAGCTCGTTGAAACTTCGTTTAATCGTTTTGTAGAATTCCGACTACAATTAGTCCTTCTTCTTCAGGACGACAGCGGAACCGGCAGCGGCCATGACGGACATGCCGACGTACATAGCGATACCAGCGTCGAAGGTCTGAGCGGACTCAACCTTGTCGGAAGCAGCGGGAGCGTCAGCAGCAACGGCATCCAGAACGATGAAGTACTTGCCAGCGGTGTAGACATCATAGTCCACATACAGCTCCCAAGTGTTGTCGAACTTAGCAATGCCAACGATGGGGAAGGTCTTCTCGCAATCCTCGCACTCGATGGAGACGGGAACCTGAACACCCTTGACGTCGGTAGCCTTGACGATCAGGCTCTTAGCATCCCAAGAGTGATACTTGAAGGAGGGAGCAGCGCCGTAAGCGACGAACTCGCCGTTGAAGTAAGCGAAGGTGGTGCCGCCGACGGAGTAGACATCGTCACCGGACACATAGTAGGGAACGCAAACCTTATCCTGGCCAACGGTCACGTAAGCATCGCCGCAGTCAACATCCTCGTCAGCGGGCAGGACGATGGAATCCATCACCACGGCGGTAGCGAACTCAGCGATCACGCCATCAACGGTGGCAGCAGTAGCGGGGAACAGATAGACATATGCGCCGTTGTTCTTCAGAGCGTAGGTAGCATCAGCCTTAGCAACCTCGACAAAGAAATCGCCATTCAGAGCCCAGATGGTGGGAACGTACATGGGGACATCAGCGGTGACCTTACCAGTGACGGTGGTCTTCTCGATGGTGGTGATGGTGACATCCAGCTCGGTCATGGAGCCACCAGCGGCGGCCAGCTGATAACCAGCAGCCTTAACGGGGGTGACGGAAGTGGTAGCGACGCTGCCGGTAGAAGTGGTAGCGGCGAAAGCGGTGGTGGCCAGGCCCAGAACCATAACCAGGCTCAGGACGATAGCAACAATCTTCTTCATTGTTTTTTCCTCCAAAAAAATGTTTTTAATTTTGAACAATCCGACTTTCAACGATAAATCGTTTTGTTCTATGGCAAGTATACCCCCCCCCGCAAATTGTCAAGGCTTTTTCCACTTCTGTAACCGAATTGTCATTTTTGTTACTGCCGTTGTTACTCTTTTCCCCATGTGTGTGGAAAACTTTTCCTCTTCTTGATGATTTTTCGTGGGTTTGGCGGCGCGGCGCAATAAAAATCGGGCGGCGGCGTGGCGCAATAAAAATCGGGCGGCTGCCCTGCGCGCAGCCGCCCGTCTGCTATTGATGGCCGCCCCTTCGGGGCAAAGGCCAAAGGCCCCCTTGTCAAAGGGGGCTGGATTTTTGCGAAGCAAAAAGACTGGGGGATTCATAAAAAAGAATCCCTCCACCGCTAACGCGGTCCCCCTCCTCCCCCCTCTCTGTCAGCTCTGCTGACATCTCTCCCCGCCGGGGAGAGTCTTACCCTTTAACAAGGGAGGCTTTTGTCGCAGCATCCCAAGAAAAAAAGAC